>NZ_JBICUT010000007.1:352470-403064 GCF_043198445.1 Spirillospora sp. NPDC048823 | reverse complement strand
CCCGACCCGGCCCCGGCCTGAGCACGCCCCATCCAGCGTTGCGGTCACGCAACGCTAATTCGCCATGCCTCAAAGCACCCGAGCTGAATGCTTACAACCGAACCTGTACTCGGCACCATCACCAGCAAGGGCGACAAGAATCTCGTCCAGATCACCATCGACACCGACACGCCGCTCCGATTGCGAGTGACCGGTGACGAGCCCAAGTCTGGCGCTACTAACCTGCCTAGCCTCAAGCGTCCGAAGAGCGGCGTGGTCATCGCCACCGATAACCACCCTTTCTGGGTCGCTGGTGACATCAACGCGTGGGTCGAGGCCGTAGACGTCAAGCCCGGGATGTGGCTCCGTACTAGCGCTGGCGCTTACGTCCAGGTCACCACCACGAAACACTGGACCACCCACAACCAACGCGTCCACAACCTCACCATCGCCAACTTTCACACGTACTATGTGGAAGTTGATGCGGTGCCGGTTCTGGTTCACAATGCAGGCTGTGAAGTGGTCGATCCGCGTGGACCGGCCGGCGTACTGCTCAACAAAAAGGCGGGCGACGGCTTCCGTAATGATGTAGCAGCGTTTTTGAGGTCTCAAGGAAGAATTGTAACGACAGACGGAGAGAACAAGGGTGCCTTGACTTTTGTAACTCCCTACGGCACTCGAACTTTGGACTTGATGGTTCACGACAAAAAAGGTAATCTGCTAGGGTATGTAGAGACCAAGTGGGGTGGCGCCGGAGCTCGTTATGCTGGATCAAAGCAGGAGTTGGCTGATAACTGGCTACGTCAAAATCGGGGTCTGACGATCGATGTAGTAAGCGGGGGAGGTTGATCGTGGCATATGAGGTCCTGTTCTTTTGTAGGTGCACTCAAAGCCATGCGGAGGATTTCAGAGGTGAATTTTCCTCCTATCTCAGGCAAGGGATTCCTTCTCTTATGGAGGCGTCAGTTGCTTCAGGGCCTTCTTGGGTGGCTGTCGATTTTTTGGTCGATCCGCCGTCCGATGCGTGTCGCGTCACGTTTCGCTTGTACGACGATGTCGTAGCCTCCGAGTTGTCGCGTGTTTCGCGGGAATCAACCGATGGTGCGGTCGGTCAAAGTAATGCGCTAGGTGAGTTGGTCCTTTCTGGATCGCCCGACTCGGGGCTAGTCAATTTGATCTGGTCGACCTTCGTTGAATTCTTTGATGGGATTCCTTATGATGAGGAGTCGGGTTTTGAAGCAATGTTGAGCTGATTTCATCCTAATCTTGCTGGTCACAGGTTGATCGCGCGCCGCGTCGGTGATTAAAAGAGCCTGTGGTTGAAGTATTCAGCTCGGGTGCTTGAGGCAAGGTGAGATAGCGTTGCGTGACCGCAACGCTGGATGGGTCGTGCTCAGGCCGGCCGGGGCTGGGTCGGGTGGCAATCAGGGTCTGGTGAGTCGGCGAAGTCGGAGTATGCGGCGATGGCGGGGCCGCATCCGGGATCTCGGAGGGCCGGTGACGGTGGTGAATCCGTCCGATCCGGGGTCGGCGCCGTTGTCGGCGAATCCGCTCGCCCCGTTGCCCCATGCAGGCGCACATTGACATGCTTCGGGCGCTGTTCCAGGCGGCTTTCGATGCTGAGGAGCCGTTCCCGCAGATCATGGCGCAGGCCCTGCAAAGGGGCTACGAGAACAACGATTAGGACGTGGTGACGGGGCCTCGTAACGCTTGAGGCGAATATCGTCGAACGTGTGCTTCGCGGTTGATGAGTGCGGCGCTGGAAGTTTCATTTCAGGTGAAGAAGTCGAATTCTCCGTTGTGGACGCCGGCGAGGAAGGCTTGCCATTCGGCGCGGGTGTAGAGGATGACTTCGGCGTCGGGGCGGTGGCTGTGGCGGACGGCGACGCGGTCGGTGCCGTCCGTGAGGGGGCCGGCTTCGACGCAGTTGCCGCCGCCGTTGGGGCTGTAGCTGCTGATGTGCCAGGCGACGTGGGTGCGTTCTTCGGCGTTAAGGGTGTCGCGTGGTTCTGTCGTGCTCAACGCTCCTCCTCCGCTATCGCCGCGATCATCGCAACGGATTCGGCCGACCCGAGGGCCATGGCCATGTGGCCATCGTAGGCATGGACGAATCGCGAAATGTCGGGTGCCTCGGTGTAGATCGCACCCGCCAGCGTCTCTGTGTAGCCGACCTCGGGGAAGGGGCTCGGCATCCGGAAGATCTCGAAGCTTCCGTAAACGCTCGCCAGCTTTCCGGCCCCCAGTGGGAGCACTCGGATGTCCACTGTCGGCGACGCCGAGAGCTTGATCAGGTGGCGAAGTTGATCCTTGGTGACATGCGGTGCCCCGACCCTGCGACGCAGCACGGCCTCGTCCAGGATGGCGGTCACATGCGGCGGGTCAGTCTTGTGCAAGACCTGCTGGCGCGTCATGCGGAGTTCGTACCAACGTTTGATCTGCTCGTCCGTGGCCTCGTACTCGTCTGCCTGGATTACACGGTCGGCGTACGCAGGAGACTGAAGGAGGCCGGGCACGACCATTGCCGCATATGACCGGATGTGGGTGGCGCGGGACTCCAGCCAGACGTAGTCGATCAGGGAACCTGCGACGTCGTCGGCGTACCCGTCCCACCAGCCCTTCTGCCAGACGTCCTTGCTGAGGTTGAGCAGCTTCTCGCGAAGTGCCGGGTTGGAGACTCCGTACAGGTCGAGGAGCGCGAGCAGGTCGGGACGTCGGATCGGGTAGAAGCCCGTCTCGTACCGGCTGAGCGTCGCGGTGTCGCGCTGCAGGTACTCGGCGGCCTCCTTGAGGAGGATTCCCTTGCTGTCGCGAAGTTCGCGGAGTTGCTGTCCCAGCCACTGCGAACGGAGGGTCCCCGGCCTGGATGTAGCCGCCATCTTTCAGCCTTCCATGATCGCTCGGAAGTCCTGGAGCGAATTACTCAAAGCAACTTGCCCTGTGTTGTATGCGATGCGACTATACCGACAGTGTCCAGATGGATGCAGTGAGTTCCGCAAATGAGGGTGAGCCGGGACGGATCAACGCTTGGCGGCTACGTCCGTCCCGGCCCGGTCGCTCGGAAGGGAGCACCCGGATGGATGACGTCCACGAATCCGAACTACCGACTGTCTACCACGCGGACGTGGCGGAGTGGGCCGTGGCGCTTGGTGGAGGTGTGGCGCCGAGGCTGTTCGCTCTCGTGCGGGAGGTCCTCGGCGAGGACGATGCCGTCTTGGAGGAGGTTGTGGCTTACGGGATCGTCCTGCCGGATGGGTCGGCTGCCACGGTGCCGTTGAGCGGGCGGGGGTTCGGGCGGTGGCTCACTCCGGAGAGCGCGTCGCGGCGGATGGTCTCGGATCTGGTCTGGCTCTCGCCGGTGCCATGAGCCTGACATAGCGAGGCCCCCGGAACTCTCGAAGAGTCCGGGGGCCTTTGGGTGCCTCAGTAGGACGGCTGGCTGGGGTCGATCTGGTTGACCCAGGCCAGGACGCCGCCGCCCACGTGGACGGCGTCGGCGAAGCCGGCGTTCTTGACCACGGCGAGGGCCTCGGCGGAGCGGACGCCCGACTTGCAGTGCAGGACGATCTTCTTGTCCTGGGGCAGTCGTTCGAGGGCGGAGCCGTTGAGGAACTCGCCCTTCGGGATCAGCGTCGCGCCCGGGATCGAGACGATCTCGTACTCGTTGGGCTCGCGGACGTCCACCAGGAAGATGTCGTCGCCGTTGTCCTGCATGGCCTTGAGGTCGAGGACGGTGATCGTGGCGTCCTTCACGGCCTCGGTGGCCTCTTCGGAGACCGCGCCGCAGAACGCCTCGTAGTCCTCAAGGAGGTCGGTCTGCGTCGGGTTCTTGCCGCACAGCGGGCACTCGGGGTCCTTGCGAACCTTGACCGACCGGTACGTCATCTCCAGCGCGTCGTAGATCATCAGGCGGCCGACGAGGGGCTCGCCGATGCCGGTGAGGAGCTTGATGCCCTCGTTCACCTGGATGGAGCCGATCGAGGAGCACAGCACGCCGAGGACGCCGCCCTCCGCGCAGGACGGGACCATGCCGGGCGGCGGGGGCTCGGGGTAGAGGCAGCGGTAGCAGGGGCCGTGCTCGGCCCAGAAGACGGAAGCCTGGCCGTCGAAGCGGTAGATCGAGCCCCACACGTACGGCTTGCCGAGCAGGACGGCCGCGTCGTTCACCATGTAGCGGGTCGCGAAGTTGTCGGTGCCGTCGAGGATCAGGTCGTAGTCGGCGAAGATGTCCATGATGTTGTCGCGATCGAGCGCGGTGTTGTGCGGCACCACGTTGATCAGCGGGTTGATCTCACGGACGGCTTCGGCGGCGGACTCGACCTTCGGCTTGCCGAGGGACGACTGCTTGTGGATGATCTGCCGCTGCAGGTTGGACTCGTCCACGACGTCGAAGTCGATGACGCCGAGGGTGCCCACCCCGGCGGCGGCGAGATAGAGCAGCGCGGGGGAGCCGAGGCCGCCGGCGCCCACGATCAGGACCTTGGAGTTCTTCAGTCGCTTCTGCCCGGACATGCCCACGTCGGGGATGATCAGGTGTCGCGAGTAGCGGTTGACCTCGTCGCGGGTGAGCTCCGCTGCGGGCTCGACCAGAGGTGGCAACGACACGGTGGGTGCTCCTGTGCTGACGCTCGGCTGTGTTAGGGGGCGGGACGTCATCGTCCTCACCCCGCACAACCTTGCCATGTGCCGCCGCATTCCCGGGCGGCGGACGCCCCGGACGGGCCCCTCACCCGAATGTCAGGGCGGAATGTCGCGAAGCACAGTTAATCTTGACTGTTGTGGCATTCCTGCCCCCCTCCCAGCAGCCGCCCCCGCCGCGGCCCCCGTACCCTCCCGGCATGCCCGGCGGGCCGCCGTACGGTCATCGCGCGGGCCCGTACGCGGGTCCCCCGGGTCCTCCGCCCGGCCGGCCCGTGACGGTGCTCGGCCTGCGCGGACGGCAGTGGATGGTCGTGGCCCTCGTCGTCGGATGCTGCTACCTGGTCACCACCGGGATCTCCTTCACCGGCGCCTGGGCGACCCTCAACCGCGAGCCCACCAACGCGGAACTGCAGTTGGCCGCGAACAAGGAGGTGGCGCGCCGCTGGCAGGCGTGGCCCGCGCAGCGCATCTTCCCCGAGCGGCTCCCCTACAGGCCGCAGACGGGGCACAGCGAGTACGCGGCCCGGACGGGCATCGTCCCGGACACCGGGTGTGCGCAGGCCGTGGACGCCCAGATCGCGAAGACCATCCGCAGGCACGGCTGCAAGGCCGTTCTGCGCGCCACCTACGTCGACCAGCTTTTGGGCGTCGTCGTCACGATCGGCGTGGTGGCGTTCCCTGATCCGTGGAAGGCCGACAAGGCGTACAAGGAACTGCCCGGCTCGAAGGGCCCGGACGGTTCCGGCTCGGTGCGTCCCGCGCTGCACGCGGCGCCGTTCCCGGGGACGGCGTCCGCCCGGTTCACCGACGAGGCCCGGCAAGACCGGACCATCGACCGCGGCGGGCCGTACGTCGTGCTGACGACGTCGGGCCAGACCGACGGCCGTCCCGCGGCCGCGGTGAAGAAGGAGCGGCCGGGTGAGCCGTTCCTCCTGGCGCCGCAGATCGCCCATGTGGTCACACGGGCGTTGGCCGCCAAGGCCCTGCCCGACTGCTCCAAACCCGAGTGGGAGTGCTGACAGGAGGGTGATGCTGACCCGAGTGCCGAGGCCCCGGCGCGCCGTGGCCGCCGTCTTCGCGGTGGCGCTGGGCGGGACGTGGCTCATGCCCGTCCCCGCGCACGCCGACCTGGTCCGCGACCGGCAGCGGCCCTTCTTCGAGACCCTCGGCATGGACGCCGCGTGGAAGATCACCAAGGGTAAGGGCGTGACGGTCGCCGTCGTCGACTCCGGCGTCAACGCCGGCCATGCCGACCTGGCCGGGTCGGTCACCACCGGCCCCAACATGCTCGAAGAGATCGACGGCGGGACGACCCCGACGCGGGAGCACGGCACCGCGATGGCGTCGCTGATCGCCGGGCACGGCCACGGCCCCGGCCGCCGCGACGGGGTCATCGGCATGGCGCCGGAGGCCCGCGTCCTGTCCGTCCGGGTGATCAGCGAGCCGGAGGACCCGAATTTCCTCCGCTACCGGACGTCCGACGGCGCCGACGACTCGGTGGCCCGCGGCATCCGCTACGCCGCCGACCACGGCGCCGACGTGATCAACCTCTCGCTCGGCAAGGACAACGAGGTCGGCGAGGAGCGCGCCGCCATCGGCTACGCCATGGGCAAGGGCATCGTGGTGGTCTCCGCGGTCGGCAACGAGGGCGACGAGGAGCGCGCCCTCGACGGCGACGGGTTCGCGCCGTACTCCTACCCGGCGTCCTACCCGGGAGTCATCGCGGTCGCCGCGACCGAGGGGGACCACTCCCGCGCGCCGTTCTCCAACCGCAACTTCTCGGTGCTGCTGTCCGCGCCGGGGAAGGGCCTGCCGGTCGCCGGGCCCGGCGGCCAGTACTTCCTGAGCAGCGGCACCAGCGACTCCAGCGCGATCGTCTCCGGGATCGTCGCGCTGATCCGTGCGAAGTACCCCAAGCTGACGCCGGCGCTGATCGCCCAGGCGCTGATCCAGAGCACGAAGCACGGCCCGTCGGGCGGCTACAACGCCGAGGTCGGGTTCGGCGAGGTGCACGCGTCCCGTGCCCTGGCGGCGGCGGGGGAGCTGGCCTCCGCCGGTGCCGGCGGGGCGAAGAGCAAGCCCGACGGGCAGCGGTTCGGGAAGGACGCCCCCGGGCCCGTCGAGGTGATCGAGCGGCCCGCCTGGGTCAGCCCGCTGATCATAGGGATCGTGGTGGCCGGGATCGGCGGGACGATCGCCGCGGTCGCGATCTCGGTGACGTTCCGGCGCCGCCACCCCCGGACGGCGGTAGGCCCTCCGGCGGGCCCGCAGCCCGTCCCGGCTGGGGGCCCGTGGCCCATGGGGGGCCCGCCGCGCGGAGGCCCGCGGCCCCTCCCGGCGCGCGGTGACCCGTACGGCCCGCCTTTCGGGCAGCAGCAGCGCCCGCCTTCCGGGCAGCAGCGGCCGCAGGGCCGTCCGCAGTTCAACCCGCCGGGGCCGCCGCCGCCCAGGCCACCCGGCCCGGCGGGCGGTCCTCCACAGCACGCGTGATCGGCCTACCGGAGCGCGAGGGGCAGAATTGGCGGGTGCATGGAGATCCTGACGAGTACGCCGAGGCGGTCCTGGACGCGGTCGAGCTGATCCCGCCGGGCCGCGTCCTGTCCTATGGCGATGTCGCCGAGCTGGTCGGGCGGGGCGGGCCCCGGCAGGTCGGGCGGGTGATGTCCCTGTACGGGGGCGGGGTCCCGTGGTGGCGGGTCATCCGGGCGGACGGGAGTCCGCCGCAATGCCATGAGGGACGCGCCCACGAGCACTACCGCGCAGAGGGAACGCCCCTGCGCCCCGACGGCCGCCGTGTCGACATGACCCAAGCCCGCTGGCCGGGGCCGTCCTGACGCGGCCAGCGGGCCCGGCCAGCTTCGCCACATGCGTGTGTTCTGGCCAGAACAGTCACGGTGATCTGTTCCAATGAACTGTTGTGCCGTCTGCCTCCTACCGTCTCGTGCGCCGCGCGGGCCCCGCGCGGGCCGTCCCGCCCGTGCTCGACGAGCAGCAGCGGCGGGTGGTGGAGCATGCCGGCGGGCCGATGCTGGTGCTGGCCGGTCCCGGCACCGGGAAGACCACGACGATCGTCGAGGCGGTCGTCGACCGCATCGAGAACCGCGGCGCCGACCCGGAGCGCGTGCTCGTCCTGACGTTCAGCCGTAAGGCGGCGGGGGAGCTGCGGGAGCGGATCACGGGGCGGCTGCACCGCACGACGCGGACGCCGCTGGCCCTCACCTTCCACAGCTACGCCTACGCGCTGCTCAGGCGCGACGCCGTGGTGAACGAAGAGCCGGCCCCGCGGCTGCTGTCCGGGCCGGAGCAGCTCCTGGAAGTGCGGCGCCTGCTGGAGGGGGAGCTGGCGGACGGGGCGCGCGACTGGCCGGACCGGCTGCGGGCCGCGCTGGCGACGCGCGGGTTCGCCGAGGAACTGCGCGACTTCACCTTGCGGGCCGTCGAGCGGCAGTACATCGCCGAAGACCTCATCGCGCTCGGACGCATGCGCGGACGCGACGACTGGCCCGCCATCGGCGCGTTCATGGACCGGTACGCCGACCGGTTCGCGCTGGACCCCGTCCCCACCTACGACTACGGCGAGCTGATCCACATGGCCGCCGGCATGCTCGCGGACGAGGAAGTCCGGATCCGGGAGCAGGACGCCTACGACGTCGTGTTCGTCGACGAGTACCAGGACACCGACCCCGCGCAGGAAGCCCTCCTGCACTACCTCGCCGGAGACGGCCGCGACCTCGTCGTCGTCGGCGACCCCGACCAGTCCATCTACGGGTTCCGGGGCGCAGACGTGCGCGGCATCCAGGAGTTCCCCAACCGCTTCCCCACGCTGGACGGCGACCCCGCGCCCGTCGTGGCGCTGCGGACGTGCCGCCGGATGGGCCCCGAGATCCTCACCGCGTCCCGCCGCATCGCACGCCGCCTCCCCGCGGGCACCGCCGGCGCCGCCGAACACCGCGCGCTGCATCCCGTAGAGGAACTGGACGACGGCGAAGTACGCGCTGCGTCGTTCAGGGGGGGCGACCCCCCTGGACCCCCCGATGAAGTACGCGCTGCGTCTTTCAGGGGGGGCGACCCCCCTGGACCCCCCGATGAAGTACGCGCCGTGATCGCCGACTCCGAAAGCCAGGAGTCGGCCCTGGTCGCGGACGAACTGCGCCGCGCCCACCTGCTGGACGGCGTCCCGTGGTCGCGGATGGCGGTCCTGGTGCGCAGCGCCGTGCGGCAGGTCCCGGTGCTGCGGCGTGCGCTCGCCCAGGCCGGTGTGCCGGTGGTCGTCGCGGGCGACGAGGTCCCCCTGATCAGCGAACCCGCCGTCCGGCCGTTCCTGATCCTGCTGCGCGCGGCGCTGAAGAAGGGATATCTGGACGAGGTCGTCGCGGAAGACCTCCTGACGGGCCCGCTGGGCGGAGCCGACGCCCTCGCCATGCGCCGCCTGAAGCGCGCCCTGCGCGACCTGGAGGAGCTGTCGGGCGGTCAGCGTCCGCTCGGTGAGCTGCTGATCGCGGCGGTCGACGACCCGCGTGAGCTGATACTCGTCCACGAGAAGGTCCGCGCCCCGGCCGAACGGATCGCGCACCTCATCGATGTGGCGCGGCGCAGCGTCCACGAAGGCGGCACCGCCGAGGACGTGCTGTGGGCCGTGTGGCAGGAGAGCGGCCAGGCCGACGTGCTGCTCGGGCAGAGCGTCAAGGGCGGGACGCGCGGCGCGGCGGCCGACCGCGACCTCGACGCCGTCGTGGCGCTGTTCGACCATGCCGCACGGTTCGTCGACCGGCTGCCCCAGGCGGGGCCCGAACTGTTCGTCGACAACATCGCGTCCCAGGAGATCGCCGGTGACACGCTCGCCGAGCAGGCGCCCCAGGGCGAGGCCGTCCGGATCCTCACCGCGCACCGCTCGAAGGGCCTGGAATGGGACGTGGTCGTCGTCGCCGGCGTCCAGGAGGGCGTCTGGCCCGACGTGCGGCTGCGCGGGTCGCTGCTGGGCGTCGAGGAGATGGTCGAGCACGCCGCCGGGTCCGAGCCGGACGGCGAGGCCGCGGCCGGTGCGTCCATGGCGGCGAAGATGCTGGACGAGGAACGCCGCCTGTTCTACGTGGCCGTCACCCGCGCCCGGAGACGGCTGGTCGTCACGGCGGTCGGCGGCGACGACACCGAGGAGCGGCCGTCCCGGTTCCTCAACGAACTGCTCCCAGGCGCGATCGAGCAGTCGCAGCTCGACGAGAAGACCCGGTGGCTTTCGCTGTCCGCGCTGGTCGCGGACCTGCGGTCCGCCGTCGCCGACCCGTCCCGCCCGGAGCCGCTGAGACGCGCCGCCGCCGGGCACCTGGCGCGCCTCGCCCGCGCGGGCGTGCGGGGCGCGAAACCGGAGAACTGGTACGCCATCACCGCGTTGTCCGATCCGGGGCCCGCGTTCGACGAGGACGAGCAGATCACCATCTCGCCGTCCCAGGTCGAGGCGTTCACCACGTGCGGGCTGCGCTGGCTGCTCGCCTCCGCGGTCGGCGCGCAGGACGGCGGGCCCAACGAGTACAGCACGATGGGCAAGGTCATCCACGCGGTCGCCGAGATGGCCGGCGCGGACGACGGCATCAGCGAGGTCCACGTCGCCGAGCGGCTCGACGAGATCTGGAACGATCTGGAGTTTCGCAGCTCGTGGTACTCGGAGAAGCAGCGCGAGCAGGCCACGCGGATGGTCGACAAGTTCCTCACCTGGCACCACGACAACCCCAACGAGGTCGTCGCGCTGGAGGAGTCGTTCAAGGTCGACCTGGGCCGCGTCGTCATCAAGGGCCGCATCGACCGCGCCGAACGCGACGAGCAGGGCCGCGCGGTCATCATCGACGTCAAGACGTCCTCCACCGCCGTCCCCAAGGACGACCTGGCCCGCCACCCGCAGCTCGGCGTCTACCAGTACGCGGTGATGCTGGGCGCGTTCGAGCGGCACGGGCTGATCGAGCCCGGCGGTGCGAAGCTCGTCCAGGTCGGCAAGGCGGCGTTCACCGCCAAGGCGCGCGAGCAGGAGCAGCCGCCGCCCGCCGACGACGAGGACCCCGAGTGGCCGAAGAAGCTCATCGAGGTCGTCGCGACCGGCATGGCCAGCGATGTCTTCCAGGCGCGGGCGAACGACAAGTGTCGCACCTGTCCCGTACGCTCTTGCTGCCCTGTTCATGACGAGGGCGGCCAAGTAGCGGATTAGCTGTCGGGGACTGGCTCGGGGGGAGTGGGGTGATCACGCCGGGAGAGCTGGCCCGGCTGCTGGAGATCCCGGAGCCGACCGAGGAGCAGGCCCGGGTGATCGAGGCGCCGATGGCGCCGATGGCGGTGATCGCGGGCGCCGGGTCCGGTAAGAGCGAGACGATGGCCGCACGGGTGGTGTGGCTGGTCGCGAACGGCTTCGTCCGGCCGGAACGCGTCCTCGGCCTCACCTTCACCCGTAAGGCCGCCGCGGAGCTGGGCGTGCGCGTGCGCAAACGGCTCGACAAGCTGCGCGAGGTTTTGCCGGGCGACGAGCTGGAGCGGCTCGGCGGCGAGTCCCTGTTCGACGGCGAGCCGATGGTGTCGACGTACCACGCGTACGCCGCGCGGCTGTTCGGCGACCACGCGCTGCGCGAGGCCCTCGAACCGACGATGCGGCTGATCTCACCGGCGGTGGCCTGGCAGATCTGCTCACGGGTCGTCGACGCCTACAACGGCCCGATGGACCGCATCGAATGGCAGCCCGACACCGTCACCAAGGCCGTCATGGAGCTGGCCGGAGACCTCTCGGAGCATCTGCGGACGGCCGAGGACGTCCGCAGGGTCGGGACATGGCTGGACGAACGCTTCGCCGCGGTGCGGAAACCGCTCAAGGCCCAGCGCGACATCCTCGCCAAGCACGCCGTCCGCGAGCAGATGATGCCGCTCATCGAGGCGTACGGGCGGGCCAAGGCCGGCCGGGAGGTCATCGACCACGGCGACCAGATGGCCCTCGCCGCGCGGATCGCCCACAAGCATCCCGAGGTCGGGATGATCGAACGGTCGCGGTTCTCCGTCGTCCTGCTCGACGAGTACCAGGACACGAGCCAGGCGCAGCTCGTCCTGCTCACGTCGCTGTTCGCCGGCGGGCACCCGGTGACGGCGGTGGGCGACCCGTGCCAGTCGATCTACGGCTGGCGCGGCGCCAGCGCCGGGAACCTGCTGCGGTTCGCGTACGACTTCCCGTCGCAGCCGGGCGTGGCCGGCGGGCGTCCGGTTCCGGCGCCCGTCGTCCAGCTGAGCCGGTCGTTCCGCAACGGCGAGCAGATCCTGGAGGCGGCGGCCAAGGTCCAGGAGGAGCTGCGGGCCGACACGAAGGCAGTGCCCCGGCTCGTCCCCGGCGCGGGGCGCGAGAACCGCGGGCGTGTCGAGTGCGCGCTGTTCCCCACCGTCGAGGACGAGGCCGACCGCATCGCCGCCCGCATCGCGGGGCTCATGGCAGCCGACCCGGAGACGGCACCCGACGGCGGCCCGCAGGCGGAGCCGCTCCGGTACTCCGACGTCGCCGTCCTCGCCCGGAAACGGTCGCAGTTCCCGCTCATCCGGCGGGCCCTGGAGGCGCGCGGCATCCCGGTCGAGGTGGTCGGCCTCGGCGGGCTCCTCACCGTCCCCGAGGTACAGGACGTCGTCGCCACGCTCCGCGCCATGCACGACCCGACGGCGGGCGCGTCCCTGGCCCGGCTCCTCACCGGCCCGCGCTGGCGCCTGGGCCCGCGCGACCTCGTCGCCCTCGGCCGGCGCGCCCGAACCCTCGCCCAGGAGGCGGCACGGGACATCACACCGCCGGAGACACCGGAGACACCGGAGACACAGGAGGACGAGCCGGAGGGACCCGAGCCCGCACCGCCGGAGGACGGCGAAGACCCGCTGCGCCAGCTCGTCAGCGAGCTGAACCAGGAGACCGGCAGCCTCGTCGACGCGCTCGACGACCTCGGCCCGCCGGAGCTCTACTCCCCGGAGGGCCACGGGCGGCTGCGCCGGCTCCGCGACGAGCTGCGCATGCTGCGCGGCCAGGTCGGGCTGCCGCTGCCCGACCTCGTCAACGAGGTGGAACGCGCCCTCGGGCTCGACATCGAGGTCGCCGCGCGTTCCGGGCTCGACCCCGTCACCGCCCGCGCCGACCTGGACGCGTTCATCGACGCCGCCGCCACGTTCGCCGGCGACGCCGAGGACCCGACGCTCGGCGCGTTCCTCGCCTACCTGAAGGCCGCCGAGACGGAGGAGTTCGGGCTGGAGGCGGGCCGGGTCGGGGAGACCGACAGCGTCAAGCTCCTCACCGTCCACGCGTCGAAGGGGCTCGAATGGCCGGTGGTCGTCGTGCCCGGCCTGTCGTACGTCCCGCAGAAGAACGGCGCCCCCGCCAAGGGCTCGATCTTCCCGTCGCCGCCGCAGAACGCCACCCGCTGGACCGCGAACCCGCGCGTCCTGCCGTTCATGCTGCGCGGCGACCGCGCCGACCTGCCCCCGCTGACCGGCCTGGACAAGGACGACCTCGCCGCGTTCGACCAGGCGTGCCTCGAACGCGACCTGCGGGAGGAGAGGCGGCTGGCCTATGTCGCGGTCACCCGCGCGTCCAGCCTCCTGATCACCACCGGCTACCGGTGGGGGTCGTCCGGCCGCCCGCTCGGCCCGTCCCCGTTCCTCGACGAGGTACGGGCGGTCTGCCTGGCCGGCGCCGGATCCGTGGTGACATGGGCCGACCCGCCGGAGGAGGGCGCCGCCAACCCGCTGCTCACCGACCCCGACGAGGCGCAGTGGCCGGTGGCGCCGGGCGGGCGCGGCCACTCCGACATCTCCGCCCGCGAACGGTACGAGGCGGTCGTCGAGGCCGCCCGCATGGTCGAGGACGAGATGGCCGGGCGGACGCGGCACTGGGCCGGCGACTCCGGCCTGGCCGACGCCGACCGCGCCCGCATGTCCGCGTGGGCGCGCGACGTCGAGCTGCTGCTCGCCGAACGCGACCGCGGACGCGGCGGCGACGGCCTGCTCGTCGACCTGCCCGCGCACCTGTCGGTGTCGTCGCTGGTGTCGCTCGCCCGCGACCCGGCGGCCCTCGCCCGGCAGATCCGCCGCCCGATGCCGCGGCAGCCCGCCCCGTACGCGCGGCGCGGCACCGCGTTCCACGCCTGGCTGGAGAGCCGCTGGGGGCAGCAGCGCCTCCTCGACCCCGACGAGCTGCCCGGCGCCGCCGACGAGGGCGCCGCCGACGACACGCATCTGGAGCGGCTGCGCTCCCGCTTCGAGCAGTCGGAGTGGGCGTCGCGCGAGCCGCTCGACATCGAGGTCCCGTTCGAGACCATCATCGGCGACCGCCTGATCCGGGGCCGCATGGACGCCGTGTTCCGCTCCGCGGACGGCGTGTACGAGGTCGTCGACTGGAAGACCGGCTCGCCCCCGTCCGGTGACGAGGCCCGCTTCGTGTCGGTGCAGCTCGCCGCGTACCGGCTGGCATGGGCGGAGCTGGCCGGCGTGGACGTCGGGGAGGTCAGCGCGGCGTTCCACTACGTCAGCGCGAACGTCACCGTCCGTCCGGCCGACCTGCTCGACGCGGACGGCCTCGCCGCGCTCCTGGACGGCGTACCCGCCGCCTGATCTGTCCAAGAATGTGGAGTGATGAGTCTCACCTCCCTCTGTTCACCGTGCGTGCTTTCGGGGATGATCCGGGCATCAATTCGAGGGAGGCGGCGTGACGGTTACTCATGACGAGAAGGTCGTACGGGAGTTCTCCAAGCAGGCGGCCGGGTTCGCCGACCCGGCGCGGAACGCCGCGTTCACCCGTCATTTGGACCGGCTCGTCCACTTCATGGAGCCCGAACTCGACCTTGAGGACGTCGTCCTCGAAGTCGCGGCCGGCACCGCGCTCGTGTCCCGCGCGATCGCCCGCCGCGTCCGCCATGTGACGGCCCTCGACCTCACACCGGCGATGCTCACCGAAGGCAAACGCGACGCCGACCACGCCGGGCTCATGAACGTCACCTTCACGCACGGCGACGCCACCGCCCTGCCCTACCTCGACCGGTCGTTCACGCTCGTCGTCACCCGCTTCTCCCTGCACCAGGTCGCCGACCCGGAGGCCGTCGTGAAGGAGATGGCCCGGGTCAGCCGCCCCGGCGCCGCGCTGATCATCGCCGACCTCGTCCGCCCGGACGGACTCGACGGCGACCCCGACCGCATCGAACGCCTCCGCGACCCCTCACACGGCACCGCGCTCACCGAATCGCAGATCACGGAACTCGTCACGTCCTCCGGCGCGGAGGTGAAGCGCGCCGACCGGTTCGAGTACACCCGCCCGCTCGACCCCTGGCTCGAGTTCTCCGAGACCCCCGACGACGTCGCCGCGCAGATCAGGCGGGAACTGCAGGACGAACTGGACGGCGGCCCCGCGACGGGAATGCGTCCGAGCGAGACCGACGGCGTCCTGCACTTCACGCACACCTACCTCTTCCAGCAGGCGATCGTCGGATAACGGTTTCGACCAGACGTTCGACGCGAGTCGCTCGCATGTTCTAGATTATCGAACATGGGTTCTAGCAGCGCGCGCTCCCTCGATCGCGAGCCGGCCGCGATGGCGATGCGCATCGGCGTCGTCGCGGCCGAGGCCGCACTCGCCACCTTCGCCCGCAACCTCGACCTGGACGACCTTGAGGACGGCGTCGACTTCCAGGGCGCCATCGGCCCCGCCGAATGGCCCGTCTTCTCCCTGGTCATCGACACCCTCGCCGAAGCGGCCCCGGGCGACCGCCGCTCCCTGGACGAGCGCCGCGCCGACGCCCTCAACGACCTGGCCCGGATCTGCATGGCCGCCAAGAACCGCGTCGCCTGAACCGCGTCGCCTGAACCGCGTCGCGCCGGAACCCCCGGCGTCCGGGACCGTGCGGCCTTGGCCCCGGACGCCAGGTCCACGCCGCGTTTCCTTCGCTGCGCTGATGCCCGGATCTTGTCACGCCGGCACACATCCGGCGCCGCCGGTCTCGTCCCCACCTTCATTGGAGTAAGTGTCCAATTGCGTTAACGTCGGCTCACCGTCACCAGGACGGCAAGGGGGACGACGAAGGGTTACGGGCCATGTCCACCAAAGTCCGCCGTGTCCTGCGCACCGTGCTGGTGTCCTGTATCGGGGTGGCCCTGACGGCGACCGCCCTCCAGGGCCCGGCCAGCGCGGCTCCCCAGGACGCCAAGCCTCCCGCCGAGGATCCGTTCTACAAGCCGCCCTCGCCCCTCCCGCAGGGCGAGCCGGGCGACATCATCCGGTCGCGGCCGGCGGTATTCACGGTCGACCCGTTCGGCAAGTCGCCGTACGAGGGCGTCAAGTCATGGCAGGTCCTGTACCGGTCGGAGACGGTGCACGGCACGCCGACCGCCGTGTCGGGCATCGTGCTCGTCCCGACCAAGGCGTGGACGGGCGAGGGCGAGAGGCCCCTCGTGTCCTACGCCGTCGGCACGCGCGGCCTCGGCGACTCGTGCGCCCCGTCCTACACCCTCACCCAGGGCCTGGACTACGAGGCGCTGATGATCACCGACGCGCTCAGCCACGGATGGGCGGTCGCCGTCACCGACATGGAAGGCCTCGGCACCCCCGGCCAGCACACCTACGAGGTCGGCCGCTCGCAGGGCAAGGCCGTCCTGAACATGGTGCGGGCCGCGCAGCAGCTCCCCGAAGCCGGTCTCGGCGGCGCACCGGTCGGGCTCTGGGGCTACTCGCAGGGCGGGACGTCGACGGGCTGGGCGGCGCAGCTGGCACAGTCCTACGCGCCGGAACTCGACCTCAAGGGCGTCTTCGCCGGGGGAGTCCCGTCCGATCTCCGCGCGGTCGCCGCGAACCTGGACGGGTCGCTGTTCGTCGCGCTGATGTTCATGTCGGCGGTCGGCTACGACGCCGCCTACCCGGAGCTGGACCTGGAGAAGTACCTCAACGACAGGGGCCGCGAGCTGCTGCAGAAGGCCCAGGACATGTGCCTCGCCAGCGTCGACGGCGCCTCCACGCTGATCGACACCGCGTTCAAGAAGATCGGCGACTACTCGACCAGCGACCCGCTGAACACGCCGGAGTGGCAGGCGGCGCTGGACGCCAACAAGCTCGGCGGGACGGCCCCGGGCGTCCCGGTGCTCCAGACGCAGGCCGTCTACGACCAGATCATCCCGTTCGAGCAGGCCGACACGCTCCACAAGGCGTGGTGCGCCAAGGGCGCGAACGTGACGTGGAAGACCTACACGCTCGCCGAGCACGCCACCGGCATGATCTGGAGCTGGCCGGACGCGATGGCGTTCCTCACCGACCGCTTCGCCGGCAAGCCCACCGAGGGCAACTGCGCCGCCTGACCACGCACGGTGCCGCGTGACGGGTTCGCTTTGAATCCGCGGGGTCGTCCTGTCCCACGCACGGGGCAGGATGGCCCCATGGATTTGGTGGAGTTCCTCCGAGCGCGGCTGGCGAGGGACGAGCAGATCGCCCGAGCCTGCTCCGGCACCCCCTGGAAGGCCACGCCCTCCGGCACGGTCCACACCGACGCGGAAGGCGAACCGGGGTTCGTCGCGTCGGCGGAGAACGAGGCGTACGCCGAGCACATCGCCCGCCACGACCCGTCGCGTGCGCTCGCCGAGGTAGCGGCCAGGCGCCGGATCGTCGACGACTACGAGAAACAGGCGTGGATCCTGGACCAGGGCCACCGAACGCCCGGACTCGAGGCCGCGCAGGCCGTTCGGGAGACCGTCCTGCGCTGCCTCGCACTCCCGTACGCGTCCCATCCCGCATACCGAGATGATTGGCGCCCCTGACAGGACATGCCGCGCTCGGTTATGTAATCTCGATGAGAGGCCGAGAGGCGCTGCAACGGGCGAGAGCCCGCCACGCTCGGCCCGGGTTCGTGACGACAAGGGCGCCTCCCACTGCAACGGGAGGTGCTCGAAATCAACGACACAAAACTTCGCGAGCTTCTTGACCAGCGGATCGCCGTCCTCGACGGAGCCTGGGGCACGATGCTCCAGGGCGCGGGCCTGTCCCCGGAGGACTACCGCGGCGACCGCATCGCCGCCGACCATCCGAAGGACGTCACCGGCGACCCCGACCTGCTGAACCTGACCCGCCCCGACGTCATCCTGGACGTCCACCGGCAGTACCTTGAGGCCGGCGCCGACATCACGACGACCAACACGTTCACGGCGACCGGCATCGGCCAGGCCGACTACGGCCTTGAGGGCCTGGTCCACGAGATGAACGTCGAGGGCGCCCGCCTCGCCCGCCGGGCCGCCGACGAGTTCGGCGGGCGGTTCGTCGCCGGCTCCGTCGGCCCCCTGAACGTCACGCTCTCCCTGTCGCCGCGGGTAGAGGACCCGGCCTACCGCGCGTTCACGTTCGACCAGGTCAAGGACTCCTACGCCGCGCAGATCGCCGGGCTGGCCGAGGGCGGCGTCGACCTCCTCCTCATCGAGACGATCTTCGACACGCTGAACGCGAAGGCCGCGATCGCCGCCGCCCGCGAGGTCGCCCCCGAACTGCCGCTGTGGATCTCGGTGACGATCGTCGACCTGAGCGGGCGGACGCTGTCCGGCCAGACCGTCGAGGCGTTCTGGCGGTCCATCGAGCACGCCGAGCCCCTGGTCGTCGGCGTGAACTGCTCGCTGGGCGCCGAGCAGATGCGCCCGCACGTGGAGGACCTGGCCCGGGTCGCCGGCACCTACACCGCCTGCCACCCGAACGCCGGCCTGCCGAACGCGTTCGGCGGCTACGACGAGACGCCGGACGAGACGGGCGCCCACCTCGGCGACTTCGCCGCGTCCGGCATGGTCAACGCGGTCGGCGGCTGCTGCGGGACGGGCCCCGCCCACATCGCCCGCATCGCCGGCGCCGTCCGCGACGCGGCTCCCCGCGACGTCGCGAAGCCCGCCAAGGCGTCCCGCTTCAGCGGCCTGGAGCCGTTCGAGATCGGCCCGGACACCGGCTTCGTCATGATCGGCGAGCGGACGAACGTCACCGGCTCCAAGCGGTTCCGCAGGCTCATCGAGGCCGGCGACCACCAGGGCGCGGTGGCCGTGGCGCTGGACCAGGTGCGCGGCGGCGCGAACCTCCTCGACGTCAACATGGACGCCGACCTGCTCGAAAGCGAGCAGGAGATGACGACGTTCCTGAACCTGATCGCGACCGAGCCCGAGGTGGCCCGCATCCCGATCATGGTGGACAGCTCGCGGTGGAGCGTCCTGGAGGCGGGGCTGAAGACCGTCCAGGGCAAGGGCGTCGTCAACTCCATCAGCCTCAAGGAGGGCGAGGAGCAGTTCCTGGAGCAGGCCCGCCGCGTCCGCGACTTCGGCGCCGGCGTCGTCGTGATGGCGTTCGACGAGACGGGCCAGGCCGACACGGCCGACCGCAAGGTGGAGATCTGCGGGCGCGCCTACGACCTGCTCACGCAGAAGGCCGGGTTCCCCGCCGAGGACATCGTGTTCGACCCGAACGTCCTCGCCGTCGCGACCGGCATCTCCGAGCACAACGGGTACGCGAAGGCGTTCATCGACGCCCTGCCGCGCATCAAGGAGCGCTGCCCCGGCGTCCGGACCAGCGGCGGCATCTCCAACCTGTCGTTCTCGTTCCGCGGCAACGAGATCGTCCGCGAGGCGATGCACTCGGCGTTCCTGTTCCACGCCGTCCGCGCCGGGCTCGACATGGGCATCGTCAACGCCGGGCAGCTCGCCGTCTACGAGGACATCCCCGCCGACCTTCTCGAACTGGTCGAGGACGTCCTGTTCGACCGCCGCCCGGACGCCACCGACCGGCTCGTGTCGTTCGCCGAGAACGTCAAGGGCGAGGGCACCAAGCGCGAGGTCGACCTGTCGTGGCGGGACGCGCCCGTCGCCGATCGCCTGTCGCACGCCCTCGTGCACGGCATCGTCGACTTCATCGAGGAGGACACCGAGGAGGCCCGGCAGCAGGCCGAGCGCCCCCTCGACGTCATCGAGGGCCCGCTGATGGACGGCATGAAGATCGTCGGCGACCTGTTCGGGTCCGGCAAGATGTTCCTGCCGCAGGTGGTCAAGAGCGCCCGCGCGATGAAGAAGTCGGTCGCCTACCTCGAACCGTTCATGGAGGAGGAGAAGGCGGAGGCCCTGCGCGCCGGCCGCGTCCACGAGGACCGCGGCCAGGGCAAGATCGTCCTTGCGACCGTGAAGGGCGACGTGCACGACATCGGCAAGAACATCGTCGGCGTCGTCCTCGGCTGCAACAACTACGACGTCGTGGACCTCGGCGTGATGGTCCCGGCCGCGAAGATCCTCGACACCGCGATCGCGGAGAACGCCGACGCCGTCGGCCTGTCCGGGCTGATCACCCCGTCGCTGGACGAGATGGTCTCCGTCGCCGCCGAGATGGAGCGCCGCGGGATGCGGCTGCCGCTGCTGATCGGCGGCGCCACCACGTCCCGGCAGCACACCGCCGTGAAGATCGCGCCCGTGTACGAGTCGACGACCGTGCACGTCCTGGACGCGTCCCGGGTCGTCGGCGTCGTCTCCGACCTCCTGGACGAGGGCCGCGCCGAGACGCTGGACGCCGCGAACCGCGAGGAGCAGGCCAGGCTCCGCAAGCAGCACGAGACCAAGCAGCGCCGCCCGATGCTCACCTATGAGAAGGCGAGGGCGAACCGCGAGCAGGTCGACTTCGGCGACCTGCCGGCCCCGGCGTTCACGGGCGTCCGGGTCGTCCAGCCCGACCTGACCGCGATCCGCGAGATGATCGACTGGCAGTTCTTCTTCCTGGCCTGGGAGCTGAAGGGCAAGTACCCGGCGATCCTGGACCAGCCGGTCGCGCGGGAGCTCTTCGACGAGGGCAACGAGCTGCTCGACCAGATCATCGCGGACGGCTCGTTCGAGGCCCAGGGCGCCTACGGGTTCTGGCCCGCGCACTCCGACGGCGACGACATCGTCCTGCCCGAGGCCCGGTTCCCGATGCTGCGGCAGCAGACGTCCAAGCCGGAGGGACGCCCGAACCGGTGCCTCGCCGACTACATCGCGCCGTCCGGCGACCACCTCGGCGGCTTCGCCGTGACGATCCTCGGCGCCGAGGACCTCGCCGCCAAGTACGAGGAGCAGCAGGACGACTACAAGGCGATCATGGTGAAGGCGCTCGCGGACCGGCTCGCGGAGGCGTTCGCCGAGTACATCCACCTGGAGGCCCGCCGCGCCTGGTTCGAGCCGGACGCCGACCCCCTCCTGGCGGACCTGCACGCCGAGCGGTTCCGCGGCATCCGGCCCGCCCTCGGCTACCCGGCGAGCCCCGACCACAGCCTGAAGCAGACGCTGTTCAACCTGCTGGACGCGGGGCGGCTCGGCATGAAGCTCACCGAGTCGTACGCGATGTTCCCGGGCTCGAGCGTCAGCGGGCTGATCTTCGCGCACCCGTCGTCCCGCTACTTCACGGTCGGACGCGTCGGCAAGGACCAGGTCGAGGACTACGCCCGCCGCTGCGACCTGCCGCTGGCGGAGGTCGAGCGCTGGCTGGCCCCCAACCTGTCGTACGACCCTTCGTAGGGTCGCCGGACGGCGAAACGCCTGACGGCCGCCGCGCCGCGGCCGTCAGGCGTGTTCTTCGGGGACCGGGGGTTACGGGCGCCCGATGCGGACGCGCCACACCTCGGGCCCGGTCTCCTCGTAGTCCCAGGTGAACTCGCCGGGGTGCTGGGCGGCGAACTGGTAGTACAGCGGCTTCGGGTCGTGGTCGTTGACCAGCACGAACGCCGTCCCCGCCGACAGCGCGCCGAACGCGGCGAAGATCTGCTCGTGCCGCTGCGCCGGGACGAGGACGCGCACGTCCAGTTCCCCGCCCGTGAGCTCGGCGGTCGCGCCGGGCGTGCCCGGGTCGTCGTGCCCGCCGCACGTGCAGTGGTGCCCGCCCGCCTCGGCGGCCTCGGCCTCGGCCTCGCCCTCGTGCCCGTGCCCATGCCCGTGCCCGTGCCCGTGCTCGTCCTCGCCGAGGATCTCGTGCATCCCGGCCAGCAGCGCCCCGAGGTCGACGCCGTGGTCGACGAGGGCGGGGAGGATCAGGTCGTTCTCCTTCTCCAGGTGCGACTGGAAGAGGGCGTTGACCGCCGACGCCGCGGCGACCGTCTCGCCGGGCGTCCGCGCCGCCTCCAGTTCGGTGATCGCGTTCCGCAGGACGACGTGCTCCCGCAGCATCGCGCGGAGCAGGAGCCGGGCCTCGGGCACCTCCTCGGCCGCCTTGTAGAGCGTCGTCTCCTCGGCCGCGGCGTGCGGGACGACCTCCTTGACGCAGAACGCGACGAGCCGGTCGCGCCGCTCGTGGGGTGCGGCGAGCTGGTCGGCGGCGCGCGTGATGGTGAGGACGTGGTCGGCCATGGTCCGGCCGAGCCGCTCGTGGTGGTCGAGGATGGCCCGCACGGTCTCCTGCTGCGGGCTCGCGGTCGATGTGGTCATGAGCACTCCTCGTGCCGGACGGATTTTTTACAACCCTACTTGTATTTATAATAGCGGCTATGGAGAAACTGGAGACCAGGGCGAGCCCCGGGCCCCGCCCCCGCCCCCGGATCGCGGCGCGCCGGCTCCCGCTGCTCGCCGGCGCGCTGCTCGCCCTCATCGCGGGGCTCTGGGGCGCCCTGGGCCTCCTCGACCTGGACGTTCCGCTGCCGCGCACGTCGTTCGCGCAGAACCACGGCGCGCTGATGGCGCTGGGCTTCCTCGGCACGCTGATCTCCCTCGAACGCTCCGTCGCCCTCGGCCGCACCTGGGGCTACGCCGCCCCCGCCCTCGCCGGGCTCGGCGGCATCGCCACCGCCATCGGCCTGACCGTCCCCGGGAAGCTCCTCCTGACCGCCGCCGGCGGCTGGCTCATCGCGATTTACATCACAGTTCTCGGCCGCCGCACCGGACGCGACCTCACCATCCAGATAGCCGGCGCCGTCGCCTGGTACGCCGGCGCGCTGCTGTGGTTGGCCGGCCGGTCCGTCTCCGAGATCGTCCCCTGGCTCGCCGCGTTCCTGATCCTCACGATCGCCGGCGAACGCCTCGAACTCGCCCGCGTCGCGTTCCTGGGCCGTCGCGCGTCCGACGGCCTCCTGGTCGCGGTGGCCGTCCTCGGCGCGGGCGTCGCCGTCTCCGCCGTATGGCCGGACCCGGGCTGGCGCCTCACCGGCCTCGGCATGGTCGCCCTCGCCGGATGCCTCGCCTTCCTCGACGTCGCGCGCCGCACCATCCGCGGGACGGGCCTGCCCCGCTTCGCCGCCGCCTGCCTGCTCACCGGCTACGCCTGGCTGACCGTCGCCGGGACGATCTGGCTCATCGCCGGACGCCCCGCCGACGGCGGGCTCAACGACGCAGCCCTGCACGCGGTGTTCCTCGGCTTCGTCATGTCGATGGTGTTCGGGCACGCCCCGGTGATCCTGCCGGCCGTCCTGCGCGTCCGGCTGCCGTACCACCCGATCCTGTACGCGCCGCTCGCCCTGCTGCACGTCTCCCTCCTCGTCCGCGTCGCCGGCGACCTCGGCGGAATCACCGACGCCCGCACGGCCGGCGGCATCCTCGGCGAGGTGTCCCTCCTGCTCTTCGGCGGCTGCGCCGTCGCCGCGTCGCGCCTGCTGCGAAGGGAACCGACATGACCTCCATCGGGCTCAGGACGAAGGCCGCCGGCTCCGGCTCCGACCCCGGCTCCGGCTCCGCTCCGCGCCGGCCGCAGCGCTCCGCCTGGCACGCCATCGCCAACGGCGTCGTGCTCGCCTGGCTGGCGCTGACCGCGGTCGCCGCCCTCGTCCACCACGAGCTGCCCGCGCCGCGCTGGCTGCTCATCCACCTGTTCCTCCTCGGCGCGGTCACCAACGCGATCGTCACCTGGACGGAACACTTCGCCGCCGCGCTGCTGCGCATCCAGCAGCCCCCGCGCTGGTGGCCGATGACGCGGCTGGGGGTCCTGAACGCAGGGATCGCCGCCGTGCTGTGCGGCGTCGCCGAAGGTTTCCCTCTCCTGGCCGTCGGCGGCGCCGCGACCGTCGTGACCGTCGTCGCCGCGCACGTCACCGTCCTCGCCGTGCGCGGCCGCACGGCCCTCGGCGGACGGTTCGCGCACGTCGTCGGCTGGTACGTGTGGTCCGGTGCCGCCCTCGTCGCGGGCGGGACGCTCGGCGGGCTGATGGCGTCGGGCCGCACACCGTCCGGCTGGCATGAGCCGATGGAGGCCGCGCACGCCCACGTCAACATCCTCGGCTGGGTCGGCCTGGCCGTCCTCGGCACGCTGTTCACCCTGTGGCCGACCGTCCTGCGCACCCGGATGGTGGACGGCACCGGCAGGATCGCCCGCTGGTCGCTGCGCGCCGCCGTGCCCGGCCTGGCCGCCACCGTCGGCGGCCTCCTCGCGGACCTGCGCTGGCTCGCCGCCGCCGGGCTGCTCCTCTACGCGGCCGCCGCCGCGCTCGCCCTCGTCCCGTTCGTCCGGACGCTCAAGCAGCGGCGCCCGCACACCCCGGCGTCCTGGATGCTCGCCGCCGGGACGACCTGGTTCGCCGTGACGCTCGTCGCGGACGCGGCCCGCCAGAGCGTCGACGGCCTCCTCCCGCTCGTCCTCGTGGGCTTCGTGGGGCAGACGCTCCTCGGCGCCCTGACGTTCCTGCTCCCCGTCGTGCTGGGCGGCGGACCCGCCGCGCTCAAGGCCAACGCCGCCGTGATCGAACGCGTGTGGACACCCCGCGTGGTCGCCGTGAACGCCGCGGTGCCGCTGCTCGTCCTGCCCGTCCCCGAATGGCTGACCCGCGCCGCCTGGATCGCCGTCATCGCCGCCCTGGGCGCGTTCGTCCTGCTGGCCGTGGCGACCGTCACCCGCACCCACCGCCCGTCCCCGGTCGTCGCGGGCATCACCGCCGGCGTCCTGCTCACCGCGCTGGCCGCCGGTGTCGCGGTCGGCGGCGAGACGTCACCGTCCACCGTCGCCGCCTCGGGCACCCGCACCGTGGACGTCACCCTCGCCGACATGCGCATCCGCCCGGGGACGATCGAAGCCGAGCCCGGGACCCGCCTCGTCCTGCGCGTCACCAACAAGGACGCCATGCGCCACGACCTGCGCCTCGCCACCGGTGAGGCCACCCCGATGCTCGACCAGGGCGAGTCCGCCACGCTGACCCTCCCGCCCCTGGAGAAGCCGATCGACGGCTGGTGCACCGTGCCCGGCCACCGCGCCGCCGGCATGACCATGAAGATCGAGACGACCGGGTCCGGGACGCCGCCCCCGGCGAACCACCACCACGCCACCGAGCCGGGGCAGCTCGACCTGGCGGCCCCGATGTCGCCGCAGTGGCGCCCCTACGACGCGGCCCTCGAACCCGCCCCCGGCGCCAAGGAGCACCGCGTCGAGATCCGCGCCACCGAGCAGGAACTAGAGGTCGCCCCAGGCGTCCGCCAGCAGATGTGGACGTTCAACGGAACCGTTCCAGGGCCCGTCCTGCGCGGCAAGGTCGGCGACGTCTTCACGATCACCCTCGTCAATGACGGAACCATGGGGCACGGCATCGACTTCCACGCCGGGTCCCTCGCACCGGACGTCCCGATGCGCACCATCCAGCCCGGTGAGAGCCTCACCTACACCTTCAAGGCCGAGCACGCCGGCGCCTGGCTGTACCACTGCTC
This sequence comes from Spirillospora sp. NPDC048823, assembly GCF_043198445.1. Lineage (NCBI taxonomy): Bacteria > Bacillati > Actinomycetota > Actinomycetes > Streptosporangiales > Thermomonosporaceae > Spirillospora > Spirillospora sp. NPDC048823. The sequence continues at coordinate 377,831 of NZ_JBICUT010000007.1, read as the reverse complement.
GACGATGCCGATGCTCCAGCACATGGGCAACGGCATGTACGGCGCCGTCATCATCGACCCGCCCGACCTGCCCCGCGTGGACCGCGAGTACGTCCTCGTCCAGGGCGAGCTGTACCTGGGGCAGCCGGGATCCGCCGGCCAGGTGGCGAAGATGCGTGACGGCCGCCCCGACGCCTGGGCGTTCAACGGCACGGCCGCCGGCTACGACCACGCGCCGCTGACGGCCCGCACGGGCGACCGCGTCCGCGTCTGGGTGGTCGACGCCGGCCCGACCTCCGACACGGCGTTCCATATCGTCGGAGCCCAGTTCGACACCGTCTACAAGGAAGGCGCCTACCTCCTCCGGAAGGGCGACGACGGCGGCGCCCAGATCCTCGACCTGTCGCCCGGCCAGGGCGGTTTCGCGGAGGCGGTCGTCCCCGAAGCCGGTCACTATCCGTTCGTCGACCACGACATGCGGCACGGCGAATCCGGCGCCCACGGAATCCTGCACGTCACCGATTGAACCCGCGGACGGCCGGACTGCTGCGGGCCCGCCCCCGCCGCGCGTCAGCGCGGGTTGTAGCAGGGCGCGCCGAGGCGGTGGGCGGTGGCGGTCGAGCCCGCGGTGAAGTCCGTGACCACCTTGGCGCCGGTGAACTCCGTCTCGTCGGGACGGGCGATCACCGACTCGCGGTACGCCGCCGCGTTCGGTGTGCCCGAGAAGTCGCCCGCCTTCCTGGGCAGAATCCCCTCGTAGTCCACGGTGGTGACCTGCCCGAGCGCCTTGTACACGCCCTCGCGGGTCATGCTCCCGTTCGCCGCGGCCTTCTCCAGCACCGCCTTCAGCGGATACGACAGGACCCAGCCCGAGGTGTACGCGTCGTCCGGCTGCACCCGGCCCAGCGCCAGCCGCATCGCGGTGTGGCCGGGCGAGTCGGAGGCGAACGGCTTCCACGGCGCCACCACCATGTAGCGGGCCTTCATCGGGGCGCCCGCCGGGGTCTCCAGGAGAGCCCGCACCCAGGTCGGGTTGTTGCCCATGAAGCGGCCCTCGAAGCCCGCCGCCACGGTCCCGCCGACGATGGCCGCGGCCTCGGCCGGGCCGACCGTGAGCATGACCATGTCGGGCCTGCGGTCGAGGATGGCCCGGACGGCCTCGTCCTGCTCGCCGGCGCCCTGCGGGGTCTCCATTTCCGAGAACTCCATGCCGCGCGCCGACGCGGCGATCCGGGCGCCCGCCGCTCCGTCGCCGCCGTAGTCGCCCGCGAAGTGGACGGCCATCACGCTCTCGGCCTCGAACGCGCCGGCGGCGTGGTCGACCGCGTTCATCGCCTCGAAGCAGTACGAGGCGCCCGACTCCAGGATGACGTCCTCGAACTCCCATTTGGACGGGTAGGAGCCGGGCACCGCGATCATCCGGGACGTGCGCAGGTCGTCCAGGATCGCCTCGGTGGTCGGCGACCCCAGGCTCTGCGCCAGCGCCAGCACCTTGTCCTTGATCTCCAGGTACGCGCGGCGGTGCGTCGCCGGGTCGTACTTGTTGTCCCGGACGTAGGTGTGGACGTCGATGTCGTAGCCGCCGATGCCGCCCTGCTGGTTGACCCGGTCCCAGAACGCCTTCTGCGCCGCCACCATCGGCACGCCCAGGCCCTTGAACGGCCCCGTGGTCAGGTCGGAGATGACGCCCAGGTAGATGCAGCCGTGTTCGGGGTTCACGGCCTTGGGGCAGGGCTCGCCGGTGACTCCCGGTCCGGACGCGTCGCCGCCGTCCGCTCCGGAGGCGCAGCCCGCCAGCGCCGCCAGCAGCGCGGCCCCGGCGACCAGGGACCTGACCTTGGGACTGTCAAAGCGCACGGAGACCATCGATCACTTCCTTGAGAATGCGCCTATCGGGGCGTCCGGCCGGCGCGGCACGGCTATGCACGTCCATCAGCCCGCGGTCCAGCAGATCGCTCACCAGCACCCGGACCACGCCCACCGGCAGCCGCAGATGGGAGGCCAGCTCGGCCACCGACACCGGGTTGAGGCAGAACTCCAGGATCCGCTCGTCCTCGGGGCCGAGCGTGAACGGATCGGGCATCGGCACCTCGGCGGTCACCACGACCGCGATCAGGTCGAGGTCGCCGCCGCGCCGCCGGGACCGGGTGCGGCCCCGGGTCAGCGCGAAGGGACGGACGACGGGACCGGCCTCCTCGTCCACCCACAGATCGTCGTCCCGCCGCGGCCGGCCGTGCCGGCCGGGATCGGGTCGCCCGCCCGGCAGATCGCGGGACATCACACACCGCCGGCCCCGGGCGCGCGGCCCGTCCCGGACGGGCCGTCCGAGGCGCGCCCGCCGTCCGCCTCGCCGGCCTCCGGGTCCCTGGCCGCGTCCGCACGGGGCGGGACGACCGGCATCCCGAACCAGTCGGGGCTGCGGGACGAAGCCGACTCGGCGGCCCCGTCCTCGGCCGCGGCGGCGCGGCCCCGCTCCCAGCCGCGCTGCATCATCGACACGAGGTCGCGGGCCGCCTCCGGCGACCGCTCCTCCGGGCCCGGCCCGGCCGGTTCCTCCGCGGCTCCGGCCGCGCGTTTCAGCTGCGGCGCGAGATGGGCCTGGCGGCGCCGCACGGGCAGCCGCGCCCACTCGTCGGAGTCCGCCGTCCCGCCGCCGTTTCCGGAACGTTCCGACTCGCCCCGACCCCGGTCGGCCAGCTCGTCGAACGCCGGCGGCCCGGGGGGAGCGACCAGCGCGAGACGCTCCTGCGGCGAGTCGGCGGACGCGGGCAGGGCCCAGTCGCCGCTGTCCGTGACCGCGTACCCGGAGGGCCGTTCCACCACCAGTTCCTTCGGGATCAGCGCGATGGCGACGATCCCCCCGTACGGGGACGGACGCAGCGTCACCGTGATGCCGTGCCGCGCCGAAAGGCGGGCGACGACGAACAGGCCGAGCCGGGCGCTGTCGTCCAGGTCGAGCTCGGGATCGGTGGCCAGCAGCCGGTTGAGCTCCGCCAGCGCTTCGGGGGTCAGGCCGAGCCCGCGGTCCTCCACCTCCATCGCGAACCCGTGTGCGACCTCCTGCCCGGTCACCCGGATCGGGGTGCTGGGCGGGGAGAACGCGGCCGCGTTCTCGATCAGCTCGGCCATCAGGTGGATGGTGTCGGCGACCGCGGGCCCGAGCAGCGCCGTCCGGCCCATCGGCACCACCTCGACGCGGGCGTAGTCCTCGACCTCCGCCGCCGCCGCGCGCGCCACGTCCACCATCCGGACGGGGTCGCGCCAGGTCCGCCCGGAGGGACGGCCCGAAAGGATCACCAGGCCCTCGGCGTGCCGCCGCATCCGGGTCGCGAGCGCGTCCAGTTCGAACAACCGCTCCAGCTCGTCGGGGTCCTCGGTGCCGCGTTCCATGGTCTCCAGCATCCGCAGCAGCCGCTGCAGAAGGGACTGGTTGCGGCGGGCCAGCGTCACGAACACCTCGTTCAGCCGCCGGTGCGCGCGGGCCTCGCCCTCGGCGGCGCGCACGACCGCCCGCCGGGTCTGCGCGAACGCCCGGTCGATCTGCTCGACCTCCGTCACGCGGAACCGTCCCGCGGGCCCGCCGCCCGGACCGTCGTCGGCCGGCGGTTCCTGGCCGCGCCGCGCCCGCTCGGTGATCTGCGGCAGCCGCCGCTGGGCGAACTCGTTGACGGTCGCGGCCATCTCACGGCTCTCCACGATCAGCCGGCGGCCCGCCCGGACCGCGATCAGGATGGACGCGATCACCGCGAGGAGCCCGAGCCCGCCGGTCAGCCCGAGCCGCAGCAGCACGCCGCCCGCCTCGTCACCGGCCCGCCGCGTGTTCTCCGTGCGGATGCCGGACGACAAGGCGGCCAGCTCCGCGTCCACCGCCTCGGTGGCGGTGTGCCACGCGCCGATGTCCACGGCGGGCCGCCCGTCGGCCGGGCCGCCGCGCATCAGCCGGTTCTGCAGCTCCTCGAACCGGCGGAACTCCGTCCCCGACACGATCCGCGCGTACCGGATCCGGTGCTCCTCCGGCAGGTTGCGCGCCGCGTCGGCGTACAGGAACCGGTGCGTCCCGGCGAACTGCACCAGCTGCAGGTGCTCGTCCTCGCTCAGCCGTCCCGCCGCCAGCGCGCCGGTGACCAGCGCGTCCTCCCGGGACAGGTTCTCCCGGGCGCGTTCGAGCGTGCGCAGGATCCGGCTCCGCCGCACGAGTTCCGGGTCCATCGAATGGACCTCGTCGTAGATCTCGGCGGCCTGCTCGATGTACTCGGTGTAGCGCGCCATCGCCTCGGCGCGTCCCAGGCTGCGGTCGTCGACCGTGGCGCGCAGCGGCTCCAGCCCACCGAGCATGCTCGCGAGCCGCACCATCCGCCGCCGCGTCTCGGGACGGGTCGCGCCCGCGATGTCGCCGTCGGCGGCCGAGGCGCGGAACCGCGCCCGGGCCTGGTCGGTGACGGCCCGCTGCGCCTCGAACCCGGCGCGGCCGATGGTCGCGTCGTCACCCAGCGCCGACAGCGACATCCGCCGCTCGTCCTGCAACGCGGCGACGACCCGGTCGGTGGGCTCCAGCACCTTCTGGGTGAACGTGCGCGCCCTGGCCTGCCGCAGGCCGTCCTGCAGCGACGTGGTCGCGGCGACGCCCCACAGCACCACCAGCGCCGTGATCGGCGGAACCAGCAGCAGCACGATCCGGGACCTGACGGACCTGGCCCTGCCCCTGAGCACCCCGCGCCGCCCCCGCCCGGCCGGCACCGTCCGCCGGGCCATTACGCCTCCGCGCACATCGGGCGGCCAACGCTCATGACGACCTCCGCGCTACTGTGATCCAGCTCACCAGGCAGGCCGGAACGCTACTCCATCCTCGTGAGACACCTCGCCCATTTGACTCACCCGCCCGGATCGTTACCCATGTGTGACTCATCCCTCTGACCTTGATCAACGTCCCCTCGGGGGCAATGGGTCGTAGATCTTTAATTTCTGCCGGTTAGTGGCCTTAGAGGTCGTTTTGTATCGCTTTGTGTGGCTATGGCCAGAACGACATCGTCGATGAAGCGAAAGTGATGACCATGACGGATAAGGACACCGAGGGCCCCGGCCAGGGCGGCCCCGCCGAGCTGCCCGTCGAACAGCTCAAGGAGGCAGGACGGGAATTCGTCCAGGCGCTCATGGTGCAGGCGCTCACCGGGGCCAGCGGAAGGCTCCAAAGCATGACGCAGCGGCTGACCGACGCCACGGACAACGGTGGAGGCGTCGGCACGAAGGCCGTCGCGGCCGGCGCCAAGAAGCTCGCCGAAGGTGAGTCCCCGCTCAAGGCGGGCCTCAGTGCGGGCACCACCGGCGCGAAGGAGAAGGTGAAGGAGGCCGTGAAATCCATTGGCGGCGGCGGCAAGGACGGCGGCGGTGGCGGCGGCAAGATGAAGGTCATCAACATCGTCGAACAGTTCGATGTGGGCATTCCACGCCGCGTCGCCTACGACCAGTGGACGCAGTTCGCCGACTACCCGAGCTTCACCAAGAAGGTGGAGAGCGTCGAGCAGGAGTCCGACGAGAAGCTCAACTGGCGGGCCCAGATCTTCCTGTCCCACCGGACCTGGGAGTCCACGATCATCGAGCAGGTGCCCGACGAGCGGATCGTCTGGAAGTCCAAGGGCTCCAAGGGGTTCGTCGACGGCGCCGTGACCTTCCACGAACTGGCGCCGACCATGACGCGGATCATGCTGGTGGCCGAGTACCACCCGGACGGCTTCTTCGAGAAGACCGCGAACCTCTGGCGGGCGCAGGGACGCCGCCTCCGCCTGGACTTCAAGCACATCAAACGCCACATGATGATGCACACGCTCCTGGAACAGGACGAGGTCGAGGGCTGGCGCGGCGAGATCCGCGACGGCGAGGTGGTCAAGTCCCACGAGGACGCGCTCAAGGAGGAGCAGGAGGCCGCCGAGTCCAAGGACGACGCCGAGTCCAAGGACGACCAGGAGCGCGAGCCCAAGGACCAGGAAGCCGAGCCCAAGGACCAGGAGGACCAGGAGGGCGAGGAAACCGGGGAGCGCGCCGAGGAGCGTGAGGAAGGCGGGGAGAAGGCGGAGTCCGGGGAACGCCCCAAGGAGAAGGCCGGAAGCTCCGCCTGACACTCACTGCGCCCGCATGTTTTCGCTGGTCGAGCCGGGGTAGCGGGCCGCGAGGGGGAGCGATGAGCAACACCGCGTCTGACAGACCAGAGCCCGGCCGACCAGAGCCCGGCCGGGGCCGAAACGGTTCCGGCGGTGAGCCTGAGGGCGCCGGCGACGAGGCCATCACGCCGGACAGGCGGCTGCGCTCGGGCGAGGGCCCGGACGTGTATCTCGACGTACCGCTGCTCAAGGTGGACGAGATATCCCTTGAGGTGGAGAACCTGGAGGCGCACGTCTCGCTCGTCGCCCAGGTCCTCGATCTGCTCCGGCTGAACGTCGGCGCGGACGTCTTCCTCGGCAGGGTCAAGTTGGAGATCAAGGGCGTCGAGGCCCAGGCGCAACTGGACGTCCGGCTCGACAACGTGGCCATCATCGTCGACCGCGTGCTGACCACGCTCGACCGCAACCCGGAGATCCTCCAGCACATCGGACGCGGCGTGGAGGCGGCGGCCCGCGACATCGGCGCCGGAACCGGTACCGCGGTGGGCGAGGTCGGCAAGGGCGCCAGGGGAGCCGTGGAAGACGTGGGCCGGGGGGCCGGAGGCGCGGTACAGGACGTGGGCCGGGGCGCCGGTGCCGCGGTCGAGGATGTGGGCGAAGGCGCCGGTGGAGCCGTTAAGGACGTTGGCCGGGGTGCCGGTGCCGTGGTCGAGGATGTGGGCGAAGGCGCCGGAGGAGCCGTCAAGGGCGTGGGCGAGGGCGTCCGTGACGTCGGCAAGGGCGCGGGTGGCGCGGTGGAGGGCGTCGGCGAGGGCGCCGGCCGGGCCGCCGAGGGCGTTGCGGGCGTCACCGAAGAAGCCGGTAAGGCCACCGAAGGCGCCATCGGCACGGAGCCGAAGGAGCCCGACGACTCCGCCGAGAACGGGAACGGGAACGGCCGGAAGGACGAGCCCGAGACCAAGCCGGAGACCGACCGGAAACCCGATCACGAGACCGACGACGGCGCAGAGCCGACCAGCGGCGAAGAGCCGACCAACGACGCAGAGCCCACCAACGACGCAGAGCCCACCAACGGTGCGGAGCCGACCAACGGCGAACAGGAGATCACCGCGCTCCAGTCCGCGCTTCACGAGACAGAGCAGTCCGTGCGCGAACTGGGCCGGGCGCTGTTCCGGATGGTGTCCGCCCAGCCGCGTTCGCCCGACCGTGGAGACGAGTGACCGTGAGTCGCGATGACCAGCGCCCAGGAACCGAAGCCCGGCGGACGGCGGACATTCTCTTCACGGCCACGGTGAAGGCCGACGAACTGCGCTTCGAGGTCGCACCCGAAAGTTCGGTGAAATTCACCGGAGACGCCGCGGACGAGTCCGCGTCCGGCAGCGACCGGACCAATCTCCCGGACGAGGTGCGCGAGAACGTCACCTACCGCGACGTCCACATCGATTACGCGATCGCCGCCAAGCTCAACCCGACCAGGCACTACTAGAGGCCACACAGGACGTGCGGCACACGTCGGGGCCCGGCCGCCGCCCGGCCGGACCCCTCTGATGTCACTCTCCGGGTTTGGCCTCCAGCACCATGTTGAACATGTTCTCCGCCGCGCGCCGGACGGACCCGTAGCCGGCCTCGTGGAGGACCTGCCGCAGCCGCGCCTCGCCGGCGAGCGCGCCCAGGGCCAACCCGACCGGCTGCGACAGCGAGTTGGCCGTGCACAGGAACGTCGAGGCGGCGTAGTTGAGGCCGGCGGTCGGCACCCGGGCCAGGGTCGAGGCCAGGTCGTCGCCCGCAACGGGCTCCACCAGCATCAGCGTCCCGCCCGGAGCCAGCGCGGCGCGGGCGTAGGCGGCAGCGCCGACGGGGTCGCCGAGGTCGTGGAAGGAGTCGAAGAAGGTCACCAGGTCGTACCCGTCCTGCGGGTAGCCGTGGCAGTGGTGCACCTCGAAGGTGACCCGGTCGGACACCCCGGCCTCGGCGGCGCGGGCCCGCGCGGTCTCGATGGACGGCTCGTGGGCGTCGAACCCGACGAACCGGGAGTTCGGGAAGGCGTCCGCCAGCAGCAGGAGCGGCGCCCCGTGCCCGCACCCGATGTCGGCGACGCGCGCGCCGGCCTCCAGCCGTTCGCGGACGCCGTCCAGCGCGGTGATCCACTCGCCGACCAGGCTGTTGCGGTAGCCGACCCGGAAGAACCGCTCGGTCGACTCGAAGATCATCGGGTCCTGGGCGGCCCAGGCGATGCCCTGCCCGGTGCGGAACGCGTCCGCCATCTCGTCGACGCGCCGGTGCAGCCCGGTGATCATCGGTGCGGCTCCGATCATGGACGCCGGTGAGTCGTCGGTGGCGATGACGGCGGCGTGCTCGGCGGGCAGGGTGAACGTGCCGTCCGCCGCATCGTGCGTCACGATGCCGACGGCGGCCTGCTGGGCCAGCCATTCCCGGATGTACCGGTCGGACGTGCCGGTCAGGTGGGCGAGCCGGGCCGGGGTCACCGGGCCCGCTTCCGCGAGCGTCCGGTAGAGGCCGAGCCGGTCGCCAACCACCATCAGGGCCGCGGTGGCGCCGCCGGTCAGCAACCCGGCGATCTTCTCGGCGAACGCGCCGACCGTGTTCATGTCGAGTTCGGTGCCGATGGTCATCTTGACCCTCCTTCTCGTGGGTTCGTGTCTCCGACCGTCACAGCCGCCCGTTTCACGGGACATTCACGACCGCTTCAACGAAGATGGATCACATGGTCGACCTGCGCTTCGGCGTCCTCGGGCCGCTGGAGGTCCGGCGGGACGGCACGCCGGTGGACGTGCCGTCCGGGCGCCGCCGTGCGGTCCTGGCCCGCCTCCTGGTCCAGGTGGGACGGCCGGTCGCCGCCGACGCGCTGGTGGAGGCCGCCTGGGCGGACGAGCTGCCCGCCGACCCCAGGTCCGCGCTGCGCACCGTCCTGTCGCGGCTGCGCACCGTCCTCGGGGAGGGCGTGATCCGCGCCGGCGCGGCCGGGTACACCCTCGCCGTCCCGCCGGCGGCGGTCGACGCCCACCGGTTCGAGTCCCTGTCGCGCCACGCCGAGCAGACCCCGCAGGACGCGGCCCGCCTCTTGGACGATGCGCTCGCGCTCTGGCGCGGCCCCGCCTACGCGGAGTTCGCGGACCGCGGTTTCGCCGAGTTCGAGGCGCAGTCCCTCGACCGGATGCGCTGGGACGCGATGGAGGCGAGGGCGTCCGCCGCCCTGGCCGGTGGCGATCCGCGCGCCGCCGCCACCCGCCTCGAAAGCCTCCTCGCCGAGCAGCCGTTCCGGGAGCAGGCCGTGGAGCTGCTGCTCACCGCGCTCTACGACATGGGCGACCACACCGGCGCGCTCGCCCGGTTCCGCGAGTACCGGGCCCGGCTGACCGGTGAGCTGGGCCTCGACCCGTCCCCGGCGTTGCGCGAGCTGGAGTCGCGGATCCTCGCCCACGACCTCGCCCGCCCGTCCCGGCGGCACGCGGCGGCCCCGGACACGCCCGCGTGGGTGGACACCTCGACGGCGTTCGTGGGCAGGGACGCCACGATGGCGGAGCTGGTGGACGCCGTCGCGGCCTGCCGCCTGGTCACCGTCACGGGCGCCGGCGGGGTCGGCAAGACCAGGACGGTCGCCGAGGCCCTACCGGCCCTCGCCGAGCGCCTCGGGACACCGGTCACCGTCGTCCAGCTCGCCCCCCTGCCCGGTGACAGGGTCGATGCCGCGGCGGCGGAGGCGCTGGGGCTGGACCGTCCCGCCGGATCGGCCCGCGCGGCCATCGTCGAGCATCTGCGCGTCTCGCCCGGCGTGCTCGTCCTCGACAACTGCGAGCACGTTCTGGCCGAGGCGGCGGCGCTGGCGGGGGCCGTGGTGACGCGGTGCCCGTCCGCGCGGGTGCTGGCGACGAGCCGGCACCGGCTGGGCACGCCGTCCGAACGGCTGCTGGCCCTCGAACCGCTGCCGACCCCCGACGCCCGCACCGGCCCGGACCGCATGGACCTGGCGGCGAGCGTCCGCGTCCTCACCGACCGGATCAGGCGGCTGCGGTCGTCCTTCGGCGTGACGGGCGACAACGTGGCCGTGGTCGCCGAGATCTGCCGCCGCCTGGACGGGTTGCCGCTCGCGCTGGAACTCGCCGCGTCCCGCATCGCCGTCCTCGGTCTCGAACCGGTCCGGGACCGCCTCGCCGAGGACCTCACCCTCCTCGACGACCACGGTCCCGGAAACCTGCACGCCGTGATCGACTGGTCCTACCGCCTGCTCCCGCCGGCCCAGCGCGAACTGCTCGCGCTCCTGGCGGTCTTCCCCGCCGACTTCGACCCCGAGGCGGTCGAGGGCCTCACCGCCGCCTGCCCGAGGTGGCCCCGGGACCGGCCGGTGGCCGGGCCCCTTAGCGCGCTCGTCGAGTCCTCCCTGCTCGCCACCCACCCGGCGGGGCAGGCCGTGCACTACCGGATGCTCGCCGTCGTCCGCGCGTTCGCCGCCGCCCGGCTCCGCGACACCGGCGAGGAGGCGGCCGCCAGGCGCGCCTACCTGCGCTGGGTGTGCCGGTGGACGGAACAGGCGGCCGCCGACTGCGCCGGGCCGGGCAGCGTCGAGGCGTTCGCCCGGCTCCGGCGCCGCCGCGCCGACATCGAGCAGGCACTGCGCTGGGCCGTCGAGTCGGGGGAGACGCCCGACGCGGCGCGGCTCGCCGCGGCCGTCCAACTGTGCCAGCACTGGCAGCCCGGCACGGAGACCGTCGACCTGACGGCCGAGCTGGCGGAGCGGTGCGCAGCGGACCCGGGCCCGGATTCGGCACTGGGCGTCGCGGCGGGCGCCTGCGCAGTGACCAACGCGGGCGATACCGTCCGCGGACGGGAACTGGCGACGACGGCGCTCACATGGGCGACGACCCCCCGCGAGCGCTATCTCGCCCACCTCGCACTGGGCATCGCCGCCATGTACCGCGGGGACCACGACGAGTCCGCCCGCTGGTGGCGGACGATCACGGACATGGTCGACATCGCCCCCGCATACAGGGCGTCGGCGCACGCCTCGCTGTCCCTCACGGCCTGCTACCGCGGTGACCTCCCGGAGGCGCGCCGGGAGGCGGAACTAGGGGTGCTGGGTGCCGAGACCGCCGGGTCCACGGCCGTCCACGCGTTCGCGCTGTACGCACTCGGCGAGGCCGAGACGGGCGACCGCAAGACCGAGTTGCTCGCCGCCGCGGCCGGGAAGGCCGACCTGGTCGGCGCGGCCCACGTCGGCCAGGTGGCCCGGGTCGCGCGGCTGGCCGCCCTGGTGCGAAGGGGCCGCCACGGCGAGGCGCTCGAACTCGTCGCCCCGCTGCTGGACGGCACACGCCGCGCCGGCGCATGGCCCCAGCTGTGGACGACCATGCGCATCTTCGCCGAGCTCCTCGCGGCCCGCGACCGCCCGCACGAGGCGGCCCTGCTCCTGACCGGTGCCGACGCGGCGGACACCGCCCCACCGGCCGCGGGAACCGACGTCGCCCGGTACGCCGCCCTGGAGAAGATCCTCCACGCCCGCCTGGGCGAAGAGACCGTCGCCGGAATCGCCGCCCTGTCCCGCGACATCCCGAACTCCCAACTGGCCGAGCGAGCCCGGGCGATAGCCGACCACCTGGCCCTCTGAGTGACCTCGCCGCGACGCAACGCCGCGCGGAGTTCCCATCCGTACAAGACGTGGACGCGGCCCTGGACGATGCTGGGCCGCTGAGGTGAGCGAGGCTCACCGACACGTCTATTTCCATTGGAGTCGTCGATGACCGTTCGTCGTGTCGTGCCCAACGTCCAGTCGAAGGCCGTGCAGGAGAGCCGGGAATTCTATGAGCTGCTGGGCTTCGAGGAGGTCATGAACCTCGGCTGGGTCATGACGCTCGCTTCCCCGTCCAACCCGACGGCGCAGGTCAGCTTCTTCACCGACGACATGACCGCACCGGTCGTCCCCGACATGAGCGTCGAGGTGGACGATGTGGACGCGGCCCATGCGGCCATCCGGGACAGCGGTGCGGAGATCGTGCATCCCCTGCAGGACGAGGAGTGGGGAGTGCGCCGGTTCTTCGTCCGCGACCCCAACGGCCGGGTGGTCAACGTGCTGGGCCACCGCTGACCTCGGCCCCCGCCCGGCCCGGCCGCCCACGGGTGTGTGAAACGGGTGAAAGGCTCCTTGTCCGGCGTGCGCGATCCACCGCAGAGTGATCTTCACAGCTGCGGCGACTCGCACGGGTGAGCGCGGCTCGCAACGAGGAGGGTGTGATCTCGTGAGGACGCTGGGTGCACTGGTGGCCGCCGCCGTCACAATGCTCGCCGTGCTGGTCGGCCCCGGGGCGTCCGCGGCGGCGCTGACCGAGGTCACCGATTTCGGTGACAACCCGAGCGGTCTCCGGATGCACCTGTACGTCCCCGACCAGGTCCAGGAGACGCCGCCGGTTCTGCTGGCGGTGCACTGGTGCACGGGATCGGGGCCGGCGATGTACTCGGGGACGGAGTTCGCGCGGCTCGCCGACCGGCACGGGTTCATCGTGATCTACCCGTCCGCCACCCGCAGCGGCAACTGCTTCGACGTCTCCTCCCCGCAGGCGCTCAGGCGCGGGGGCGGCAGCGATCCGGTCGGTCTGAAGTCGATGGTCGACCACGTCCTCCAGCGGTACGGCGGCGACACGTCCAAGGTGTTCGTCACCGGTGTCTCGTCCGGCGCGATGATGACCAACGTGATGCTCGCCGACTACCCCGACGTGTTCGCCGCCGGCGCCGCGTTCGCGGGTGTTCCCGACGGTTGCTTCGCCACCACCGACGGCTCCGGATGGAACAGCGCCTGCGCCAACGGCACCGTCCTGAAGACGCCGCAGGAGTGGGGCGACATCGCCCGCTCCGCCTACCCCGGTTACACCGGCCCCCGGCCACGGGTGCAGTTGTGGCACGGCACCGCGGACGACACCCTGCGCTACCCGAACTTCGGGGAAGAGATCGACCAGTGGACCAACGTCCACGGCCTGTCCACGACACCGACCTCCACCGACCAGCCGCAGCAGGGCTGGACCCGCACCCGCTACGGCGACAAGGTCGAGGCGTATTCCCTCCAGGGCGTCGGCCACAACCTCATGACGACGGGCATGGCGCAGCACACCATCGAGTTCTTCGGACTCGATGAAGGCGGCACGACCCCGACGCCCGGCGATTCGCCCTGCCGCGTCGCCTACACGGTCAACGCCTGGAACACGGGCCTGGTCGCGAGCATCACCATCACCAACGCGGGCACCACCCCGGTCAACGGCTGGACGCTCGCCTTCACCCTGCCCGCCGGCCAGACGATCACCTCGGGCTGGGGCGCGACCTACCGGCCCACCAGCGGGACGGTCGAGGCGACCAACGTGTCCTACAACGCCTCCATCCCGGCCGGCGGCTCCGTCGGGATCGGCCTGCAAGCCACCCACACCGGCAATACCGGCGAACCGACCGCCTTCACCCTGAACGGCACCGACTGCACGGCCGCCTCATGAACATGCGTGCCCCGAGAGGTGGTGACCCCGAATCGGGGTAGCGGTGGCCACATGGGCACTCTCATCAAGGGACTGATCGCCGGAGCCGCGGGGACCACCGCGCTCAACGCGACCACCTATCTCGACATGGCCGTCCGGGCGCGCGGGGGCAGCAGCACACCGGAGGACACCATCCAGAAGCTGGCGGACGAAGCGCACATCAGCCTTGGCGAGGAAGAGCAGGCGGAGAACCGCAGGCAGGGCCTGGGCGCCCTGATGGGCTACGGGACGGGCATCGCGGCGGCCCTCTGCTACGGGGCGGCGACCCGCCGCCGCACCTCCTGGCCGGTCGGCGTCCTCGCCCTCGGGACGCTCGCCCTGCTCGGGTCGAACGTCCCGATGACCGCGTTGGGCATCACGGATCCACGCGAGTGGTCCGCCTCAAGCTGGGTCTCCGACATCGTCCCGCACCTGGTCTACGGCGCCGCCGCCTACGCCGCCTACGAGCAACTCCGCTGACCTCGGCTCGTGGCAGCGGGCGCGAAGGCCGCTACGGGTGTATTCGCGCCCAGATCCACTTGCCGCCGGCCGGGTCAGCGGTGACTCCGCACTTGGCGGACAGGGCTTGGACGATATGGAGACCCCAGCCGCCGTTGTCGTCGAACGCCTCCTCGGAGAGGTCGAGGTCTTCGAGGGTGAGTTCGGTCAGCGGCTTGGCCTTGGGCAACTCGTGGTCCTTGTCCCAGACGGCGATGATGATCCCGTAGGCGTCCCGGCTGAGCTGGAGCCGGATCTCCTCGCGCGGCGTCTGGCGGGCCGCGTTGGTCACGAGTTCTGAGACGACGAGAAGCGCGCTGTCGAGAATGTGGAAATAGTCCCATTTGCGGATTCGCGTATCCACATAAGTGCGTGCGAGTCCTACTGCGGCAGGCGTGCCCATAAGGGACATGGTCGACTCTTCGGTCGCCGTCATCGTCATCGTCCTGTCCTTGCCCGAGATTCCGATTTCCTGCGGCAAGGATCACCTGAACGTTCTATGTTTTGCCTGTAGCCGCCGAAGATGAATACAGGGAGGACGCGAATGCCGATCGTCCGGGATCCACTCGACCCCAAGATCTCTATGTGGTACTTCTTGGCCTTCTACCTGCGGTTTTGGCGGGAGAAGATGGGTCTATCGCTGACCCAGTGCGGGGAGATCATGGGAGTAACACGGGGGACTGTATCCAACTTCGAAGCGGGACGGCGGCGCCTGCAGGACGACCATGTTCGGGCGCTCGACCGACACTTCGAGACGGGTCTGCTATTTCAGCTCTTGCTCTGGTTTGCCCGGATGGCGCACGACCCCAACTGGGGAAAGCAGCTCGTCAAGTACGAGCGGGAGGCAACCCTGATCAAGACCTACCACGGTCAGGTCATCCCGCTCGCCCTCCAGACCGACGAATACACCTGGTCCTACGTCCAGTCCGGTACCCCAAAGGATTTCGAGGCTGCGATGGAGAGGCGTGTTGCTCGGAAGAAGTCCTTCTTCGAGCGGGGAACTGAGGTCGAGATGTGGGCAACGCTCGATGAGAGCGTGCTGGCGCGTGAGGTCGGCCGCCCGGAGGTGCACAAGGAGCAGTTGGAGCACCTGCTCGCCATGGCTGACCTCCCGCAGGTCAGCCTACGTATCGTCCCGTTCAAATCGGGCGCTCACTTGGGCGTTGACGGGTCGCTCCAGATCCTCAGCCTGGAGAGCCGCGACATCGCCTATTCGGGTGCCCAGAACGGTGGCCGCTTGATCGAAACGCCTGGCGAGGTACGCGAATTGTCGGTTAAGTTCGATCGTATCGGCGCGAAGGCGGCCTCCTTGGAGGCTTCTCGCGAGATCATCAAGCGGTACTTGGAGAGCTACGAATGATCGTGCAATGGCGCAAGAGCACGCACAGCGGCGGAGCGGACGACGAGCACTGCGTTGAGCTGGGACGACTTGCGCCAGGGGCCGGGATTGGGGTGCGGGACAGCAAGGACCCGGACGGGGGGCACCTCACCTTGTCCGTTGCGCAGTTCGCGGGTTTGATCGAGCAGGTCAGGCGGCACTCGACCCGCTGACCGTCCCGTCCGGCCTCACCCTCACCCTCGGTCCGGCGTCCTGCCGCATCACTGCGGAGCGGTCGGCCGGTGCGTTGGTCGTGCCAGATAGCGGTGGGCCAGGGCCAGGACACGGCAACCTGGATAACGGCATCCGCGATGGTGCAGCCACAGAAGGCTCGTGTTGGTGTGGACCGGTTCATCTGTGACGATGTCGATCATGTTGAATAATGTGCTGGTGGCCGTGGTCGCCTTCGTCGCGGGCTGCGGTGTCGCCGCGTTCGGGCTCGTCAGGCGTCGAAGGCCCCCGGCTGCCACCGCTCGCGCGGTGCTCCCCGCTCCGCTGCAGGAATCGGTCACGGCGTTCGGGGAAGAGCTGCAGACCCTGACCGTCACCCCGGAGGAGATTGAGGCTGATCCTGGGGCAACGGAGGACTACAGCACCGCCTTGCTCGCCTATGACCGCGCTGCGGCCGCGGAGCACGAGCAGGTCGCGCTGGTGGCGCTGCGCGACGGTCGCGCGGCACTGATCAGGTTGGCCGCCCGGCGGGCCGAACGTCCGGTGCCGATCGATGCGCTCCCGCCGCTGGAGGCCGACCGTAGTCGCTCGGAGCCTCCCGGTGTGCCGGAGAACGCGACCGGAGAGCGGTTCCTGACTCTCGGCGCCGGCGGGGGCACCGTCGAAGTACTCATCGACCGCCCGGAACCCGGCCGCCCGGCCATCGTCGAGGTGACCTGCGGGGGTGACCTGTGTGTCAGTCCCGTCGTCCGTACCGAGGACGAGACCGACACCGGGTCCGAACTGGTGATCAACTATGAGGGCGCCTACCACGGCCGTGTCATTCTGGGGCCCAAACCGACCCATTTGCGGATCGAATGCGTCGAAGAGGCGCAGCGCTGGTCGGTGCGCATCAGGCCGATGTCCGCTGCGCCGCTTCTCGGCTCGGAGTGGCGCGGCGGGGGCGGTGACGAGGTGCTGTTCTACGACGGCGGCCCGGCGTTGTTGACCGTGCAGGCCAGATCGGAAGGGGCCTGGAGCGTGGAGTTCGAGTGCGGGTGCCTTCGGGGCGGGGACTGCCGCTGCCGCACGCCTCGCTGGCCTGCCGGCATGCCGGAGGGATCCGGGGATGGTTGGGGCACACATGACGGACGGCGCGCGATGCGGCTGCCACGGCCGGGATACCTGATCCTTGAGGCGTCCGAGAAGGACCATGAGTGGTTCTTGTCGGTCGAGCCCTTCTCCGAAGACCCGCCACCGCAGAGCAACGCGGCGCAGAGGTTCGGTCGCCGGTCATCCATGTGATTTGGCGGGGCTCTCCGTCTGCGGGCGGCGGATGCGGGCGGTTTTCGCCGGTGCGCCGGGTCGGCGGTGTCTATGAGGTCGCCGTGGTCGAGCCCGGAGGGCGGATCAGGTGCTCGCGTGCTTCTCCAGGGCGGCTTCGTAGGCGCGCATCGTCGCGGCGATTCTGCGTCGCCGGTCGGCGTCGTCCTCCTCCGTGCCCCGACGGCAAGAGATCGCGGCACGGCTCGTAGCGCCGGCCGCGAGGGTGACCGGCGCCAGCGCGAACACGCCGATGAATCCCAGCAGTACAGAAAGCAGGACCAGCCCGACGAGCCGTCCTCCAGGGTTCGCCAGCAAAGCCCACTCTGCGAGCACGACCAGCAGAATGCCCAGGGGGACAGCCCACAGCAGGGTGTGCTTCATGGCCCTTCCTCCTGCGGTCCGCATGCTCGGGCGAGGCTGGTGACCACCCGAAGCCAGGTGCTCACGGTAAACCATCACCACACGGTTCAGGACCGGGTGCCCGAATGACCGATGGTCCTAGGTCGATCGGACCTGGGGCATCGGGACCGGGGGCCGACGTGGGGGAGCGGGTGTGCGGGCCAGTATGGAGATCATGACAGCGACCTATGAGCCCAAAGCCGCCGGGAAGGCGCCGGCGCGTTCGTCCACCCCCGGCTGGGCCGCGCTGCTGGCGGCGTCCGTGGGGCAGTTCCTTGTCGTCCTGGACATTTCGGTTGTCAACGTCGCATTGCCCGAACTGCGGACCGGTCTCGGGTTCGGCGCCACCGGCCTGCAATGGGTCGTCAACGCCTATTCGCTGACGTTCGCCGGCTTTCTGCTGCTGGGCGGACGAGCCGCCGATCTGTTCGGACGCAAGCGCGTCTTCCTTGTAGGGCTCGGCCTGTTCACCGTGGCCAGCCTCGCCGGTGGGTTCGCGCAGGGCGGGAGCATGCTGATCGGTGCGCGGGCCGTGCAGGGCTTGGGGGCGGCGATCCTCGCGCCCGTCACGCTTTCGCTGGTCACCGCCACCTTCCCCGCCGGGCCGGCGCGGACGAAGGCGATCGCCATGTGGACGGCCGTCGGTACCGCCGGGGGCGCCACGGGCGGGCTGGTCGGCGGGCTGCTGACCGATTATCTGAGCTGGCGCTGGGTCTTCCTGATCAACGTGCCGGTCGGCGCGGTCGTGGCGGTGATCGCGGCGCGGTGGCTGCGAGACGAGCGCGACGGCGACCGGCGTGCCCGCCTCGACCTGCCGGGGGCCGTGCTCGTCACCGGCGGGGTGGGGCTGCTGGCGTTCGGCATCGGGCGGATCGAGGCCGACGGGTGGACGTCGCTGGTTCCGCTGGCCGGCGGGCTCGTGCTGCTGGCGGCGTTCGTCGCCGTCGAGGCGCGGGCGCCGCATCCGCTCGTCCGGCTGCGGCTGTTCCAGCTGCGCAGCGTCGCGGTCGGCAACCTCACCACCCTGGTCATCATGATGGGCGGGTTCGCGCTCTGGTACTTCCTGTCGCTTTACATGCAGAACGTCCTGCAGTACAGCGCGGTGCGCACCGGGTTGTCGTTCCTGCCGCACACGCTGGGCATCATCCTCGGGTCGAGGCTCGCCCCGACGCTCATGGAGCGCATGGACGCGCGGCTCCTGGCGGGCGCCGGCGGGCTGCTGGCGGCGGCCGGGTTCGCGTGGCAGAGCGTCGTGCTGGACGCGGGCGGCACGTTCCTCGGCTCCGTTCTCGGGCCGGGCGTGACCATGGCGCTCGGCTTCGGGCTGCTGATGACGCCGCTGGTGGAGGCGTCCACCGCGGGTGCGTCCAAAGACGAGGCGGGTGCGGTGGCGGGCGTTGTCAACACGTCCCGCACGATCGGCGGCGCGATCGGGCTGACCGTCCTCGGCGCGGCGGCGGCCGCGTCCGGGCCGGAACCGGTGGACGGCTACGCGACGGCCTTCCTCGTCGCCGCGCTCATCACCGCCGCGGGGACGGCGCTCGTCCCGTTCCTGCCGCGACGCCGGGCCTGAGGAACCGGGTGCCCACCCGGCCGGGCACCGGCGAAACGCCGACCGGGCGCCCGCCGGAGAGAGCGGGCGCCCGGGGCGTGGCGGGTCAGCGAGCGGCGGGGGCGGGGGCCTCGGTGAGGGTGATTCCGGGTGCGACGCGCGTGCGGCCGTACCGGAAGTTGTCCTCGACCTCGGCGATCTCGGCCGCGTTCGGGTTGGGGTTGCGGCAGGACGTCCCGGCGCTGGCCCCGGACATCAGGTCCGTGCAGCGGCCGGTGCGCCGGTCGGGCAGGCCGAGGATGTGGCCCAGTTCGTGGGACGCGATCCGGACCGTGTAGTGGCCGTCCCAGACGGCCTGGCGGCCCATCCAGATGGTGCCGCGGCCAAGGCCCGTGACCCGGGCGCGGGGCCAGCCGTCGTCGGCGAGGACGATCACGTCGGCCGGGGACCCGGGGACGAGCTGGACATTGCTGACGCGCTCGTTCCATATCCGCGCGCCTTCGTCGACCGCCGCCCGGAACTCCGCGGCGCGGCTGGCGTCGTACCGGACGGTGCGGACGGCGCTGGACGCGTCGGAGGCGGGCGTGGCCGAGGCGGGCGCGCCCGTCCCGGCCAGGAAGGCCAGGCCGAGCAGCAGAGCGGCGCAGACCCTCAGCAGGTTTCTGATGACCATGGGATTCCTCGTGGTGGTGGGAGCGGGGTGGGGGCACCCTCCGCCGGGCACCGCGCTCCGGCGGAGGGCACGTTCAACGGGGCCGGTCCACAGGCCGGTCAGGCGCGCACGCCGCCGCCGATGATCTGCAGGATGCGGGAGCGGTAGGCGGTGACGTCGCCGTAGATGGCGGGGGAGACGGCGCACTGCGACGCGGTGCCGCGGCTGGTCGCGCCGACCAGCTGCCACCTGCCCGAAGAGCCGACGATCGCGGGGCCGCCGGAGTCGCCGTAGCAGGCGCCACGGCCGCCGCCGCCCTCGATGCACAGCTCCGCGCTTTCGATGCCCCAGCACTGCGAGTCCGAGAGGATCCGGGTGTCGAGCTGGCGCAGGCCGACGGGCGCGGGGCCGCAACCCCGCTGCGGGCAGGTCTGCCCCCAGCCGAGCAGCCGGGTCGACGAGCCGACCGGCGCGCTGGTGGCGATGGGCACCGGCGCGGACGACGCGGGGGAGGCCAGCCGGAGCAGGGCGACATCGCCGCCGATCACCTGCCGGCTCGTGACCCGGCGGACCTCACCACCGGAGTTGTACCGGGTGGTGCCGATCCTGACCTGGTAGGGCGTGCCGCAGTGCGAGGCGGTCACGACCCAGCTCGCGCCGACGAGCGAACCGCCGCAGCTGTGCCGTCCGGACGAGCTCTGCAGCGACGCCATGAACGAGTAGACCTGCGACGCGGGCACGCCGCCCACGATCTTCGGGGTGGGCGGCGGGGTGGGATCGGCGTAGGCGATCGACGTACCGGACAGCGCCACGAAGGCGGCCGGTATCGCGACCAGCAGTCTGCGTTTCTTCATGAGCGGGGGTCCTTTCACGAGGCTCCACCGACTATTGACCAGAACTGCCAAAATCGCCATTGCCGGACACCGGGTGCGCCGCCGCAATAGAAGACTTTCCATGCGGAGAGCGGGCGCCACCTGCGAACCTTCTACCGCTCTCCCGCCCGCACTGAAAGGACGGCAGTTTTTCAACCCGCCCGTTCACATCCGCTCGTGACCCGCATTGGGGTGGGTGTGCGGCGGCGCCGCGGGCTAGGGCGGCGGGCGTGGCGACCCGCGACCGTCCGGAGACCGGCCGGAGAGCGTCCGGAGAGCGTCCGGAGAGCGTCCGGAGAGCGGCCGGAGAGCGTCCGGAGAACGTCCAGACGTCCATGGCGGACCCGGCGCTCGGCGACGACGCGAGCGCCTTCCCCGAGGCGATGAACGGATGCAGAGAGGCATGATCGCCTCGATTCAGGCCCGGGAACCGCGGCTGCCGAACGAGGTCGCGGGATACCGGGTCCTGTCCGAGGAATAAGTGGAGCAACAGCAGAACGGGCGCCACCCGGATGGGCGCGCCCGTCATGCGAAGTGCGAGGAGAGCGAAAGGGCTGGATATCTGAAAATGATGAGAAGGAAGCCCCCTCATGGCCTCGCGGGAACAACGGTAGCAGCTAGGCCGGGATCAGGTCACCGAGATTTTCCAGAGTGAAGACCCGCGAGTCCTCGTGGAGGCCCTCGGGACGCTCCAGGCCGATGTAGGTGACGGGACCGTCCGGGGCGTTCCCGTCCCAGAGGCTCGTCTTCTCGGCGTCGATGAGGTCCTTCAGATGACCGATGGTGATGAACCGGCGCTCCACGATGCCGCGCACCAGGTTCGAGGTCGTCAAATGGTTGCCCTCCACCTGGTTGAACTCCAGCACGCCCTTGAGGTGCAGGTGCAGCCACTTGGCGCGCCACCGGCCGTCGTCCCCGCGCATGAACACCATCGGCAGCGCGACCCGGCCGGGCCCGCGCAGCTCGGACTTCATCCGGACGGTGCGTGCCTCGAACGGACGGCCCTTCTGCTCGCCGTCGCGCAGCATGAACCCGAAGAACGACTCCTCGACCTCGTCGAACCCCTCACCGGAATAGATGTCCACCTGCGGAACGACGAACCGCGAGGTGATGCGCCCCAGGGAGAGGTTGATGAATTCCGATGCGCCCTCCGGGGCATCGGTGATGTCGCCGGAATGCTCTCCGCCGTCGGTCTTGAGGTTCGTGAACGCCAGCCATTCCGGGTCGCCATAGTCTTCGTCGAGCAGGAGCACCGAAAGGTCGAAGTCGGTCCTGCGCTTACGCTGCCGCCAATACACGAAGAACCGCAGCAGCTCACCGCTGATGGGCGACACCGAACCGCGGGGAAGGACACCGAGGCCGTTTCCGGCCCCCTTCCCGCTGAGCGGCAGCGCGACGTCGAGCGCGTCGGGGTCGACGACCAGATGCCCGGCGGACGGGAGTCGCCCGCGGATCTCCTCGTCCAGGAACGCCGAGAGCCGCGCCACGGTCTCCGGGTCGAGGGGCGCCCGCGTGTCGGGTGCCGTCGTGCCGCGGCCGAGACGGTTGGCGAACAGGCGCACCCGCGTCCGCTCGGTCGTGGCGGCGCGGTTGAGCAGATGCTCCCGCACCGACAGCAGAACCCGGCCGGACACTCGTCCCGCAACCGATTCCGCCGCATCCAGGACGGCGTCCTGCGCGTCCGGCGCCATGCGCAGCAGCCGGTCCAGCGACCGGAACAGCATCCCGGGCGCGCCCTTCGCCACGTTCGCGGCGCCGGCCACGTCCCCGGACGCGAGCCGCGCCTCGATCCGCGCCGCGAACGACGGCGCGTTCTTCTCGCCGCGCGCGACCGCGAACACGTCCGCCGCCCGCGCCCACCTCGGGTACTCGTGCGGGTGGAGCCGCTCACCGAGCCGCTTCCACGCCTCGCGCCGGGCGGCGACGTCCCCGAGCTTGCCGGGGTCGGCGCCCACCACGGCGTCGAGGGCGGCGAGCAGCGACCGCCGCATCGGACGCGGCATCGACACGAACCGCGTCGGCTCCTGAAGGGTCACGTCGCCGTCCGACAGCGCGCACGCCAGGCGCAGGACGTCGGTGATCGTGTCGACGAGGAGATCCGCGCCGACCGCCAGGCGCACCTGGTTGATGACCGCCCGGTTCTCCCGGACCGGGATCCGCTCCGGGGGCGGGCCGTCCGCGTAGTGCTCGGCCAGCCTGCCCAGTGCACCGAGGTCGTCCTCGTCGAGCGGCGTGACGCTGCCGGCGAGCCGCAGATACAGCCGCTCGCCCTCCTCGGCGAGGCCGCGTCCCAGGTGCAGCACCGTCACCCGGTCGCCGGCGCCGGCGATCAGCTCGTCGTGCGCTTCGAGCATCTCCTCGTAGTCGTGCCGGTAGGTGCCGTAGCCGACGAGCGTGAGCAGGTTCAGGGTGCCGCCCTGCAGCGACGCCATCGCCGCGGGCGCGGCCGCCGGGTCGAGGAGCGTCTCACGCAGGAGGCCCACCCAGAAGTCCATGGTGTCGGGCACGTTGCGCGGGAAGTCCCGGAAGTACACGTTGTGCCGGACATGGTCGCCCGCCATCTCCCGGACGACCGGCAGCGTCCGTCCCGCGACCTTGAGAACGGTCTCCTCCGACAGGCCCGACAGCGCCGCCATGACGTCCCGCGACAGCTTGAACCCGGCCGACATCAGCGCCGCGTCGAAACGCCGCGCCGCCGCCGCCCCGTCCCCGAGGGGTCCCTCGGGCGCGGGGATGCGGTGCGTGTGCCGGACGATCAGTTCCGCAAGCCAGATGTTCACTGCGCCATGGTGGCAGCGCACCCCGAACCCACGCACACGGTTAATTCGGCATGATCACGAGCAGATCGAGCAAACCCGCATGGTTACGGGGTGAGCACTTGTGGCTGCGCTCGCGTGGCCGGCCGGGCGGGACGCGTGAATCGGCGTCCCAGACGTTGCGCGGGCTCCTCGATCCAGCGGTGCGACGCCCAGCTCACCGCCAGCAGCACCAGGAGGAAGAACGCCAGGCCCACCACGTCCTCGCGCCCGGAGATGTCGAGGAACTGCGCCGCCACCATCAGCAGCAGCGGATGCAGCAGGTACACCGAGAAGCTGATCGTCCCGAGGCCGGTCGCCCAGCGGGGGAACCGCCGGTCCCGGAGCCGCCACGCCGCCGCGAACGTGGCCGCCGCCAGCACCACCGCCCCGCACCAGACGAGCTGCGCGGGCCGTCCGTGGGGCGCGGCATGCCAGGTCCCGGCGGCGACCGCCCCCACCAGGACGACGACCGCGGTCACGGCGCACGCGCGCCGGGTGATCTGGCCGTGCTCGGCGCGGTGGACGGCCGTGCCCATGAACATGATCGCCAGCATGATCGCGCCCTCCCACGCGCCGACGCGGCCGTTCACCGTCACCAGCACGAGGGCGAGCAGCCCGCCGAGGAGCCCGCCGGCCAGGCGCGGCGCTTGACGCTTCGACATGGCCGCAGCGATCGCGACGATCAGGGCCGCCGCGGTCACCGCGACCACGGCGCCGGTCCCCGCCGTCCGCGACAGCAGGGCGGACGGCGCGTACACGCCCGTCAGCAGCCCGCTCGCCGTCAGTGCGACCGCGACCAGCGCGACCACCGTGAGGACGGTGGCGACCGGTGCCGACCGGCGGTGCCCGCCCACCACGAACAGCGCGACGATCAGCAGGTAGAACGCCATCTCGTACGACAGCGTCCACAGCACGTTCATCGCGTTGGGGACGTTCAGGAGGTCCTGCAGCATCGTCATGTGCGCCAGGACGGCGGTCGCGGGGGAGTAGCGCTCCAGGCCGGCCCGCAGCCCGAGCACGCCCAGCAGGAACGGGAGCACCGCCAGGAAGCAGGCGACGGCCAGCAGCGGGTAGATGCGGAAGAACCGCCCGATCCAGAAACCTCGCACGCTTCCCCGACGCTCCAGCGACGCCGGCACGATATACCCGCTGACCAGGAAGAACACGAGTACCCCGTACGTGCCGGGGTCGAACCAGTCGGCGAGTCGGGTCCGCAGTGAGGGCAGGTACACATAGCTCGCGTGGTGCAGCGCCACCGCCAGGGCCGCCCCTCCGCGAAGTGCATCAAGCCACCCAAGTCGGGACACAGAGGTGGAAACACCCGAAGCAGCACCCATCCCGACAGACTAGGTGGGTCGGCACGATGGTGCGGCGGAACTAGCAAGATCACCCACACCCGTCGCCGCGTGATGTTCCGTCACCCGGGCTATGCTCCTCTGCGTGAAATCCAAAGCCGTGCTGCCGCCCGAACGGCGCCGTGAACTGCTCGGTTTCGCAATGGAGGAGTTCGTGCGCCACGGGTTCGGCCACGCGTCGCTGAACCGCATCATTCGATCCTGCGGAATGAGCAAAAGCTCCTTCTACCACTACTACGAGTCGAAAGAAGCGCTGTTCGACGCGGTCGTGAACGGCCTCACGGGCGAACTGCGCGACGCCGTGAAGGTGCCCGATCCGGACTCGCTCGCCGTCCCCGGCTTCTGGGCCGAGGTCACGCGGATGTCGGACGACCTGATGGGCGCCGCCGCGGTGGACTGCCGGCTCATCGACTTCTGGCGGCTGTTCTACGTCCCGGACGCGCCGGCCGGCGACGACGGCTCCCTCGCCCGGGTCAAGCGCGGGATCGACGACTGGCTAGGCCGGGCGCTCGCCGCCGGGCGCGCGGCCGGCGCCGTCCGCGACGACCTGCCCCCGTCCCTGCAGGGCGAACTGACCCTCGCGACGCTGTGGACGATCAACGCGTGGGCGCTCCGGCATCTCGAGGAGACCGATATCGCGGAGGGGCAGCGGCTCGCGCACCTGCAGATCGACCTGCTCCGCGGACTCCTCGCCTCTCGCTGAGCCGCACTACGGGCCGGGCGCAGGACGGCCCCCGCGATGGGCGGCCGCTGGACGATCCCGGCTACGGGACGATCCCGGTTCCGGCCGATCCTTGGC
>NZ_JBICUT010000007.1:0-352373 GCF_043198445.1 Spirillospora sp. NPDC048823 | reverse complement strand
GGCTACGGGACGATCCTTGGCTACGGGACGATCCTTGGCTACGGGACGATCCTTGGCTACGG
This sequence comes from Spirillospora sp. NPDC048823, assembly GCF_043198445.1. Classification (NCBI taxonomy): domain Bacteria; kingdom Bacillati; phylum Actinomycetota; class Actinomycetes; order Streptosporangiales; family Thermomonosporaceae; genus Spirillospora; species Spirillospora sp. NPDC048823. The sequence continues at coordinate 352,311 of NZ_JBICUT010000007.1, read as the reverse complement.
GACGATCCTTGGCTACGGGACGATCCTTGGCTACGGGACGATCCTTGGCTACAGGTCGATCCTCGGCTACGGGACGATCCTCGACGGGCGCCGGTGCGAGGCGGCCCGGTTCTCCAGTTCGGTGATCTCGGCCTTCCGGTGGGCGCCGAGAGTGTCGTTCTGAATCCGGTCGTGCAGCTTGAGGACCGCGTCCAGCAGCATTTCGGGCCGGGGCGGGCAGCCGGGAACATAGAAGTCCACCGGCACGATGTGGTCGACGCCCTGCACGATCGCGTAGTTGTTGAACATGCCGCCGGACGAGGCGCACACGCCCATCGCGATGACCCATTTCGGCTCGGTCATCTGGTCATAGAGACGCCGCAGCACGGGCGCCATCTTCTGGCTCACCCGGCCCGCGACGATCATCAGGTCGGCCTGCCGGGGCGTGGCCGACGCGCGTTCCATTCCCCAGCGGGCGAAATCGTGGCGCGGCATGCCGACGTCCATCAGCTCCATCGAGCAGCAGGCCAGCCCGAAGGTCATGGGCCACATCGAACTGGACCGCGCCCAGCCCGCGAACTTCTCCACGGTGGTCAGCAGGAATCCGCTGGGAAGCTGTTCCTCAAGTCCCATGGCGGTGACGATACCGAAGAATGGACCATCTGGTCCAAAGGTCTATGTGTGTGAAATGGACCACATGGTCCAAACGGCGCCGGCGGTACGGCGGGGGGTGGTCGGGCGGGCGGGACGGCGGCTGCGGCACCATGGGGATCATGACGACACTGCCGCTCGGCCCGGACGAACTGCTGACCACGACCCGCACGGTGCGCAAACGCCTCGACCTGGAGCGGCCCGTGCCTCTGGAACTCGTCCGCGAATGCCTGGAGATCGCGCTGCAGGCCCCGAGCGGGAGCAACCGGCAGGGCTGGCAGTGGATCGTCGTCACCGACCCGGAGGTCCGCGCGGCGATCGGCGAGTACTACCGGCGGGCGTTCGCCTCCTACGCCCAGTCCGGCGGCACGGCCGTCTCGCTCTACCAGAACGACCCCGAACGCGCCGAGGTGCAGCGCCGCGTCGGCGACAGCGCCGCCTACCTGGCCGAACACATGGGGGACGTGCCCGTCCTGGTGATCCCGTGCCTGCGGCTGCACGGCGGGCACCTCCCCGCCGGCAACCAGGCCGGCCTGTGGGGCTCGCTGCTGCCCGCCGCGTGGAACTACGCTCTCGCCGCGCGGGCACGCGGGCTCGGCACCGCATGGACCTCGCTGCATCTCACGTACGAGAACGAAGTGGCGGAACTGCTCGGCCTGCCCGGGAACGTGAGGCAGGGCGCGCTCATCCCGACCGCCTACTACACGGGCGACACCTTCCGTCCCGCCCCGCGCGTTCCACTCGACGAGGTCCTGCACCTCGACCGCTGGTGACCGGCAGCACGTGCGGCGACGGCGGCCGCTTCAGCGCCGCCAGTTCGGCATCGGTGGTCTCCGGCATGCCGCCGTGCGCCGCGTGCTCGTGCGCCCGCCCCCGCGGCGGCCGGCGCCATGCACGCAGCCGCTCCTGCATCCGCTTCGCCTCGGCGACCTGGGTGGCCTCGATCGCCGAGGCCAGCGTCCTGACCTCGGGACGGACGGGATGCCGCCGCGCCAGCCGGGCCAGCTTCACGCCCTGCTCCTGGTGGGGAGCATCATCTGCAGGAACATCACGTCGGTGGCGTTGAACCCGCGTCCACCCCGCGCCGCGGAGCCGCCGCCCGGTGAACCGCCGGCGGCTCCGCACTGCACGGACACGAGCAGGACGCACACGGCGAGAATGGCCAGTGCCGCGCCCTTCACGACCCGCCGCTTCATGGCGTGGACGTCATCGCGGACGGGTCACAGCTGTCGCCAGAGGGCGGGGGTGGCGGAGGGGTCCCAGCCGGCGAGTGCGGTGTGCGACTGCAGGCACTCGTAGGTCTCGCCGTTGTAGGTCACCTGGTCGCCCGCGGTGTAGGCCGTCCCTGCGGCCCAGGTACCGCTCGGCGGATCGGTCGGCGGGTCTGTTGGTGGGTCGGTCGGCGGGTCCGTAGGCGGGTCCGTTGGTGGGTCGGTGGGGGGAGTCGATCCTCCGAAGTCGACGTCCGAGCAGGTGTAGAACGCCTCCTCGCTGCCCACGACCCGCTGCCAGATCGAGTACAGGACGTGCCTGCCCGTCCGCGGCGGGATGTTGATCGTCCAGTTGGTGAACGTGGTGGGGTTCTGATGGGTGAACGTCCGGACGTGGACCAGGTCCGACCAGCGCAGTGGCTGCGACGGGTCCCAACCCTCGCGGGTGATGTAGAACTCGAAGTTGCTGTTCCCGTGCGGGGCGGTCGCGTGGTACGTGATCGTCTGCGGGCCGGACGACATCGGGGTCGCGGGCCAGTCGGTGCGCCGCAGGTCCAGGCCGCGGTACTTCGCCCGTCCGGCGCTGCACAACTGGCCGTCCGGGATGATCTCCTGGTGGCGGCCGCCGGCGTTCAGCAGCGACACCTCGTTCCAGTCGTAGAACGCCTGGGTGCCGCCGGCGGCGACGGCGGCCTTGCACGCGTCGGAGTCGGGGCTCTCCGGGCCCTCGTCCTTGCAGACGTAGACGCGGCTCGGCGGGTCGGACATGGTGCCGTGCGCGCTGGCGGCGGTCGCGGTGCCGAGCACGACCAGCACCGACGCGGCCGGCACGGTGACCGCCACGGCGGCGGCCTTCGAGCGGGCGGATCTCATTGACTTCCTTCCGGTGGGGGTGGGTTCGCCGAAATCGCTGAGTTCGCCAGGTTCACCGGGCCCCGGGTCGGGTTGCCGGGGTCGCCTCGGGGAGTTCTCAGGGGAGGGCGTTGAGGAAGGGGTCGTGGCTGTTCATGAACTCCCAGCCGTAGTAGCGGTCCCAGTTGATCGACCAGGTCATCAGCCCGCGCAGCCCCGGGGAGGCGCCGCCGCGGAGCGTGTACGAACCGCATTCCTGGCCTTTGACCAGGCAGGTCAGCGCCTGATGCACCTGGGCCGGCGGGGTGTGCCCGTTACCCGCGCTGACGGCGGCGGGCAGGCCGACGCCGATCTGGTCGGGACGCAGGCCGGGGAACGCATGACCGGTGTTCGCGACCGGGAACCCGGCCTTCACCATGTCGGTCATCGCGATGTGGAAATCGGCGCCGCCCATGGTGTGGTACTGGCCGTCCAGTCCCATCACGGGTCCGGAGTTGTAGTCCTGGACGTGCAGGACGGTCAGGTCGTCGCGCATCGCGTGGATCACGGGCAGGTAGGCGCCCGTCCGGTTGTCGCCGGCGCTGGAACCGCCGTAGAACTGGTGGCCGACCTGCACGAAGAACGTCTCGGGCGCCATCGTCAGGACGAAGTCGTCCCCGTACCTGGCTTTGAGCGTCTTCAGCGCGGAGATCAGGTTCACGATCACCGGCGTGGTGGGGTTGCGGAAGTCGGTGTCACCCGCGCTGAGGTAAAGGGAGTGGCCTTCGAAGTCGATGTCGAGGCCGTCGAGGCCGTAGCGGTCGATGATCTCCGACACGGACCGGACGAACGCGTCCCGTGCGGCGGTGGTGGTGAGCTGCACCTGCCCGTTCGCGCCGCCGATCGAGATCAGCACCTTCTTGCCCTGTGCCTGCTTGGCGCGGATGGCCGCGGTGAACTCGGCTTCGCTCTCCGCGTTCGGGCATTCGCTCACCGGGCAGCGGGTGAAGCGGATGTCGCCGGACGTGGGTGACGTCGGCTCACCGAAGGCGAGGTCGATGATGTCCCACGCATCCGGGACGTCGGCCATCCGCACGTACCCGGAGCCGTTGGCGAAGCTCGCGTGCAGATAGCCGATGAGGGCGTGCTTGGGAAGCCCGGCGTCGGTGCAGCCGGTCGTCCGGGCGTTGACCGGCTCGGACTTGGGCGACTCGCCGACGTCGTTGTAGGCGGCGACGGTGTAACTGTGTGAACTGCATTCGGTCAGGTTCGAGATGGTGGTGCTCGTCCCGGTCACGGTGGCTCGTACGGCGGAGCCTTCGTAGACGCGGTAACCGGTGACGGTTCCGGTGGCGGGGGTCCACGACAGGGTGACGGAGCTGTCGGTGACGGTCCCTGCCCCGGGTGTTCCGGGCGTTCCCGGCACTCCCGGCCGGGGTCCGCCGCCGGGACCGTCCAGGACGACGTCGTCCGCGTAGTACTTTCCGGTTCCGTACCAGCCGTGCAGGTAGATCTGCGCGGACGTCTGGTCCGCGCCGGTCGTGAACGAGACCGACAACTCGGTGAAGTCCGAGGCGGACGGCGTCCAGGTGGACGTCCCGCCGATCACTCCCAGGTAAACGTAACTACCGCGCACCCAGGCGGACAGGTCATAGGCGGTGCCGGGCTGGACGTTCACCGTTTGTGTGCACTGCCCCGGGTCACCCGCGGTCACATCGCCCGCGAGCGCGTACGAACCCGTCCGCACCGGGCTGGTCACCGCTGACCCGCCGCCCGAGCAGGACCAGCCTGAGAGCGACCCGCTCTCGAAACCGGCGTTGACCAGTACGTTCTCCGCGTGCGCCGGGCTCGTGATCGCAACCAGAAGCCCGGCGACGACGACCGCCAAGATCGAGAGCCTCTTCGTGTCGTCTCGTCTGCGGCGGTGTGTCCGGGTGTGGGCGTCCGCCAGGCCCCAGAGTCTCTTCATGACGGGTTCCTCCAACGGAAGGTTGTCCAGGTGCGGGCGGACGGTCTCGGCGAAGCCGTCGAGGTGCGAAGGAGTAATAGTTAGGAAGGTTTCCTGTCAGTTTGAATGCACCGTAACCAGTGGCTGTGACCTGGGCAACCCTTCGTCCCGTGAGGGGATGGCGGCGCCGGGCAACCACTCCAGGTTGAACGCCGAACCAGCGGGAACGGTCTTGAAAATCGGCACCTATGGCCGAATAAACGGTCCTCGAATGGCAATACTCGCCAATTATGCTGCGCGGGCGGGGCTGCGGAAGACCTGCCTGGTATGCCATTCGATGTGCTGGTGCTCCACCGGGGCCAACCCCGCCTGTGGTTCCCGTGCAGCCCGTCCCACCAGGTCAAGGACCAGACTCCGGGACGCCGTGGCGCGTCCAATGTACTTGCGCGACACGTTGATGGTGCGGTCATCGGCCAGGCCGACGACACCCCGATCGAAAAGCCGATGATGGAGCGCGCAGAGGCAGATCCCGTTGCTCAGATCGTCGGGACCGCCATACGTCCGCCACCGCACATGCGCGGCATCCAGGCCGACCGCGACACCACTCAGCCAGCCGTCGTAACCGCAGAAGGCACAGCAGTACTCGTAAGCCTCCAGCACCTCAGGCCGAAAAGCCGGGTCACGATGGACGAACTCGTCGCGCACCCCGGACGGAAGTTCGGCGTCCTCCAGATCCAAACCGACCATGTGGCAGATGTCGGCATGCAGCGACGGCGCGAAGTTGGCATCGAGCAGAGCCCGCACCAATTGGGGCAGCAGCGCCGAATCCTCGGCGAGCGCGGCAGTGAGGGCGGGATGCAGCCGTCCGCTGGCACGCAGATTCCTCAACGTGCCCACATTGGGACCCGGGCTGCCCGCGCCACCAGCGGTCGTGACCTCCCAAAGGCGGTCGTCATTGGTCAGATGGTGAAACGGGTAGCCCGGACTGGTCGCCCGGGGCGGCCCGAACTCCTGAAGCAGCCGACCCAGATCCTGCTCCGCCGCAGAGAACTCGATCGCTCGCGGCCCCTCACTCCGGAACCGGCCGAGGGCGTACAGCAGCAATAGAGGCTTGTGCGGGGCACGCTCCCCATTGCGCGAGTATCGGCGGACGCGTGTTACCCGCTCAACCCAGCTCATGCCCGCTCAACCCAGCTCATGCCCGCTCAACCCAGTCCACGGCCAAACCTTAATCCGGACGGACGTCGTATGCAGGGTTGTCGAGGCGTCATAGGAGGGTTGCCTCGGCGACTCGTCGAAGACTGGTCTTGATCGCGGCGGGGACGTTCACCGTCCACCCTCCACTGGTCACCGCCCACCGGTCACCGTTCACCGGGTCACCCTTTGCGGGAGAAATCGCGATGGAGAGGGTGCTCTCACCTCAGCGGGTGGTCGGCGGCCACGGTTGAGGTCCCGCCTCGCGCGCCGGAGCCGCTGACGCCCGCCGCCGGCGCTCAAGATTCCCCGCCTCAGTGCGGTCGACCTGCTTAAGCCGTCGCTCTCACCGGAGATGGCACCCCGGACGGACGTAGACGATGATCGGCTTCACGGTGCCGATGGCCGAAAAACTAACTACCGGAACCCCGGCCCTTGATGGGATCCGGGCTTTCCCTCTGATGTGCGCGTGCCTGGGGTTCTTCTTTTCCCGGTTTCAGTGTGGTTGCGGTGGGTGGGGGCTGGGGTGGCCTTCCGAAGGTGGGTGCGCTCGTTTGTCTTTGTCGCCGGTTGCTGTCACGTTGGTTGCGGTAGCGGTCGGGGAAGGGTGTTCTTCTGCGGGTTGGCGCAGGGCTGCCAGGACGCCGCGCTCCGCGCGGCACAAGCGATCGGCGACGCCGAGCGGGCGACCGGGGCGGCCGAGCCGCCGGGGCCACCTCAACCACCCACCCGCAGCAACCACCCTGCCCCGATAAAACCGCGCTCAGCCACCACCGGCCGTTGGACGACCACCGCCCACAAAAAACGTCCTCCCTTTCCCGGGTTGGCCTGGCCGGGGGCGGAAGAAATGCGGTGACAGTAATGTGGCGTGTCCGGATTGCCCACCGGCATTGCCGCGATCTTCCCATAGAATGACGGGTAACGGATTTTGGTGTTGGGAGGTGAACCCCCGTGTCCATGCCCCTCGAAATCATCGAAGGCCCCAACATTGTCGCCGGCGCCCGTGAATGGGAAGACCGGGAATGGTTCCCGCCCGGCCCGCAACTGGCCATCTGCCTATCCGGCGGGAAACAACACCTGGCCGACCTGACCGATGACGAACTACTACAGGTCGCAGCCGCCGCCCGCCGCCAAACCTCCTGGGCCCAAGCCCGCGAACTCGCCGCCATCGCCGAACTCACCCAACGCCGCACCACCACCGAAACCACCACCACCGGACCCGACGGCGGCGGCGACTACCGGACCCTGCCCGCGCGTGAAGCGGTCACCGAAGAAATCGCCGCCGCGCTGACCGTCACCGGCAACACCGCCGCGACCCTGGTCCACCTCGCCCAACAACTGACCGGCCCACTCGCCGACACCGGCGCGGCCCTGGAAACCGGCCGGATCGACATGGCCAAAGCCCGCGTCATCTGCGACACCACCGACTCCCTACCCGACCAGATCACCCAACACGTCCAAACCGCCGCGCTGGACAAGGCGCCCACCCAGACCACCGGGCAACTCCGCCGCCGCATCAAGCGGATCGTGCACCGCCTGGCCCCCGAGGCGGCCGAGGAACGCAAACAACAAGCCGTCCGGCAACGCCGCCTGGAGTTGTGGGACACCGCAACCGGCACCACCGACCTGGCACTCTGCGACCTGGCACCCGAAGACGCCCACGGCATCTTCAACAAAATCACCGCCGCCGCACACGGCCTCAAAAAAGACGGCGACACCCGACCCCTGCACCTCATCCGCGCCGACCTGGCCACCCAACTCCTGCACGGCACCGACCTCCCCGCCGCCACCCGCACCCTCCTCACCCAAACCACCCACCGCCAAACCAGGCACCGCGCAGCGGGCAACCACCAAGGACCCAAGACCAGCCGAGCACCCCAACACAGGACGGCGAACGAGCCTGCAACGGCGGACACCGGTCTCCGGACGGGCACGGCAGCCGGTGACGCCACCCCGACCACCACCCCCGACCACGACCCGGGCCTGCCGGAAGTACTGGCGATGGTTCACCGGCGCCTCACCCACCTACGCGACCGCACCCGCCCGGCGGACATGCCCGCCGCCGTCAACCGGGCGGTACACCAGCTCAACGACCGGCTCGCCCCACAACGCGACACCCTCTGCCAAGCAGACGCCGCACGACACGGAAGACCCGGCCACCGGCCACCCGACAACCTCAGGCGAGAAATCCAAGAGCGCCACGCCACCTGCGTCTACCCCACCTGCAACCAGCCATCACACCGCTGCGACCTCGACCACACGGTGCCCTGGCGACCCGGAATCACCTGCCGCTGCAACCTGGCGCCATTCTGCCGACGACATCACCGGCTCAAACAAACCCCGGGCTGGACACTCCACCACATCTGGCCCGGCTTGCTGATCTGGACCACCCCGTCCGGCGCCTGGTACATCATCCGCCCCGACCGGCAGTAGGCGCGGGTCAGTCGATGAGGGCGTTCGCCAGGGTGCGCCACTCTGCGTGGGGGACGGCGTTCGGGTCCGTTGGAGATACCGCGAGCACGACCTGGTCGGCGCCCGCGTCGAGGTGGCGGGTCACGCGGGCGGCGACGGTGTCGATGTCGCCCCAGGCGACCAGGCCGTCGAGCAGGCGGTCGCTCGTCCCGGTGATGTCCTCGTCGGCGAAGCCCATCCGCCGCAGGTTCTGCGGGTAGCCGCCGACCCGGGTCAGGAAACCGACGGGCTCCCGGACCGTGTCCCTGGCCAGCTGCGGGTCGCTTTCCAGGACGACGTACTCCATGACGGCCAGGGTCGCCTCGGCGCCGAGGATGTGCCGGGCTTGTGCGGTGTACTCCGGGGTGACCAGGAGCGGTATCGCGCCGGACGCGCGGTCGCGGGACAGCTCCAGCATGCGCGGGCCCAGCGCCGACAGCATCCGGGCGCCGGCGGGGACGGGCGGGTCGGCGGCGTCCAGGCTGTCGAGGTAGGCGTTCATGGTGTGCAGCGGGCGGTCGCCGTGCGCCCCGCCCAGCCCGGTGATCAGGCGTCCCGGATCGGTGGCGTCGAGGTCGCGGTGCAATGCCGCCACGTCTTCGGGCGTGTACCCCCAGGCGGGGATGATCGCGCTGCCGACGGGAATCTTCTCGGTCGCCCGGATGACGTCCCGCAGCGGGTCCAGGGTCGCCAGCTGTCCGCCGGCGATCCAGAGCGTCGAGTAGCCGAGGCTCTCCAGCATGGCGGCGTCCTTGAGGTGGCCGCCGTCGGCGCGCACGTCCAGGGTCACACCGATGGGTCCAAGGTCGAGTCGTGTCATCTGTCGTCGCCCCCAAGGTCGGGTTCTTCGTCGAACGAATGCGACGGTAGGTTCTCAACTTAACTTGAGGTCAACCCGCATCTCGGCCGTGGTGCGGCCCGCGTCCCGGCGGAGGGGGGACGCGGGCCGCTGGGGCGGAGGGTCAGAAGCCTGCGGTGATTCTGGTGAACTCCCATTCCTGCTGGTCGATGCCACTGCAGTTGGACGTGACGCCGCCGCCGGGGCAGGGACGGTCACGGTTGACCGACCAGTACGCCAGGCGGGACAGGCCGTGCGAGGCGGCCCAGTCGCGGATCTGGGTCCAGGCGGCCGCGGACGTGACCTCCTGCTGGTCCGACAGGCCGTTCATGCCGGAGATCCCCATGTGCGAGTAGGCGGTCGCGTCCGACCATCCGAACGCCGACTTCAGTGCGTTCCTCAGGCCCTCGGACGCGCTGACGGTGCTGCCGTACATGTCGGAGCCGCCGCCGAAGTTGAACGGCATGATGGTGAATATGTCCACGTCGGCCTGGAGTTCGGCGGCGCGGTCGATGAGGCGGGTGCCCCAGTAGTTCGGCCCGGCGGTTCCGGTGCCGAACGTCAGGATCGTCTGGATGCCTGGGTTGTTCCGCTTGACGATCTTGAGGGCGTTCAGGATGCGGTCCTGGACGGTGGCGTTCTCGAACTCGTCGCTGTTCTCGATGTCGATGTCGATGGCCTTGAGGTCGTAGGCGTCGATGACCTGCTGGTACGCACCGGCGAGAGCCTCGGGTGTGGCGCAGTTCGGGCCCAGCTTGTTGCCGGACCAGCCGCCGATGGACGGCAGGACGTCACCGCCGGCCGCGCGGATCTGCGCGATGCTCTGCGCGTCCACACCGCCCTGGAGGGGACGGGTGCCGTCCCATGCCGGGCTGCAGCCGCCACCGGACAGGATGAACGCCATCGTGAACCACTTGATCCCCGTCGCGTTCATGACCGTGGACGGGCTCGGCGGGTTGCCCCAGCCCATGTAGAGGTAGGGCGCGGCGTGCTTGGTGACGTCCGGTGTGGTGCAGCCTGTCGTGGTGGCGGTGGCCGGGCCGCTCGCGGCGGATTCGCCGGCGGAGTTGTACGCCTTGACCGTGTAGGTGTGGTCGGAGCAGGCGGCCAGCCCGGTGATGGTGGCGCTCGTACCGGACACGGTGGCGCGGACGGCGGAGCCCTCGTAGACGCGGTAACCGTCGACCGTGCCGGACGACGCGGACCATGAGAGCGTCAGTGCGTCGTCCGTCCGGGCGGTCACGGTCGGGGCGCCGGGGGTGGAGGGAGCACCGGGTTCGCCGTCGTCTCCGCCGGTGCAGGACGTGCCGTTGATGGTGCAGTTCTGGGGTGAACCGGAACCGGTGACGATGAACCCGAACGAGACCGTCGCGCCTGCCGCGACGGTTCCGTTGTAGGAGCGGTTGGTGAATGCGGCGTGCTGCCCTGACTCGGTGAGCAGGGCGTCCCAGTAGGTTCCGACGGACGAACCGGATGGGAGGTCGAACTCCACGGTCCACGAGGAGATCGCGGAGCCGGTGTCGTTCTTGATCGTGTACTTGGCCTCGTAGCCCGACCCCCAGTCGGCGGACTTGGCGAACGTCGCCGTCACCGACGCGGCGTTCGCCGGGATCGGGGAGAGCAGGGCGAGGACGAGTGAGCAGAGGGCCGTGAGCAGGAGGGCGGGGAGTGGTCTTCTCAATGTCGCTCCCGGGACGGAGATGTGGACGGCGGGAATCCCCCGAACCCCGAGTGGTGCGCCTCTATTTGATAGGAAACCTTCCTGTTAATTGGTGAACCTTAACCGGCCTCTGCGCCGTCCGGCAAGCCCCGCGGAGGCGGCCCGTTTAGGGACGCCGTATGGGGTACGCAGCCCTGAATCGGCAGGACTGGAGGATGCATGCCGCAGAACGTGTTCGTGCTCGGCCTGGACGACCTGAACCTCCGGATGCTCCGAGAACTCCCTCACCTCGCGCAATACCGTTTCCACCCGCTGATGTCGCTTGAGGAGATGCAGCACGGCGAGATCGACTTCGACCGGCTGCTGGCGAAGGCGGAGTCGGAGCTGGACGCCTTCGACGGGCGGATCGACGCGATCATCGGGTTCTGGGACTTCCCGATCACGACGATGGTCCCCGTCCTGTGCGCCCGGTACGGGCTGCGCAGCCCGACCCTCGAATCCATCGTGAAGTGCGAGCACAAGTACTGGAGCCGCATCGAGCAGCGCACGGTGATCGACGAGCATCCCCCGTTCGGGCTGGTCGATCTGGAAGCCGACGAGGCGCGGCCGCCGCCGGGGCTGCGCTACCCGATGTGGCTCAAACCGGTGAAGTCGACGTCGGCGGCGCTGGCGTTCCTGGTCAGGGACCCGGACGAGTTCGGCCGGGCCGTCGCCGAGATCCGCGAGGGCATCGACCAGCTCGGCAGGCCGTTCGAGGCCGTCCTGGCCCGGCTCGACCTAACGCCGGAGATCGGCGAGGTCGGCGGTACGGCCTGCATGGCCGAAGAGGCGATCTCGGGCGCCCAAGTGACGGTCGAGGGCTGCAGCTTCGGCGGCGAGGTGCGCGTCTACGGCGTCGTCGACTCCATCGACTACCCCGGCAAGCCGAGCTTCCTGCGCTACCAGTACCCGTCCTCGCTGCCCGGCGAGGTCCTCGAACGCATGACCGGCATCACCGAGCGCGTGATCAGGCGCATCGGGCTCGACTCCACGACGTTCAACATCGAGTACTTCTGGGATCGCGAGAACGACGCGATCAACCTCCTGGAGATCAACCCCCGGCACTCCCAGTCGCACGCCCCGCTGTTCGAGTACGTGGACGGCGTCCCCAACCACCAGTACATGGTGCGGCTCGCGCTGGGACTCGACCCCGAACTCCGGCCCTCGGGCGGAGGCGAGTACAACGTGGCCGCCAAATGGTTCATCCGGCGGTTCACCGACGGCGTCGTCCGGCGCGTCCCCTCCGCGGACGAGATCGCGGCGGTCGAGCGGGACCTTCCGGGCACGATCGTGAAGATCGCCGCGGAGCCCGGTGACCGGTTGTCCGAACTGCCCCTGCAGGACAGCTACAGCTACGAGCTGGGCCGCGTCTTCATGGGCGCCGCGAACCAGGCCGAACTGGAAGCCCGTTACGAGCAGTGTCTGGCAGCCCTGAAGTTCGAGGTCGACGAGTAGACGATCCGGCGTCGCCGAGCCTCACGGAGGAACGAAATGCGTACGGTGACCGCGCTTCCCTACGCGGTGCGGGAGGACGAGCACGTCTGGATTCCCATGTCGGACGGTGTACGCCTCTCCGCACGCATCTGGCGGCCGGTGGCCTCGGACGAGGAACCGGTCCCGGTCATCCTGGAGTTCATCCCCTACCGGAAACGGGACCTGACGGCGCGGCGCGATTCGATCCATCACCCCTACATGGCCGGACACGGGTATGCGGGCGTGCGGGTCGACCTGCGCGGCACGGGCGACTCGGAGGGCGTCCTCACCGACGAGTACCTGGAACGCGAACTGCTCGACGCCGAAGAGATTCTCGCCTGGCTCGCCGACCAGTCGTGGTCGAACGGGCGTGCGGGGATGATGGGCATCTCCTGGGGCGGGTTCAACGCGCTGCAGGTCGCGGCGCGCCGTCCGCCGAGCCTCGCCGCGATCGCGCCCCTGTGCTTCAGCGACGACCGGTACGCCGACGACGTCCACTACATGGGCGGCTGCCTGCTGAGCGACAACCTGTCCTGGGCGTCCACGATGTTCGCCTACACCTCGTGCCCGCCCGACCCGGCGGTCGTCGGCGAACGATGGCGCGACATGTGGCGGGAACGCCTGGAGCACAGCGGGCTGTGGCTGGAGGAGTGGCTCCGCCACCAGCACCGCGACGACTACTGGCGGCACGGCTCGGTCTGCGAGGACTACTCCGGCATCCGGTGCCCGGTCCTCGCGGTGAGCGGCTGGGCCGACGGATACTCCAACGCCGTGTTCCGCGTCCTGGCCAACCTGGACGTCCCCACGCAGGGGCTCATCGGCCCCTGGTCGCACAAGTACCCCCATCTCGGCGTGCCCGGCCCGGCGATCGGTTTCCTGCAGGAGCTGGTGCGGTGGTGGGACCACTGGCTCAAGGACACCGACAACGGCGTGATGGACGAGCCGAAACTGCGCATCTGGATGCAGGAGAGCGTGCCGCCCTCCACCGCGTACGAGGAACGTCCGGGCCGCTGGGTCGGCGAGACCTCCTGGCCGTCGCCCCGCATCGACGTCCGCAGCCGTCCGCTGGAAAGCCACCGCATCGCCAAGGAGGGCGAGAAGGTCGAACCCGGGGAACTGACCGTGGAGTCCCCGCTCTCCGTCGGGCAGTTCGCCGGCAAATGGTGCTCCTACAACGCGCCCCCGGACCTGCCCTACGACCAGCGCGAGGAGGACGGCGGGTCGCTCGTCTTCGAGAGCGAACGCCTCGACGAGCGGTGTGAGGTCCTCGGCGCGCCCGTCGTCCGGCTGGAGCTGGCGGCGAACCGGCCGCAGGCGATGGTGGCCGTCCGGCTGTCGGACGTGGCGCCGGACGGCCGGGCCACCCGCGTCACCTATGGCCTGCTCAACCTCACGCACCGCGACGGGCACGCCGCCCCGCGCGCCCTGGAACCGGGGAAGCGGTACCGGATCGGCGTGACCATGAACGCGATGGCGCACGCCTTCCCGGCCGGGCACCGCATCCGCGTGTCGATCTCCACGTCGTACTGGCCGCTGGCCTGGCCGCCGCCGCGCTCCGTCCGGCTGTCGATCTTCGCCGGCGCCGTGGACCTGCCGGTCCGGCCCGTCGGCGCGCCGGGCGAACCGGACGTCGGCGCCTTCGGGGAGCCGGAGGGGGCGCCCCCCATCTCCGCCACGCAGCTCAGGGCCGGTGAGGAGGGGTGGACGGTGTCCCGCGACCTCGTCGGCTACGCGTCCACGCTCAAGGTGGTCAAGGATCTCGGCGTCGTCCGCATCGACGACATCGGCCTGGACATGGCCCGCCTGGCCAAGGAGACCTACGGCTGGACGGGCGACGACTTCACCTCGGTGTTCGGCGACGTCGAATGGCGCATGGGATTCGTCCGGGGCGACTGGGACGTCAGCACCGTGACCCGCACCAAACTGACGTCCACCGAGACGGACTTCCATCTCCACGCGGAACTGGACGCCTACGAGGCCGACCGCCGGGTCGCCTCCCGCAACTGGACGATCACCATCCCCCGCGACCAGCTCTGACCGGCCGGGTCGGTGGGCAGGACCCGGCGGTTCAGTGGGCGGCCGGCTCGAACAGTTCGATGAGGTTGCCGGCCGGGTCCGTGAGCAGGATCTGGCGGCCGCCGGGGCCGGAGACGACCTCGCCGGGGAAGGACAGCCCGGAGGCGCGCAGCCGGTCGATCTCGGCGTCGAGGTCGCCGACGACGAGGTGGACGCGGTTGCGGCCCGGCGCGGCGTGGTCATCGGGTGTGGCGCGGGCGCCGGAGCTCGGCGGGCCCGACAGCAGCAGCCGCAGCGGGCCGCGGACCACGTCGGCGAAGGCGGGTGCGGGGTTGGAGCGCACGGTGAAGCCGAGGTGCGTCGTGTAGAAGTCGACGGCGGCGGCGACGTCGTCGACGATGTAGCGGACGCCGGCGAACTCATCCGGTGTCGTCATGGTTGACCTCCGGGTCGGTGGCGAGAACGGGTAGCAGGTACCCGATACGGGTGTCGATCTGCGCCGCCGTGTGCCTGAAGGCGGCGTGGCCCGGCTGACCGGAGCCGGCGGCGGCAGGGTCGGGAATGCTCCAGTGGATCCGTCGCGGCCGGCCGCCGAACTCGGGGCAGACCTCGCGGACCTTGTCGCACAGGCTGATCACGTAGTCGAACGGGCGGCGGGCGACGGTGTCCAGATGCCGCGGCCGCTGGTCGCCGACGTCGATGCCGTAGTCCTCGCCGAGGATCCGCACGGCGTCGGGATGGAGACGCGGTCTGGGGTGGCTGCCGGCGCTGGTCACCTCAGCGTCGTCGCCGGTGCGGTGGCGGAGCAGGGCCTCGGCGATGGGTGAGCGGGCGCTGTTGCCCGTGCACGTGAACAGCACGCGAGGCCGAGCCGCCGGGCGTCCGGCGGATCGAGGTGGGGTGGGGCCGAGGCGCAGCGCGGGGTGCAGACCGGAACCGACGGCGGCCAGGGCGTGTGCGCAGCGGTCCAGATCCAGCTGGTAGTAGCTGTCGCGGGAGTCGAAGCTGCTGCGGTGGGCGGTGACCAGCCCGCCCTCGCGCAGCAGCCGCAGATGGTAGGAGACCAGGTTCTGCGGCTGGCCGACCAGTTCGACGAGTTCACGGACCCGGTGGTCGCCGCCGGCCAGCTCGGTCAGCAGCCGCCACCGCAGCGGATGGGCGGCCAGCCGCACGAACGGCGGTACTTCCGGACCCTTCGACTCCATGCCTCCCAGGATACATCAAACGAGTTTGATGGGTCGGATGGCCGGTGGGGGGGCTCAGGAGCCCAGGAGGAAGCGGTTGAGGGTCTGCTCCACGCGGGTCATGGCCATCGACGGGCCGGTGAACGCCCTGACCGCCTGGTACAGCCGGTTCAGGCCGCCGGGATAGTCCAGGCAGGTGCGGACGATGGCGTAGGTGTCGGAGCGGGCGTCGGGCCTGCGCGGGATGACCACGCCGATCTCGAACGGCAGGGCGTCGACGAGCTGGTCGCGTCCCCGCTCGTGGGCCAGCAGCGGAATGTCGAGCAGGTGGTCGACGAGCTCGAACAGCGGCGGCGGATCCCCGGCGGGGCGGACCGTCCCGGCCGGCGCGGAGGGCGCCGGCGGTGACTGCGCGGGCGGTGCCGGCGGTGCCTGCGCGGGCGGTGACTGCGCGGGGGCGGACGACGGCAGACCCGGAACGTTCATCCAGGACCTCGTCGTCAGCTCTTTGACCTGCACCTCGACCGGCCGGTAGTCGCCCGGGTCGAGCAGGTCCCAGCCGTGCCGGACGACGTCGTCGTAGACGCGATCGGACACGATCACGCCCACGGCCGTTCCGGAGACGCGCAGCGCGTCCTTCAACGCGGGCGCGTCGAGGATGCGGAACGCGTCGTTCACGGCGGTCCCCACCAGGCCGCGGCCGTCCGAACGCGCCATCCCCATGTGCACGGCCACCCGCAGCTGCATCTTCGCGGAATCGCCCGAGACGGCGTTGTGGTGGCGGATCTCGGCGCGGAGCCGGTCGGTCACGGTGGTGAGAAGCGCGGTGAGGTCGTACTCCGGAGGCACGGCGATCATCACGCCGTCGCCCCGGTCCTCCCAGTAGCAGGCGTCGAACGCGATGCCGTTCTCCCGGAATGCCGTCCCGAGGCTCTCGTAGAGCACGTCCCGCACGTGGACGCGCACGCGGTCGGTGCGGGACGGGTCGCCGAACGAGGCGATGTCGCAGAGGTACAGGGAGCACAGGCCCGCCGGTCGCCAGTCGCCGCGTGCCGTGTCCACGGGTCGATTATGAGTGCCGGTCAGCGAGTGCGCCATGGGATCCGCCCCTGCCATGGGGGTCACTCCAGCAGGAGGGGTTCGATGTGGAGCTCCAGGAGTTCCCCCGCCGCCGCTGCGGCGACGTCGGGGTGCCGGTCGCCAAGCACCGTCCGCAGGGCGTCGGCCGACTGCGTGTCCGAGCTCTGAGTGATCACCTGGTGGTCGTGGACGGCGGCCAGCGTGTGCGGGTGGGCCGGACCCAGCCGGTTCTGGAGGCCCGCAGCGATATCGGCGGAAAGCTCCGCGGCGGACTCCATCTCGCCGAGCAGGTAGAGGTCGGCGGCCACGCCCGCCGCGCAGCAGAGGGCATGGTGCTGATCCGGATTCTCGTCGAGGCCGGCGCGGGCCGCCTCGTCGATCTCCAGAGCGGTCTGGGCGTCGCCGGCGGCCCTCAGCGCCGCCCCGTACCCGGCCGCGCAGACGTGGGTGAACGGGTGGCCCGCGCCCATCACCCGCTGGTACGCGGCGTGGGCCTCGCGGAGCCTGTCGCGTGCCCGGCCCAGGACGCCCACGGAGATCTCCGTGAGGGCGAGGCACACCTCGGCGGCGAGGGTGTGCGGGTGGTCGGCGCCGAACTGCCGCCGGACGCCGTCCAGCGTCTCCCGCGCGACGCCGTGCGCCTCGGCCGGTTCGCCGGACGCGCGGAGCGTCCCGGCGTGGGTGACGAGGAGCGGCAGCACGTGGGGCGGGGGCGGCGCGGAACGGGCGGCGTCCCCGAGGGATTCCCGCTGCACCGCGAGGGCCTCGCCGTACCGTCCGAGCTTGTGCAGGTCGCGGCTGAGGCAGTCGGCGACGCGGACCACGTCGCGGTGCCGCGGGCCGAGGCGGCGGCGCAGCCTCGCGTGGGCGTCGGAGTCCAGCGCGTGCGCGTGGTGGACGTCGCCGAGCAGCCGCAGATCCGTCCCGACGTCGGCCGCGGCGAGCAGCGAACGTGCGTCGTCGGCGCCGAAGCGCCGGAGCGTCCGCCGCCAGGTGTCGTCGTCGAGTTCGTACGCCTCCCGGAACCTGCCCTCGAACCGCAGGTCGACGCCGGCGCCGCGCGCGGTGGACAGGGTGCCGGGATGGTCGGGGCCGAACCGGCTCCGCATCCGCGGGAGCAGGCCCGCGCCGACGCCGGCGGCGGCGCGGTGGTCGCCGAGCAGCCGCAGCGCCTCCGCCAGCCGCCGGCCGATCTCCAGGAGAAGCTCGTCGTCGGGGCCGTGCAGGTCCGGCCACGCACCGGCCGCGGCCTCGGCGAGCCGCCTGCCGCCGTCGACGTCGCCGCGTGCGAGCAGGAACCGCACCTGGTCGAGGACCACGTGCCGCGCGGTGCCGAGCACGGCCTCGGCGGGCGCCAGATGCGGGGTGATCTCGGCGCGCGCCTCCCAGCTGTCGCTGTTCTCGGGTTCCTCGGCCGGGGTCGCGGCACTGAGGATCGCGTCGACGCATCCGCGGACGGGGGAGTGGTCCGCCGGCGGGGCCGCTGTCAGCCGCAGCACGGCCCGCACCTGGGGATGGACGCGGAGGACTCCCGTGTCCGGATCGAAACGCCCGAGCGCGTAGCGGTCGATGTCGCGCATCGCGTCCCGCAGCGTGGCCTCGTGCGCGAGCGCCGGCGCGAGGTCCGCCAACGGCCCGGACGACAGCATGCGGGCGGAGACCGGGTGGGAGCCGAGATGGGTCCACAGCTCCAGGAGCCGCCCGGCGGCGGGCCGTTCCGCGCCGAGCCGCGTGATGGCGAGTCCGGCCGCGGCGGCGACCCTGGGCGGTATCCGCGGTCGCTCGTCGCCGAGCGTCCGCGTCCGCCGGTCGAGGAGACGCAGGTAGTCCCGGACGTCTTCGCCGGACGACCGCCGTGCCGCCTCCAGCCATGCCGCCGCGAGCGTCAATGCCGCCGGATGGTCGTCCAGGTCTCGGGCGAGCAGGCCGGCCTCCTCGGAGGTGAGCCCCGGCGCGCGTGTGCGCAGCATTGCGACGCTGTCCGCGCGGTCGAGGCGGCCCACCCGGATGACGGTGTGCCCGGCGGCGGCCCAGGCGCCGGCCTCGCCGCCGGTGACCAGCACATGACCGGTGGACGCACCCGTCGCGGCGGGCGGCATCAGCGTTTCGAGGCCGGGCGGATCCGCCGCGTCGTCATAGATGAGGAGCCAGCGCCCCGCCGCCGTGCCGGCCCCGAGCGCCCGGAGCGCCTGCGCGGCGGTGCCGTAACCCGCGCCGCCCCCGGCGAGCCGCCCCGCCAGCGCCGCCAGGGAGGTCCACGCGTCCGTGGCCTGGGCGGCGGGAACCCACCAGACCAGGTCGTACTCGCCCGCGTACCGGTGCGCGTACTCGGCGGCGAGCCCGGACGTGCCCTCGCCGCCGAGCCGGTGACCGGACTCGGGGACGAGCGCCACCGGGCCGCCGTCCAGCGCCTCCCGGGTAGCGGCCAGCAGGGCGTCCCGTCCGGTGAAGCCGGGGTCGCGCGGCGGCACCCCGCCCCAGACCGGCGGGGCCCCCGCGGCGCGTCCGGCGCCCGGCCCCGGCCCCGCCGCCGGACGGGTTCCGCCGTCCTCGCCGGTTTCGGTGGACGTGCCGCCGAGCCGTTCGGCGACCTCCTTGTAGCGGCCGCCGAGCCGGGCCAGCACCCGGACGGCCACCTGGGCGAACGGCTGGTCGCGCGGGAGGATCTCCTCGCCGCGCCGGACCGCGCCGAGCAGGG
The DNA here is from genome assembly GCF_043198445.1 of Spirillospora sp. NPDC048823. Classification (NCBI taxonomy): domain Bacteria; kingdom Bacillati; phylum Actinomycetota; class Actinomycetes; order Streptosporangiales; family Thermomonosporaceae; genus Spirillospora; species Spirillospora sp. NPDC048823. The sequence continues at coordinate 333,058 of NZ_JBICUT010000007.1, read as the reverse complement.
CGGGGAAGTCGTGGGCGGAGCCGAGCTGATGCCTGACCACATGCCAGACCTCCGTGAGCACGCGCAGCGCGTCGCCGCGCAGCACCCCGCTCAGCAGGACGTCGCGCACCCCCTCCCGGAAGTCGTAGGAGACCGTGCCGCCAGAACCATCGGATTCGCCGGCACCGGCGGCGACGTCCCCGCGGAGGTGATCGGTGGCGGTCCCGCCCTGCGACCCGGCCGTCCGCATCAGGTCGCCCAGGTAGACCTCGGCGAGGTGCGCCGGAGTGGACCGGGGCAGCATCGCCCGCTGCACCAGCCGCATGACGTCCAGGTTCAGCGGCGCCGCCGCCAGATGCCGCGCCAGCTGGAACGCCTCGGGGGAGGACGCCGCGCGGAAGCGCATGACCCGCTCCACCGGGGACGGGTCGGCGCCGCCGGCGTCCCCGGCGAGCGGCGCCACCGCGCGCCCGGTGAACAGCGCGACGCCCGGCATGTCCCGCCCGCCGGCGGCGACGAACCCCGCCCAGGTGCGCACCCAGCGCGGCTCCAGCTCCATGACCGGCACGGCGACGCCCGGATCGGCGGCCGCCCCGGACGGGCCGCCGTTCTCGTCGAGGAGGGGCGCCGTGGTCGGCACCGCCGTGAGCCGGTCGTTGGGGGCGGCGCGGACCGCGGTGCTGAACCGCACCGGCTCCAGCGCCGCCGCGCACCGCGACCAGAGCCGCTGCGGCAGCGGCTGGACGATCGCGACCGGTCCCGCGCGGCCCCACCTCTCCAGCAGGGCGGCGGCGCGGCCGTCCCGCCAGGCCCCGCCGAGGCAGTCGCTCACGACCAGGACGACCCTGCGGCGCGTCGGGTCGATCAGCTCGCCGGGACTGCGGCCCTGGCCCGCGCTCCCGCCCCCGGGGGTGGTGTCGGTGCGCAGCCGCAACCGCTCGGCGTCGGTGTCCAGCCGCCACACCCGGACGTCGCGGAAGGCCCCGAGCTGCTGGAGCAGCAACCGCAGCTCCTCGATCGTGCGCTGCCAGATGACCATGGAGCGGCCGGCGTCCACCACGAGCGACATCTCCAGCCAGCGTTCCGGTGACGGCCGCATGACCGGAACCCAGACACCGGTCTCGGCCACACTCTGCGCCGTGTGCGCCTCGTCCAGATACGTCCGGGAGGGGGACGGCGCGGTGACCCGCAGCGGACGCATCGCGCGGACCAGCGGAAGGCTGTGCGAGATCGCGGCCACCCCCGGGCTGCGGACCGGGAACGCCCGGCCCGGCTCACGGCCCGTGACGTACAGGCCCGCCTGCGGGGCCGGATCCCTGCCCGCGGCCGCCGTGCGGTGGCCCTGCGAAGGCCCGGCGCCGCCCGCCGGCCGCGGTCCAGGGGTGTCGGCGGGCACGCGCGGCCGGGGCGCCTCAGGGGCCTGCGGGGCCGCGTCCCCTTCGGCCTCCCGCATCCGTGCGGCGAGCCACAGCGCGTCCGCCAGCTCCTGCGCGGTGGGCGGCGGATCGAGTGCCCACAGCGCCTCGACCAACCGGCTGATCATTTCGAGCCCGGGATGCCCAGCGGACGCAGGATCGTGTCGACCAGGTCGGCGAGCCCGCTCTCGGGCGGCCGGGCTCCCGAGGTCGCCAGGAAGATCGCGTTGAGCAGCTGGTCGGTGGCGAGGTCGCCGTGGGCGCGGCGTGCCAGGAAGTCGCGGATGAGCTCCTCGGCCTCCCGCCTGGCCGGCTCGCCCAGATGCGCCTCGACGATCTCGGCGAGGTGCTCGCCGCCCGGCGGCTCGATCGCCACCCGGACGCACCGGCGCAGGAACGCGGGCGGGAACTCGCGCTCCCCGTTGCTGGTGATGACGACGATGGGGAAGTCCGCGCAGGCGACCCTGCCGCGCTTGATCGACGCGGGGTCGCCGCCCGCCGTCATCACCTCCACGACCGGCTGGTCGTCGGGGAGGCGCTCCAGCTCCGGGATCAGGAACCAGCCCTCCTCGAAGATGTTGAGCAGGTCGTTCGGCAGATCGATGTCGCTCTTGTCCAGCTCGTCGATGAGCAGGACGCGCGGCAGGTCCCCCGGCAGCAGCGCGGTACCGAGCGGACCCAGCCGGATGTACCGGCCGATGCCCGGTGCGTCGGGCCGGGCGTCGGGGTCGGCGCCGCCATCGGTCTCCGCCGCTGCCGGGCCGGTCCACGCCGGTCCGGAACCGCGCAGGCTCGCCTCGTGGACCCGGCCGATCGCGTCGTAGTGGTAGAGGCCCTGCTGCAACGTGGACCGGCTCGTGATGGGCCAGTTCAGGACCTGACCGAGGCCCAGCTCGTACGCGATGCTGTAGGCCAGCGTCGACTTCCCGGAACCGGGCTTGCCGGTGACCAGCAGCGGCCGGCGCAGCTGCAGCGCCGCATTGACCTTGTCGACCACGCTCTCGTCCGTCCGGTACGACCTGGCGCGCCGGACGTCGCCGGGCCGCCGGTCCCCCGTGGAACCGGCCGCGCTGAAGTCCCGCCAAGGCGGAGGCGGCGGCAGGCTCCTGATGCGGTCGTGCGGCCGGTTGCCGCCCGTGAAGATGTGCCAGTCGCTCTGCGGGGCGGGCGCCGTGTCCGGCCCGGGGCCTGCGTCCGCCCCTGGCACTGCGTCCGGCCCGGGCACTGCATCAGACATGGGGTACCTCTTTCGTGGCCGGTCAGGTGGGCGGTCTGAGCCGCTGGTACGGCTCGGGGATGCGGTCTGCGTCGTCGAAGAGCAGGGCCAGGTCCAGTCCCGGGTGCTCACCGGGGCCGTTCAGCGCTGCCTGGCGCCGCAGGTCGAGAAGCCGGTGCGGCAGCGTCATCGGGTCGGTGGCCAGCAGCGCCGTCACCTGCTTGACGAGGTGGTCGGACGGTTCCTCCCGGCGGCACCAGGCGATGACGGGCGTTCCCGCCTGCAGGCCCACCCACAGCTCGTCCACCGGCTCGGGCGTGTCCCCCCACGGCGGGAAGGCCATTGCCAGGACCGACGCGGACGGCTGCAGCAGCCTGGCGTAGAGCCACTGGTTGTCGAACTCCCCGGGCGTGCCGACCCAGCAGACCTCGCCGTCCTGCGACGCGTCCCGGAGCCGGGTCCACTTGCGGCGCCAGTGGTGGTGCAGGGCACCGCGCCGGAGCCGGTCGAGGCTGCGCAGGACCACCGGGTAGTCGACCCCCAGCCGCCGCTCCAGGCCGTCGACCGTGATGGCGAGCTGGTCGAAGGCGAACCCGAACAGGCCCCGGGGCAGCACGAACTCGATGACCAGGTCGGGGTCGTCGCGGTTCACCACCTCGGGGTCGTCGGCCAGTAGTTCCCCGAGCAGGACGGGGAGCAGCGCGCGCGGCAGCGGCTCGTCGTCGCTGCGCAGCGTGATCCCGGGTTCGGTGCCCTTCTGGAGCCAGGCCGTGACCATCAGGCTGTCGGTCCCCGCGCCGTCGTGGCGGCACTCGACGGTGAGGTACGTACCGGCCTGTGCGCTTTCGTCCGGTGCGAGGCCCCAAGGCAGTGCGGGCCGCTCCGGACCGGCCAGCCGTGCGGGGTCGACGCCCGAGCGCTCCGCGAAACGGCGGGCCCAGTCCCGGACGGCGGCGGCCGTGTCCCCCTCGGCGTGCTCGGCGAGCCCGTGGACGAGCACCAGCAGCGGCGGCACCCCGTCCGCGCCCTGGAGGACCTGCTCCAGATGGGCGACGGCCTCCCGGATGCTCCGGACGTCGTGGTCGGGGACCGGGCCCACCGGGCCGACGGCCCGCCGGTACAGCGAGGGCAGCACCGACGCGTACGGGGAGGCGGCGCCGCCGCCCCGCTCCAGCGCGCTGACGAGGCGGTGCAGGTCACGGCTTTCGGCCGGGGTGAGCAGCGGCTCGGGGATCAGCTCGGCGACTACCGCGTTCAGGCCGGTCATCGGGGTGCTGCCGCGGTGGATCCGCTCCAGCACCCCGGCCAGCGCATGGATCGCGCCGGTGGTGGTGAGGCAGGCCCGGACCAGCGACCAGACGTCGTGCAGTTCCTCCTCGTGCCGGTCGAACGGGAGATGCCGGCCGAGCTCGTCCTCCAGGAGGGTGACGTAGAGGTCGCGGGTACGCCGCCGGCGCATGCCGTCTATCTGCATGAAGGCCGTGACGAGCCGCTCCTGATCAGCCAGATCGAGCGACCCGTTCACAGTGCGGTGCCTCCGCGTCATCGCGCGCGTACGTACGGTCGGACAAATATACGATCATCGGGCTGGGGGCATTTGGGGCGCCTGCCACATTTTCCGCGTTTTCCTTCGAGTGACCGATGCCGGTCAGCCTGCCGCGGCCTTGGGGTCCTCCGCCAGCGCGGTGGCGGCCGGGGTGCTCCGGGGCGGACGGATCCGCAGGAGATGCTCGGAGGCCAGCAGGAGCGGGATGGCGAGCGCGACGACCGTGAACCCTCCGGCGGCCAGGATCGCCGCCCCGTCGACGTCCAGCGCCGCGACGATGTACCCGGCGCACAGCGCGCCCACGGAGATCGCGCCGGTCGTCAGGAACCGGTTGAACCCCGCCACGACGCCCTGCATGTGCGGCGGGACCTCGGTCAGCTCGTAGATGCTCAGGGTCACGTTGATCTGCGCGCCCATGAAGCCGCACGCGCCCCAGGCCATCAGGCCGAAGATGGCGGACTGGCTGACGGCGACGACCAGGATGAGCACGAGCCAGAGCGCCCCGCAGATGATGACGACCCTCCTCGGGCTCGCGCGGCGCGACCCCCGCCCGGCGAGCATGGACCCGAGGACCCCGCCGAGGCCGCTCGTCGCCAGCAGCAGCCCGATCTTCGAGCCCGGCAGGCCCTCCTGCTGCGCACGCACGACGAGCAGGAGCATGACCGTCTGGAAGAGGAAGTTCGCCAGGGCGCAGGCACCGAGAGTGCCGCGCAGAAATCGGTTTTTAGCCAGGAACTTGAGCCCTGCGAGTATTCCAGGCGATTGTTGTTGAATGTCCTGAGAGGTCCGTGGATGCTTCGGTGTCACCTTGTCATGCTTCTCATGCGTGTCATCCGCGATGGCACTAGATGCCCGTTTGTTAATGGCCCGGAAGTCGCGGGCGCGCATCCAGTGCAGAGACAGGCACGAGACCAAGGCGGTCAGTACACCGAAGACGAAAGGGAACATGTGGCCGAGGGCGTAGAGGGTGCCGCCGAGCGGCCTGCCGAGCAGCACCGCCATGTGCTGCCTCGCCTCGTTCTTCCCGACCGCCGGGTGCAGCGTGTCCCTCGGCACCACGTGCCGGACGGCGACGGTCTCGGCGATGTTGTAGAACGCCACGGCGCAGCCGTCGGCGGCGATCGCCGTGATGAGCAGGACCTCCTTCCCGTCGTCGAAGAACGTCAGCCCGGCCGCGAGCACGGCCGCCGCCACGATGCGGACCACCTGGCAGTAGGACATGATCTTGCGGCGGTCGACGCGGTCGGCGACCAGCCCGGCCGGGACGTGCAGCAACAGGCCCGGGATTGTGCCGACGGCCAGCACCCAGCCCGCGAAGACGGGGGACGGGGTGAGGGCCAGCGCCAGCAGCGGGGCCGCGGTGGCCATGTTCAGCGCACCGACCTGGGAGACCGCCGAGCCCGCCCACAGCAGGGTGAAGTCGTGTGGCCGCCGCGGGCGCAGCCTCCGCCGCCACGGCTCGCGGCCGTGCTTGCGCCGCCGCCCGAGCCGCCCCGGCCCGGGGCCTCCGGTGCCGTCCTCAACGGGTGTCGAGCGCGTCCTCCGGTCCGCCTGCGCCTTCGGCTTCGTTGCCGGCGCGGTCATGGTCACTGGTCCGAACTCTCCCCTTGAGCAGTAACACATGCCCGCAGGTCTCGAGGCGAACCAGGAATGTCAGGTGCGTCCTGATTAGTAGTGCGGCATGACGTCAGACTGTCGATCGTGGAATACCCGCGAAACAGCGGCATGCTACCGGTTTGCCGACCGGCCGGGCGGGCTTTTATCGTTGCTTGGGAGGAATATGAAGTGCCTCACGCGCGCTGTTGGCGCGGTTCGGCCACATGTGCTGCAAGAGGCGGATGATCCCGCCCATCCATGAGACGCTCCGCCTGGTCCCGGAGTTGGGGCGGCAGCGGTGGATGTTCCGCCGCCATCGCCCGCGCGGCCAGTGCGGCGGCGGCGTGCTCGTCGCCGTCCAGCCGCTCGACGCGGGCCAGCCGCAGCAGCACCGGGCCGTTGTCGGCGTCCGCCGGATCCGGCGGACGCGCCGGCGGCCCGGCCGCCCCGGCCGCCTCGCCGTGCGGATGTGCGGCGTCGGCCGGGTTCGGAGACTGCGCCCCGGTGGCCTCGCCGTCCGGATGTGCTTCGGGCCCGTCCCAGTGCCCGCCGGACGCGTCCACGCACATCGCCTGGGCCAGCGCCCACGCGGCCCGCGTGGACAAGCGGGCGTTGTGGTCGATGCGGCGCAGATCGCGCAGCGACGGCTCGGCATGGCCCAGGTCGGCGAGGATCTCGCCGCGGGTGCGCAGCGCCTCGGTGGTGTCGCCGTGCCGGCTCAGCACCGCGTCCAGGACGGCGAGCGAGGCGCGGATCTGCCCGTCCGCCCACAGGGCCAGGCCGAGGCCGGTCTGGACGGCGGCGTCGTTGGGCAGCCTGCCGGCGGCGGCGCGCAGGTCCCGCACGGCCTCGGTGGCGTCGGCTTCGAGCTTCAGCCGGCCCAGCGTGACCAGCAGCCGGCCGACGGCGGGCGTGTCCCCGAGGGCCTCGTAGAGGCGGGCCGACTCGCGGTAGTGCTCCGGCCCCTCGGGCGCGCCCCGCACGCAGGCGATGTCGCCGCGCAGGCACTCGGCCTCCGCCAGGAGCCTCAGGTCCTCGTTCCCGCATCCCCGCACGGCGGCGGACACGTGATAGGAGGCCAGGTCGAAATCACCCTCGGCGAGGGCGAGTTCGGCGAACCGCAGCCGGGCCGGCGGTGCGGGGCGCTGGGGCGGAGCCGGCCTGTCCCCGACCCGGTGGACGGCCTGGATCAGCCGGGGATGCAGGTGGTAGCGGCGCTCACCCGAGTCGAGCCGGGCTCGCAGCACATGGCGGTCTTCCAGCGCCCACAGGACGGCGGCGGGCACCGACTGCGCGGCCCCCGAGTCCTCGGGGACGCCGGCGCCGCCCTGCTCGGGCGTGAACGCGGCACGGAACCAGACGAGGAGCTCCCGGACCGGCCGCCGGTGATCGGCCGCCACGGTGGCCAGCGCCTGGGAGCAGAACTCGGCCAGCCCCCGGTCGACGTCGTCGCTGAGCCGTTCGGCGTCGGCGGTCTCGCCCGCGGAGGCGCCCTGCGGGGTGCCGGTGCCCTGCCGGGTGCCGGGGCCGGCGCCGGCGGTGGGGGCGGCGTCGGCGGGCGGCTCGCTCCACAGGCGGGCGCAGGCCGCCTGGAGCAGCGCCGGCTCGACGGCCGAGGTCGTCCGGGGCCGCTGTGCCCAGGGTTCCCGGACGGTCCGGAGCTCGTCCACCAGCCGGGCCGCCGACCCGGCCGGGACGGCGTGCCCGGATCGTTTCAGCGGCTCGTCCACCGCCTCGATGGCGGCCGCCCGGTCGAAGGGGGCCAGCGCGTAGCCGTCCGGGTCGGCGGTGCCGTCGCGCAGGCGCGCGGCGAGCCGGTCGACTAATGGCCGGATCTCCTGGAGCCGGTCGTCCCGCACCACGATCAGGAGGTGGGCGGGAAAGCGTTCCAGCATGGTCCCCAGCTCGTCGAACAGCAGCTCGCGGTGCCGGAGCCACGGCCCGGCCGCGCGCAGCAGCAGCTCGGCCTGGTCGATCGCGAACAGCTGCCGGGGCAGCAGGCCGAAGCGGTCGGTACGTGCGCGCCCGCGCAGGTAGTCGAGCAGCGAGAGCCCCCAGACGCGGCTCGGCGACTCGTCCGGATACCAGGAGGACAGCAGGGCGAAGACGTACGGGTTCTGGTCGGGCAGTGCGCCGATGGGGCACGCGGGGCGGTGGACGGGATGGCCGACGGGCGCCGTGTGCAGCCCGCTCGCCCGCAGTTGCGGGACCACCCCGGCGTGCAGCAGGGACGTCTTGCCCACGCCGGCGGGCCCGTGCAGGAGCGTGACCCTGTGCCGCTGCCATCGGTCGGCCACGTCGCGGATTTCGGTCGCGCGTCCGTGGAAGTACCCCTGTTCGCCGACCCGGAAGGGTCGCGCTCCCACATACGGGGGGATGTCGGCGGCGGACGGGCCGGCGGCGGACGGATCGTGGGCGGTCATCGTGACCTCCCCAGGCCGTGAGCTCGTGCGCAGCCTGGGACGGTCACCGCGATCGTGGACCTTTTGCTTTGACACTGCGGCCATCCAGTTCGACACGCTGGATTCGCGGTTCCGCCAAGCCACCACCCACCTGCTGGTCATGACCTGCCAGCCGACGGGCCTCCAGCGAAGAGGTCGGTCTGACAACCGTAGTACAGCGTCGGCCCGCCTTGGCCGAAACGGCTCCGCTCGAACCGGGAAATGGCCAAGTGTGGCTAACGGGTCAGGTCATGGACGGGCGGGCGATGATTCCGGTGACGACGGGTAGAGCTGGCCGAATCCGGCCGGACGGTGGCCTCCGGGCCGTGCCGGATCGAGCATTTCGGCCAGTGCGGTCCGCAGTGCGGAGCTGGGCAGGCGGTGCAGTTGCGATGCCGAGACCCGGCTGAGATCGATGGGGCTGATCTTGCTGTCAGTGTTTCTCATCTCGCACTCTCTTCTCCGCTCGGGGCGGGCGGGCGGCGTGACGCACGACAATTCCAAGTCTGACAGAAAATCACCGGCCGGGCCAGATGGCGTGAACCGGAACCGTTACCTAGAATGTCTTCTCGATTTCAGCCGGACTTCGCGCTGATTGGGTCGTTCATATATTGCTGTGGACGCTGACCGAATCTCGGGCATCCGGGGATGTTGTGTCACCTGTCGCAGAGCCGGAACGGGGAACGATGTTCACTCGGGAGAGTTACGGCCCGAGTCCGGCCCGTGCCCGGCCCGGACGGCCGGCACACCCCGCGGTGCGGCGGGCGCCGCGGAGACCGAGTGGGAGGCGGAAGGCGTGACGAGTCCACGCATGGGAGCCGATGCCGCACCGGGGCGGGTTCCCGACGTCTGGGGAAAGATCCCTCCTCGGAACAAGAACTTCACCGGCCGCGACGAGCTGCTCAACCGGCTGCGCGCCGGCATCACCGGCAACGTCACCGCCGTCGTGCCGCACGCGCTGCACGGTCTCGGCGGCGTCGGCAAGACGCAGATGGCCGTCGAGTACGCCTACCGCTACCGGCCCGAGTACGACCTGGTGTGGTGGATCCCGGCCGACCAGCCGGTCCTGGTGCGCTCCTCGCTCGCCGGCCTGGCCGCGCACCTCGGGCTTCCGTCCGCGGCGGCGAGCGGCATCGAGGACGCCGCAAACGCCGTCCTGGACGCGCTGCGCCGCGGCGACCCGTACAGCAACTGGCTGCTGATCTTCGACAACGCCGACCAGCCCGAAGAGCTGATCGACAGCCTGCCGCACGGCCCGGGACACGTGCTGATCACCTCGCGGAACCACCGCTGGGACGGTGTCGTCGACACGGTCGCCGTGGACGTGTTCACGCGCGCCGAGAGCGCGGAGTTCCTCCGCAAGCGGGTTCCGCGCGGGGTGGACAAGGCCGAGGCGGAGCGGCTCGCCGACGCGCTCGGCGACCTGCCGCTCGCCCTTGAGCAGGCGGGGGCACTGCAGGCCGAGACCGGCATGTCGGTGGAGGAGTACCTGCGGCTGCTCAGGGAGCGGACCAGCCAGCTGCTCGCCGAGGGCAAGCCGACCGAGTACCCCGCGTCGATGACGGCGGCCTGGGGCCTGTCGGTGTCGGCCCTCGACCGGACGCTGCCCGAGGCGATCGACCTGCTGCGCTGCTGCGCCTTCTTCGGCCCCGAGCCGATCCCCCGGGACCTGTTCAGCCAGCCGAAGGCCAGCCTCGGCCCCCGGCTCACCAGCCTGGTCGCCGACCCGATCCAGCTGAGCCGCGTCATCGCCGAACTCGGGCGCTACGCGCTCGCCCGGCTCGACAACCAGAGCCGCACCCTCCAGGTGCACCGGCTGATCCAGGCGCTGCTGCGCGACGAGCTCCCCGAGGACGTGAAGGCACGGATCCGCCACGAGGTGCACTTGCTCATGGCCGGGTACGCGCCGGCCAACTCCGAGAACCGGCTCGGCTGGCCCCGGTACTTCAACCTGCTCGGGCACATCGGGCCGACGGAGCTGGCCGGCTGCCAGGCGCCCGAGGTGCGGACGCTCGCCCTCAACATGGTGCGCTACCTGGTCGTGTCCGGTGACTACGTCTCGGCCCGCGCGCTCGCCGAGGACTTCGTCGAACGCTGGGCCAAGGACTCGGGCGAGGACCACTACGACGTCCTCAACGTCCACCTGGAGCTCGCCATCGTCCTGCGCGAACTGGGCGAGTTCGGCGCGTCCGCGGAGCTGAGCCGCAGGACCAAGACGATCGCCCGGCGGACGCTGGGGCCCGACGACGAGCTGACGCTCCGGTTCCTGCGCGGCGACGGCGCCGACATGCGGGCCGGCGGCGACTTCCAGGCCGCCAAGGCCAGCGACGAGGAGGCCCTGCGCCTGCACCGCGGCAAGTTCGGCGACTCCGACTCCCGGACGCTGCTGGCCCTCAACAACCTCGCGCTGGACTACGCGCTCAGCGGTGACTACGTGGGCTCCCGGCGGCTCCACGAAGAGGCGTACCAGGCGCAGCTCGTCCTGGACCCGGAGTCGAGCAACCCCAACCGGCTGCTGATCGCCTGGAGCGGACTGGCCCGCGCGGTGCGGCTCTGCGGCGACTACCTGGAGGCGTGCGACTTCGGTGAGGACGCCTACGCCTTCGGCGTCGAGCAGCTCGGCGCCGAGCACATCTGGACCCTCCGCACCCAGCGCGACCTGTCGATCGCGTCGCGGCGGTCCGCGGAGTACGACCGCGCGCTGGAACTGGCGTCGGACGTCCACGCCCGGTGCCTGCGGATCTTCGGGCTCGACAACCCCGACACGCTGGCCTCCGCGATGGCGCTGTCGAACATCCACCGCAGCATGGGGAACCTCGAGGAGGCGCACGAACTCGCCGCGGACACGGTGCGGAGGTACCCGTCCGTCTACGGCAAGGACCACCCGTACCATCACGGCTGCGTCGGCAACCTGGCGGTCCTGCGCCGGCTCATGGGCGATCCGGTGAGCGCGCGGCAGCTCAACGAGACGGCCATCAACGGCCTGGAGTCCAAGCTCGGCCGCGACCACCACTACACCCTGACGGTGGCCCTCAACCTGGTCAGCGACCTGGCCGCCCTCGGCAAGGCGGAGGACGCCGCCCGCCTCGGCGAGGAGACGCTCCGGCGGCTGCGCATGTCGCTGGGCGACGAGCATCCGCTGGCCTCGGCCTGCGCCGCCAACCTCTCCCTCGACTACGAGACGCTCGGACGGTCCGAGGACGCCGCCGCGCTCCAGGAGCGGACCGAGGAGGTCTACCGCACCACGCTGGGACCGGATCACCCCGACGCCAGGATCTTCCTCGAACGCAGGCGCATCGACACCGACTTCGACCCGGCGCCCGTGTGAGAGCGGGGCCCGTCCAGAGAGTCGCGAGGGCGGGGCCGTTCAGAGGGTCGCGAGGGCGGGGCCGTTCAGAGGGTCGCGAGGGCGGGGCCGTTCAGAGGGTCGCGAGGGCGGGGCGTTCAGAGGGTCGCGAGGGCGGGGCCGTTCAGAGAGTCGCGAGGTCGTTCAGTACGGCCGAGCGGATGTGGGTGATCAGCCTGAGCAGGTCCATGCAGTAGACCGACGGGTTGAGGAACCCCGTTCCCGAGCGGTACCGGTGCGGGTACAGCCCGCCGCCGCAGACCTGCCGCATATGGCAGGCCTGGCACTGGGGCGCGAGGGCGCGGTGGCGGATCTGCCGGGCGGCGATCTCCGGGAGCATCAGCGCGACGTTGAACGGGTCGCGTGACACGTGCAGGGCCGTGCCGGGCGCGCCGTCGTAGGACGACTTGAGCGTGTCCACCTGCTCGATCCGCCCGTTGGTCTCGACCACGACCACGGCGACGGGGGAGAGCCCGATGGCCTCGCTGTGCGAGCGCTGGCCGCACAGCAGCCGGATGATCTCGTGGAACAGCCGGACGCGGGTCCGCTGCTCCGGGGCGCGGAACCAGAGCTCGAAGACCTCGATCAGCCAGTCCCCGTACGGCGTCGACTCGTCGGGGGACCGTCCGGGCGGCGGCGTGTCCCAGTTCCCGACCGGCAGCAGGAAGTCGATGCCCGGCGGATCGAACTCCAGGAGGGCCCCGTAGGTGGTCGCCGGATCGTTGCGGAGGTCGATGGTGCTGAGCAGGCCGCCGAACAGATGCCGGTACTCGGGTGCGGTGATGGCGTCGAGGCCGGCGAGCACCTCATGGTGGCTGCCGCGTCCGTCGCCGTGCCGGCGGTGCCGGTCGTGGGCCTGCTCGTCGCCGTCCAGGCTGACCCCGACGACCACGCCGAACTCGTCGAACAGATCCAGGAAGCGCGAGTCGAGCAGCACGGCGTTGGTCTGCATGTGGAACCGGACCGAGACGTCGGGTTCGGCCGCCGTCCGGATCGCGTCCAGCGTGTAGCGGAGGTGGTCGAGCCCGGCGAGGAGCGGTTCGCCGCCGTGGAGGATGACATCGACGTCCGGGAGCATGTTCTGGCGGGCGTGCTCGGCGATCCGGCGGGCCACCTGGTCCACGACCGGCCGGGCCATCCGCCGGGGCTGCGACCGCCAGCCCTGGTCCGCCATCTCGTACATGTAGCAGTAGTCGCAGGACAGGTTGCAGCGGCTGTGCACCTTGATCACGAACTCGTGGAACGGGGTCGGACGCCAGCCCTGTTCGAGCAGTGCGCGGACGTCCAGGGTCTCCGGCCACTCCGGGGCGGTGCCGGCGGCCCCCGCTGCCTCGGCCTCGACGGCCACGCTTGACCTACCCTCTGACGGTGGGATTCGGGCACTGACGCGGGGATCTGGGCGCGGCTCCGCACACCTCCCCTTCGTCACATATGTCGGATTTGCAAGATCATTAAACCTCTGCCGCGGCGTGCGTCTCCGCCGTGATGGCCCACCGCTCGTGGTCCCGCCAGACGTCCTCGATGCGGATCAGGCCGAGCGCCAGTCCCTCCTTGCGGAACCCCAGCCGCCTGACCAGGTTGATCGACGGCTCGTTCGCCGGCTGGATCTCGGCCTCCAGCCGGTGCAGGCCGAGCCGGCCGAACGCGTCGGCCATCACGAGACCCAGTCCTTCGGACATGTGGCCCCGACCCTGATGCGGGACGAACGCGCCGTACCCGAGCACGCCGCGCTGATACCCGGCGCGCAGGATGTGGTTGATGGTGACGTGCCCGACCATCGCCCCGCCGCCCTCCCCGCCGTCGCGGCGGCACACCGCGTACGCGACGGCCGACACCTCGTCGAAGCGCGCCAGGTAGAGCCCGAACTGCTCGGCGGTGACGGGCAGCCACAAGTAGGGACGGTGCAGCGCGGCACTGGCGGCCGCCCGCTCGACGAACTCCGCCCGGTCCGCATGTGTGAGCGGCCGCACCATCACCTGCGAGCCGGCCGCGAGTACGCCACCCATCGACAAGGAATCTACCGAAATCCCCCTCCCCCCGGCGCGCGGAGTCCTGCCTGGTGACGTCTACAGCGCATCCACCGATTTCGACCAGGCGCGCGGAGTCCTGCCTGGTGACGTCTACCACTTACCTCCGGGCAGGTGAGCGTGTGTCCTGGTTCCGGGTGGACCGCCGGACGCCGGAACCGGCGGCCGGAGCGTATCGGAGATGACCGATGAGCAAGCTGGAGCAGAAACCGCTGCGCACGCTGCGGGTGCCCGCCGGAGAGGGCACGAGCGTGTGGGTGTACGACGACCTGGACACGGTCAAGGCGACGGGCGCCGACACCGCGGACCGGCTGTCGCTGACCGAGACCATCGTTCCGCCCCGCGGCGGCCCTCCACCGCACGTCCACGAGCGGGAGAGCGAGTCCCTCTACATCCTCGACGGGGACCTGGAGATCCTCGGCGACGACGGCCGGATGACCGGCATCGGCCCCGGGGGTTTCGTCCACTTCCCGCAGGGGGTCCTGCACCGCTTCCACAACCCCACCGACCGGCCGAGCCGGATCCTGATCATCTTCACGCCCGCGGGCTTCGAGGAGTTCTTCCTCGAGATCGGGGAGCCCTACGCCGAGGGACGCCCGGGTCCGCAGGTCACGGCCGACTACATCGCCCACGCCGACGAGGTCGGCAGAAGGTACGGGCAGATCATTCAGCAGACGTCCGCCCGCGGCGACGGGAGGTCCTCGTGAGCAGGTACGGGCAGATCATCCAGCAGACGTCCGCCCGCGGCGACGGGAGGTCCTCGTGAGCAGGTACGGGCAGATCATCCAGCAGACCACCGCCCGCGGTGACGGGAGGCTCTCATGAACCAGGACACCATCCGCGTGGACGCACTCGTCGTCGGCTCCGGTCCCGTGGGCAGCGCGTTCGCCCGCGAACTGGTCGAGGCCGGCCGCCGCGTCCTGATGGTGGACGCCGGGGCCGCGCTGTCCCGGCGCCCGGGTGAGCACCTGAAGAACGCCTACCTCTACCAGCGCAACCTCGACCTCTTCTCCTCGGTCATCCGGGGCCACCTGAACCTGCTCTCCGTACCGTCGAACGACCGGCCGGTGGTGACCCTCGACCCGGTGTCGTTCCAGGTCGACCTCGAGCGCCACCGCGGGTTCGTCCTGAACAACCAGAACCCCGACCAGGACCCCAACGTCAACCTCGGCGCGGAGGCGGCGGCCTACGGGGTCGGGGGCATGGCCACGCACTGGACCTGCGCCACGCCCCGGCACCACCCCGCCGTCGAGCGGAGCGGCCTGCTCCCGGACGAGGAGTGGGAGGCCCTCTACGGCGACGCCGAACGGCTGCTCAACACGCACACCGACGCCTTCGAGCACGCGATCCGGCACATCATCGTCCGCGAGGCGCTGCAGGGGGAGTACACCGACCTGCCGGAGCCGTACGGGGTGCGCAACCTTCCGCTGGCCGTGGAGCGGCGCACCGACAACCCCGACTACGTGCACTGGAGCGGCGCCGACAGCGTCCTCGGCCCGCTGGCCGACGGCGCCCACGAGGACCTCTTCGACCTGCGGCCCGAGCACCTGTGCCGGCGTCTGGTCCGCAGCGCCGACGGCAGCCGGGTGGAGTACGCCGAGATCCAGAACCTCGCCGACTGGCATCCCCTGCGGGTGGAGGCGGAGCACTTCGTCGTCGCGTGCGGCGCCGTCCTCACGCCCCAGTTGCTGTACGCCTCGCACATCCGCCCCGAGCCGCTCGGCCGGTACCTGTCGGAGCAGCCGGTGTCGTTCTGCCAGATCGTGCTGCGCCAGGACATCGTCGACGGTGTGCGGGACGATCCCCGCTTCACCGACCGGGTCGGCGAGCACCACAAGAGGAGCCCGGACGACCCGATCCCCATTCCGGAGAACGACCCGGAGCCCAACGTGTGGATCCCCGTCTCCGACGACCGGCCCTGGCACTGCCAGATCCACCGGGACGCCTTCCACTACGGGGACGTCGCGCCCAACGTCGACACGCGGCTGATCGTCGACCTGCGCTGGTTCGGCATCGTGGAGCCCCGCGAGGACAACCGCGTGACGTTCTCCGATGGGCACCGCGACGCGTACGACATGCCCCAGCCGACGTTCACGTTCCGCATGTCGAAGCAGGACCGCCGCAACCAGCACGCCATGATGCGCGACATGCTCCGCGCGGCGAACACGCTCGGCGGATTCCTGCCCGGGTCGGAGCCGCAGTTCGTGGAGCCGGGACTCCCGCTGCACGTGACCGGCACCACCCGGATGGGCGACAACGCGGAGAGCAGCGTCGTCGACTCCACGTCGCGGGTGTGGGGGGTCGACAACCTCTACCTCGGCGGCAACAACGTCATCCCGCGTGGCACGGCGAGCAACCCCACGCTCACCAGCGTCGCACTCGCGGTCAAGGCCGCGCGGCACATGCTCGGGCGTCAGCAGCCCGGGCCGACCTGAGGGGGGCCGGATGTTCGACGGTGACCGGGTGTCGTTCGGGATCACGCCGACCGGCTGGACGAACGACGACTTCCCCGAGATCGGGGACGACATCGGCTTCGAGCAGTGCGTGAGCGAGATAGCGCTGGCCGGCTTCGAGGGAAGCAGCGTCGGCCACAAGTTCCCCACCGATCCGGAGATCCTGAGCCGGGCGCTGCGGCTGCGCGGCCTGCGCGTCTCCGAACCGTGGGCGAGCACCTACTTCACGGCCATGGGCATGCGGGACCGCACCCTGCGGACGTTCCGGGAACAGCTCGGCTTCATGCGGGCGGTCGGCGGCAACGAGATCGTCGTCGCCGAACTGGCCCGGGCGGTGCACCAGCAGCCCGTCGCGCTGCGGGCGAACAAGCCGGTGTTCGACGACACCGAATGGGCGCTGCTGCTGTCCGGCCTGGGCGAGCTCGGCGAGATGGCGGCGGCGGAGGGCATGCGGCTCTGCTACCACCACCACATGGGCACCGGGGTGCAGACCCGGGAGGAGGTCGAGCGCCTCCTCGCCGGGACCGACCCCGCGCTGGTCCACCTGCTGCTCGACACCGGCCATCTGGCGTGGTCCGGCGACGATCCGCTCGCGCTGGTCCGGGACCACGTCCACCGCATCGGGCACGTCCACCTCAAGGACCTCCGCCCGGACGTCCTGGAACGGGCCCGCCGCGAGGATCCCAGCTTCCACGACGCCATCCTGCAGGGGATCTTCACCGTCCCCGGGGACGACGGGGTGCTCGACTTCGCCTCGATCCTCCAGGCGCTCGACGACGGCGGCTACACCGGCTGGCTGGTGGTCGAGGCCGAGCAGGACCCCGCCAGGGCGGAACCGCTCGCCTACGCCAAGAAGGCCCGCGAGTACCTGCACGCCGTGACGGGACGCTAGACCGCTCGACGGAAGGATGATCATGGACTCTCGGTCACTCGGCATCCATGCCCTGGTCTGGACGGGCGACTGGAACGAGGAGCGGGCGCGGTACGCCGCCGGGCGTACCCGGGCCTGCGGCTACGACCGGCTGGAGATCCCGCTGCTGGACTCCTGGAACATCGACGCCGCCTCCACCCGGCGCATCATGGCGGAGAACGGCCTGGCCGTGACGGGCAACCTGTTCCACACCCCGGACACCGACATCACCAGCGACGACCCGGCGGCCGTCGCCGCCGGTGAGCGGCGCCTCCGGCGCGGGGTGGAACTCGTCCGCGACATGGGCGGCGACCACCTGTGCGGAACCATCTACAGCATGCTGGGCAAGTACACCCATCCGCCCACGCGGCGGGGCCGCGCCCAGTCCGTCGAGGTGCTGCGGCGGACCGCCGACCTGGCGGCCGACTCGGGCATCCGGCTGGGCCTGGAGACGTGCAACCGGTACGAGACCAACCTCGTGAACACGGCGGCGCAGTCCCTGGCCCTCGCAGAGGACATCGACCGGCCCAACGTGGACGTCCACCTGGACACCTACCACCTGAACATCGAGGAGCCCGACACAGCGCACCCGGTGCTCGTGGCAGGCGGCCGCCTCGGCTACGTGCACGTCGGCGAGAGCAACCGCGGCTACCTCGGCTCCGGCGACATCGACTTCGCCGGGTTCTTCCGCGCCCTGCACCGGACGGGCTACACCGGCCCGATCGTCTTCGAGTCGTTCTCCTCGGCGGTGATCGCCCCCGAGCTGTCCAACGCCCTGTGCATCTGGCGCGACCCCTGGGACGACTCGGAGGACCTCGCCCGGCACGCGCACCGCTTCATCACCGAGCAGCTGTACGCCGCCGACCTGGAGCCGCCGCTGACCGAACGGGCGCCGGCCTCCCCGCAGCTGACCCGATCCGGCACGTGACTCCTGGAAGGAGGCCGACATGCGCACCAGCCTGCTGACCCGCGCTCCGGCGGTTCCGGACGAGACCCGGATCTTCTCCATCCGGCTCGAACCCGGCGACGAGATCATGGAGCGGCTCGGCGCGTTCGCCGCCGACGAGTCCGTCGAACGGGGGGTCTTCGAGGCCCTCGGCGGGTTCGAGGAGTTCACCCTCGCCCGCTACGACGTGCCGACCGGGCGGTTCGTCGAGATCCCGATCCCGGACGACCAGGTCGAGGTGCTCAACCTGACCGGCCAGGTGACGCTCGCGAACGATCCTCCGGTGCACGTCCACGCCGTGCTCGGGGGCCGCGACGGCAACGCCTTCGGCGGGCATCTGCTGCGCGCGGTCGTCCAGCCCGTGCTTCTGGTGACGCTGACCGAACCGGTGCACGACATCGAACCGCACCACGCGTGAGCGCGGCATGTGTGCGCGCGTCACGTCCGAGGAGGGCCGCGGCATGAGCTACAAGCACATCGAGGACTACGGACTGATCGGCGACCTGCACACCGTGGCCATGGTCGCCCGCGACGGATCGATCGACTACCTGTGCCTGCCCGACTTCGACTGCCCCACCGTCTTCGCGGCCCTGCTCGACGAGGAGAACGGAGGGAGCTTCCAGATCCGTCCCACGGCGGACGGGGCCAGGCTCAAGCAGATCTACCTGCCCGACACCAACGTGCTCCTGACCAGGTTCCTGTCCGCAGAAGGCGTCGCGGAGATCACCGACTTCATGCCGGTCGGCGAGATGCGCCACGCGCACGCCATCGTGCGGCGGGTCGCGGGCGTGCGCGGCCGGGTCCGGTTCCGCCTGCGCTGCGCGCCGCGATTCGACTACGCCCGGGCCGCGCACAAGGCCATCGGGGGCGACGGCGAGGTGTGCTTCGTCCCCGAAGGGGAGGGCGAGAAGGTGCTGCGCCTGCAGACCCCCATCGCGCTGGACGTCGAGAACGGCGACGCGACGGCGGAGTTCGAGCTCGGCCCGGGCGACCGTCTCGACTTCGTCCTCGAACTGATCGGCCGGGACGTGTCCTCTCCCGCCGCCCAGCCGCGCTGGGTCAACCGCGCCTACCAGCACACGGTCGGGTTCTGGCGGGACTGGGCGGACCGCTGCGCGTACCAGGGGCGCTGGCAGGAGATGGTCACCCGCTCGGCGCTGGCGCTGAAGCTGCTGACGTCCGAACGCCACGGCTCGATCGCCGCGGCCGCCACCCTGGGGCTTCCCGAGCTCGTCGGCGGGCAGCGCAACTGGGACTACCGCTACTGCTGGATCCGCGACGCGTCCCTCACCGCCCTGACGCTCCTGCAGCTGGGCTTCACCGAGGAACCCCGGTGCTTCATCGAATGGGTCGCGCAGCGCTACCGCGAATCCTCCGGGGACGGCCGGCTCCAGATCATGTACGGCATCGACGGCCGGCACGACCTCACCGAGGAGGCGCTGCCGAACCTGACCGGCTACCGCGGCTCGGTCCCCGTGCGGGCGGGCAACGCCGCCTACGACCAGCTGCAGCTCGACATCTACGGCGAGCTGCTCTACCTGGTCGACAGGTACGACCGGCAGGTCCAGCCCGTCAGCCACGAGCTGTGGGGGTACCTGCGGGAGTCGGCCAACTGGGTCGCCGACAACTGGGCGGTCCCCGACGAGGGGATCTGGGAGGTCCGGGGAGGCCGCCAGCAGTTCCTGTACGGCCGGTTGATGTGCTGGGTCGCCATCGACCGGGCGATCGCGGTGGCCGAGCGCAGATCCCGCCCGGCCCCGATCGACCGCTGGCGCGAGGTGCGCGACCGCATCTACGACAACCTGCACGAGGAGTTCTGGGACGAGCGGCGCGGCGCCTTCATCCAGCACCGGGGCAGCAGCACGGTGGACGCCTCCGTGCTGCTGATGCCGATCGTGGGATTCATCTCCCACCAGGATCCCCGCTGGATGTCGACGCTGCGGGCCGTCGACGAGGACCTCGTCGACGGTGTGCTGGTGTACCGCTACCGGACCGGCGACGCCGCGTCCGACGGACTCACCGGCACCGAGGGAAGTTTCTGCATGTGCTCGTTCTGGTTCATCGGGGCCCTCACCCGGTCCGGCGATCTGGAACGGGCCCGGCTCGCCTTCGAGACGGTGCACTCCTACGCCAACCACCTCGGTCTGTTCGCCGAGGAGATGGACGGCGCCGGCTGGTATCTCGGCAACTTCCCGCAGGCGTTCAGCCATCTGGGGCTGGTCAACGCGGCGATGACCCTGGACGAGGCACTGTCGTCGTCGCCCAGGAGGCCGCTCATCGTTCCAGTTCCCGAATGACGTGGCGGTGGGGGTCCGGCTGCACGGACAGATCGCCCCTGAACGGGTTGCTGAGCTGGACCATGAGGAACAGGTTGACGGCGACCACGATCGCCACCCCCGCCACCATGAGGTAGTGCAGGCGCGCGTTCTCCAGCCCGAAGAGCAGGCAGAACGCGAGGGTGGCCGCACTGGAGATGAGGATCGCCGCCCACAGCATCGAGTCGAGGTAGCCCTCGCGGGCCTCCAGATGGAGCGACTGGTGGGCGGTGCCGACCTCCATGAGCTCGCGGGTGGACTCCCAGACGAACGCCTCCTGCGCCTGGCCGACCGGCCGGAGCGCCGCGATCTCGGCGACCAGCCGTTCCAGCGCGCGTGCGGGCACGTCGGTGCTCCCTTCACCGGGAGGCCATGACGCGACCACCGCCCGCTCGTAGGCCAGCGCCCGCTCGGTGATCCGCCGCTGGGCCTGCTCACCCATGACCTGGCCGGCCTGGGCGACGGCCATGACGCTGACGGCCTCGGAGCGTGCCGTGTCCTTCGCCTCACTGCGGTTCTCGTGCTGGTCGATCAGGATGAACCCGGCCGACACCGCGTAGATGACACCGATCACCGCCAGCAGGAACCCGGCGACGTCGTTGTGCTGCCGCTTGCGCAGCACCGGGAAGTGCCGCCTGACCATCGCCTGGAACCCGGCGACCAGCAGGGGCAGCCCGGCGATGACCAGCAGTGCGGACAGCCAGACCGGCAGCGTCGCGAGGGCCGATGCGAAGCGGGTCACGACCGTGAACACCGTCCCCCCGGGGTGCCTGGCATCGGTCATGGACACGGGTTCCGGGTTCCGGGTTAGGCGGCCCGGCTGCCGGGAACGCTGGCCATGATTTTCAGTGACTGTAGTGTCACCGTATGTAACATTCGGGGTGAGGGCAAGGATGAAGTCAGCCGTGAGTCTGCTGCAGCCGGTCCTGTTGCTGCTGCTCAGCGAGCGTCCGGGACACGGCTACGCGCTGATCGAGCACCTCCGCTCCTTCGGTCTGCTGCTCCAGGACGACCCCGGCGCCATCTACCGGGCGCTGCGCGGGCTGGAACGCCGGGGTCTCGTCCAGGCCCGCTGGGAGCCGAATCCGGCGGGCCCCGCCCGCAAGGTGTACAGCGTCACCGATCCCGGCGCCACCGCCCTCAAGGTCTGGACCCGCGACCTGGAGACCTTGCAGAACCTCCTCGATTCCTACATGAGCCGCTACCAGAACCTCACCGACGCACCCCGCGACGGGGGAGAGCGTCGAGACCGGGTATCCCCGTAACGAATCCGTTCCGCGGATCAGTTGTCCCGGTCGGTGTGCTGATCCGAGTGGGCGGCGCGTGCCCTCATGCTGGTGATGAGTTCCTTGAGGCCGAACTGGAAGCGCGTGTCCATGAGCTCGGGTTCGGTGCCGGGAGCGAAGCGCACCAGGTTGGGGTACCGTTCGGCGGCGTCGTCGGGCCGTTCGGCGTAGCGCCGTGTGGTCGAGGCCGACGTCTCGGCCATGACGAAGCCCAGGACGAAGACGAGCGCGGTCCAGTACGCATGGGACACCTCGTCTTCCGGCAGGCCGCTCTCGGCGATGAGTTCGAGGAACAGATCCGCGACCCGCAGTGTCTCGCCGCCGAGATCCCAGCCCGCCTTCCACAGGACGGGGATGAGTTCGGGCCGCGCACGCAGCGCCAGGCGTGCCGCCACGAGCAGATGCGTGAGCCGCTCGTCCCACGGGCCCTCGGCCGGCACGTCGATATCGCGGAGGGTGTCGTCGAGGATGAGGCGCAGTAGCTCGTCCTTGTCGCGCACCTGCCAGTAGAGGCTTCCGTGCCCGACGCCGAGCCGCCGCGCCACGGCGCGCATCGAGAGGCCGCCGACTCCTTCCTCGTCCAGCAGCCGGCTGCCGGCCGCGACGACGTCCGCGAGTGTCAGCGGCGCACGCTTGCGCTTGGCGTGCCCGGCGGCTTCCCGTCCCTCATCTCTTGACACTGGAACAGTGTACCAGTACGTTCGGCCCCACTCGTCTTGAACACCGTTCCAGAGAAGGTCGAGTCCGGGCCCGAGGTCGAAGGAGAACAGATGGCGGAGCGTCCCTGCGTGCTGGTTCACGGCAGCTGGCATGGCGGATGGCACTGGGAGGAAGTGGCGGCCCGGCTGCGCGCGGCGGGTTCCCGCGTCTTCGTTCCGACGCTGACCGGGCTCGCCGAGCGCGGCCACGAAGCCGCGGCCGACACCGACCTCTCGGCCCACGTCCGCGACGTCGTCTCGGTCATCGACGACAACGACCTGGAGGACGTGCTGCTCGTCGGGCACTCCTACGGCGGCATGGTCATCACCGGCGCGGCGCATGCCCGGCCGTCCCGGATCGCAAGGCTCGTCTACCTGGACGCCTTCGTTCCCCGGCACGGCGAATCGGCCGCGACGATCCTCGGCGAGGACTTCGTGCGCATGGCGGAGGCCGCCGCCGCGCAGGCCGGCACACCGCATCTGATCCCGCCGCTGTTCACGGTCGAGGACTCGCTCGGCTGGACGGGGGAGCTCGGGGAGGCCTTCGCCGCGCGGATGTGCCCGCACCCGGCGGCGACGCTCCATGAACCGGTCCGCGCCGACGGTGAGGTCGCGGCCGAGAAGATCTTCATCCGGTGCAACGAACACCCGCTCGGGCTTTTCGACGGCTACGCGGCGATGGCCCGCGATTCCGGTGACTGGCGCTATTTCGAGCTGGCCTCCCGGCATGACGCCGTGCATCTGATGCCCGCCGCCGTCGCCGGAATCCTCGAATCCCTGGGAGAGCAGGAATGAGCACCCTCGACGACCAGACCCGGCTTCTTCTCGACAAACTGGCCGAGACCCCGTTTCCGGACCTCACGGCGATGGAGCCGGAGGAGATGCGCTCGGCGCACGCGGCGTTCTACGCGTCCGTCGGCCTCCCCTCCGATCCGTCCCTCGCGGAATCCCGCGATCTCGACGTGCCCGGGCCGGACGGTCCCGTCCCCGTCCGCATCTACAGGCCCCGAGGGACGAGCTGGGATCCCCTCCCGCTGCTCGTCTACTTCCACGGTGGCGGCATGGTCGCGGGGAGCATCGACTCCTATGACGCGATCTGCCGGATGCTCTCCCATCGGGCGGGTGCGGTGGTGGTGTCGGTGGGCTACCGGCTCGCGCCCGAGCACCGCTTCCCGGCGGCCGTGGACGATTCTTACGCGGCGCTGAAATGGGCGGTGGAGAACGCCGCGGTCATCGGCGCCGATCCCGAACGCACCGCGGTCGGCGGAGATTCCTCCGGTGGCAATCTCGCGGCGGTCGTCGCTCAGACGGCACGTGCGAACGAAGGAATGCACCTGGTCTTCCAACTCCTCGTGTACCCGGCGGTGGGCACACTGGGACACAGCCGCTCGATGGCCCGGTTCGCGACCGGCTACATGTTCGGACGCGACGAGTACGACTGGCTGTACGAGCAGTACCTGCCCGATCCGGCTGACGCGCGGGATCCGCGGGTCTCACCGATCGTGGCCGATCTGGCGGGATTGCCGCCCGCGCTCGTCATCACGGCGGGCTTCGACATCATGCGCGACGACGGCGAAGCCTACGCGCAGCGCCTCCGGGAGGCCGGAGTTCCCGTCGTCCTGCGCCGCTACGAATCCACGATCCACGCATTCCTGAGCATGGCCGCCGTGCTGGACGCGGGCCGAGAGGCGATCGAAGAATGCGCCGCCGCGCTGAGGAACGCCTTCACCGGTGGTCGGTGAACGTGACGCGGTGCGCGCCGATCCCGGCCGCCATCGCGTCGAGTTCGGGACCGCAACGGCTCCGACCGAAAAGGAATGGAGAAGGGCAATGGCATTCCGATCTATGACGATCGCCTCGGCGGCGGCGTTGGTGCTGCTCGCCGGATGCGGCGGAGGCACGGGCGACTCGGACGAGAACGCGGCCGGCGGTTCCGCCGTGGTGCCGAAGGTCAGTAACGACTGGGCGCTGCAGTACACCGGCGGAACGGCAGGCCCGGCGGACACCGGGAAGTCCCCGATCAAAGTCGGCTACATCAACCAGGAGGGCGGCGCACCCGCCTTCCCGGAGGCGTCGACCGGCATCGACGCCGCGGTCGCGTACATCAACCGGGAACTGGGCGGGGCCGGGGGGCATCCCGTCGTCCTGGAGAAGTGCGTCGTCCAGAGCGAGGAGGACGGGCAGAAATGCGGGACGCAGATGGCGAACGACCCCGAGGTCAAGTTCGTCATCGAGGGCGTCCTCACCGTGGGGAACAAGGCGATCTATTCGGTGCTCGGAGGCCGCAAGCCCATCATGGAGGCGAGCCCCTCGACGAGCGACGATCTCACCGCCAAGGGCGCCTACTCCTACACGCCGGGCGGACCGGGGACGATCGCGGGAATGGCGCAGTTCGTCGCCCGGCAGCTACCGGACGTCCGCCGCGTCGCCGTCCTCTACGCCGACAACCCGGCCGGCAAGGCGGCCGCCGAACAGTTCCTCGAACCGCAACTCAAGAAGCTCGGCGTCACGGACGTCAAGCTCGTAGGGGTCGCCGACACCGCCACCGGCCCCGATGTCGCGGCGGCGATCCAGGCGGCGGGCGGGCGCCAGGCCGACACTCTTCTGTCCTTCCTCACCGTGCCCGGCTGCATGGCCACCTACGACGCCCTGCAGTCCCTGGGCGTCACACCGCGGGTCGTGGCGACGGGCCTGTGCTTCGGCACCCCGATGACCAAGCACATGCGCGACGTCGGGTCAGAGGACCAGGTGCCCGACGGCTGGTACTTCACCAATTTCGGGTACAGCTACTTCGCCCCTGACGAGGCGTCGGGAATGGCCACCTACGTCGCCAAGGTCAAGCAGTACGGCCCGAAGAACGCCGAGTACACGGGTTTCGCGGGCTACACGTTCGCGAACCTCATGACCGCGATGAAGTTCGTCCACGAGATCGGGCCGGACCGTCTGACCTCCGAGGCGATGGCGAAGGCGATCGAGTCCTTCGAGGGCCCGATGATGATGGTCGCCGGTCCCATCGAGTGCGGCTACAGCCCCGTCTTCGCGGCGCTGTGCGGGAGCCAGATCGGCGTCGAGCAGTACAAGGACGGCCGCTGGATCCAGGTCGCGACGCCACTGCGCGGCAACGCCATCTCGATCGCCCAGGCGCTCGGCGGCTAGGTACCATGCGCATTCGGACAGCGGCCATCGGCCTCGCCGCACTGGCAGGTGGCGCCGTGGTCCTCGCCCGGGTCCTCCCGGACGAGGCCACGGCCCTGCTCCTCGGCACCGGCACCGGCTGCCTGATCTCGGCGATCGCGTTGACCATCGTGCTGACGTTCCGCGGATCGGGAACCGTCAACTTCGCCGCCGGCGCGATGGCGATGGAGGCCGCCTACGTCTATGACGGCCTGCGGCGCGGCGGCACCCTCTTCCCCACCGATCTGTCGCTCGGCGGTCCGCTGGGAGTCGTGCCCGCGATGGTCATCGCCCTGATCGCCTCGGCACTTCTCGGGGCGCTGTGCCATGTGCTCGTCTTCCGTCCGCTGCGCTCGGCGCCGCCGCTGAGCAAGGTCGTCGCGTCGGTCGGCGTCCTGATCGTGCTGCAGGCGATCGCCCTGCTGCGCTTCGGGAGCACTCCGCGTTCGATCCAGCCGATCCTGCCCAAAACACCGGTTCGGCTCTCGGACGACATCGTCGTGCCGGGCGATCAACTGCTGCTCGCCGGGATCGTCGTCGCGCTCACCATCGCGCTGTGGGCGGCGTTCCGGTTCACCCGGTTCGGTCTCGCCACGCGGGCCGCGGCGGAGAACGAGCGCGCCGCGACGCTGCTGGGCTTCTCCCCGGACTTCCTGGCGGGGGCCAACTGGATCCTGTCGGCCGTCCTCGCGGGTTTCCTGGGCATACTCGTGGCGACGGTCAACGGCTCCCTCGACCCTGTCACCATCACGCTGCTCGTCGTCCCGGCCCTGGGGGCGGCGCTGCTGGGCGGGCTGACCTCGTTCGGTGTGGCGACCGCCGCCGGGCTGGGCATCGCGATGACACAGAGCCTCATCCAGGTGCTCAGCCTGGAGCCGTGGTTTCCGCAGGCCGGGTCCGGGCCGCTGCCCGGAGTACGCGAAACCGTGCCGTTCGTCGTCATCGTCATCGCACTGGTCATCCGCGGCCAGACGCTTCCCACCCGCGGCACCGCCTCCCCGGCGAAGCTGCCCGAGATCCCCCGTCCGAGGCGGCTCGGCGCAGGGGCCGTGCTGGTCGCCGGCGCCTGCGCGGCCGGGCTGCTGACGCTCGGCCCGGTGTGGCGTCTGGCGATCACCAACACGTTGATCGGGGCGCTCATCTGCCTGTCGCTCGTGGTCCTCACCGGCTACTTGGGGCAGATCTCGCTCGCGCAGATGACGCTCGCCGGCGTCTCCGGCTTCGTCCTCGCCAAGCTCGCGTCCGCCGCGGGCGTCCCGTTCCCGCTGGCGCCCCTCGCCGGGGCGCTGGTCGCGACCGTGTTCGGGCTGGCCATGGCGGTGCCCGCGCTGCGGGTACGCGGCGTCAACCTGGCGATCCTCACTCTCGCCGGCGGGGTCGCGGTCGAGAAGCTGGTCTTCGGCAACCCCGCGTGGTCGGGAGGCCTGGAGGGCGCCCAGGTGCCGTCCCCCGGCCTGTTCGGCTGGAACTTCGGTCCCCGCGATCCATCGCCGGTGCTCGGCGACGGCACGCTTCCCACTCCGTGGTTCGGGATCTTCTGCCTGGCGGTCGTGATGGCCGCCGCGGCCGGCGTCGCGAATCTGCATCGCTCGGCGACGGGCCGCCGCATGCTGGCCGTCCGCTCCAACGAGCGCGCCGCCGCGGCCGCGGGGGTGAGCGTGGCGGGGACGAAGATGCTCGCCTTCGGTCTGGCGGCGTTCATAGCGGGCCTCGGCGGCGCGCTCTCCGGCTACCGCTTCGGTTCGGTGTCGCCCGAGTTCTTCGGCGGCGTCGCATCGCTGACCTTTCTCGCCTACGCCTACCTCGGCGGGATCACGAGCGTGTCCGGCGCCGGCCTCGGCGGCTTCCTCGTCGCGGGCGGTGTGGGCTTCACGGCGCTCAAGCAGTGGGTTCACGTCGGGGATCGCTGGACGCTGCTCGTCACCGGCATCGGGTTGGTGGCGACCGCGGTCATGAACCCGGAAGGCATGGCGGGCGCGCTGCGCGAGACCCGCCGGCGGCTCACCCGGCGCAAGGCGGTCTCACCATGACGGCCCTCCTCGAAGCCCGCGGACTGGGCGTGCGGTTCGGCGGCGTCCAAGCGCTCACCGATGTCGACCTCACGGTGGACGAGGGAGCCCTCGTCGGCCTGATCGGCCCCAACGGCGCGGGCAAGACGACGCTCATCGACGCGCTCACCGGCCTCGTCCCCGCCGACGGGCGCATCACGTTCGCCGGACGGCGGATCGGCGGCCTGCCGGCACATCGCCGGGCACGGGCCGGCCTGGGACGCACCTGGCAGTCGCTGGAACTCTTCGGCGATCTCACCGTCGCGGAGAACCTCCAGGTCGCCGCCGATCGGCAGGGTCCCGGGGGGATGCTCCTCGATCTCCTCCGCCCACGCCGGACCGCGCCCCCACCCGGTGTCGCGGAGGCGCTCGCACTGCTGGAACTGGACGACCTCGCCGACCGGATGCCCGACGAACTGACGCAGGGGCAGCGCAAACTCGTCGGCGTCGCCCGGGCGCTCGCGGCACGACCGCGGCTCGTGTGCCTGGACGAGCCCGCGGCGGGCCTCGACACCGGCGAGTCGGCCGCGCTCGGCCGGCACCTGCGGCGCGTCGCCGCCGCCGGTACGTCGATGCTGCTGGTCGACCACGACATGGGCCTGGTGTTCAGCATCTGCGATCTCGTCTACGTCCTGGAGTTCGGGCGCGTCATCACCGCCGGCGCACCGGCGGTCGTCCGGGCCGACCGCGCCGTCATCACGGCCTACCTCGGAGGGGAGGGCCCGTGAACGCTCTCGACGTGAAGGACCTGCGGGCGGGCTACCGGGGACTGGCGGTCGTCCGCGGCCTCAGCCTGCGCGTGGCGGCGGGGGAGGTGGTCGCGCTGCTCGGGCCCAACGGGGCGGGGAAGACGACCACGCTCCTCACCGTGGCCGGCCTGCTCCCGGTGATCGGCGGTGAGGTGCGCATGCTCGGCGCGCGGGCCACGGGGGCGAAGCCGCACCGGCTCGCCCGCCGGGGCCTGGCCTACGTGCCGGAGGACCGGTCTCTGTTCGCCTCCCTGACGGTCGCCGAGAACCTGCGGCTCGGCGCCCGGCGCGGCGCGGCGGACATCTCACGCGTTCTCGGCTACTTCCCCGCGCTCGGCCCGCTGCTCGACCGGCGTGCGGGGCTGCTGTCGGGCGGGGAGCAGCAGATGCTCACCCTCGGCCGCGCGATCGCCTCCGAGCCCCGGCTGCTGATGGTCGACGAACTCAGCCTCGGCCTCGCGCCCATCATCGTGGAGCGCCTGCTGCCCGTCCTGCGCCGCGTCGCCGAGGACACCGGCTGCGGCGTGCTGCTGGTCGAGCAGCACGTCCACCTCGCACTCGAGGTCGCCGACCGCGCCTACGTCCTCGCCCGCGGCGCCCTGGTGGCCGAGGGCGACGCCGCCGGGTTCGCCTCCGACCGCCGGCTGCTCGAAGTCGGCTACCTCGGCGAGAACGCCCTGACGGACGGCCCGTCCGAAGAGACCGGCCGATGACGTGCCGACGCCACAAGGAAGCCACAAGGAAGCCACAAGGAGAGAGATGTACGCCGCTCAGCACGCGATCAATCAGCCGGACAAGCCGGCGATCATCATGGCCGGCAGCGGTGAGGTCGTCACCTTCGCCCAGTTCGAGGCTCTCGCCAACCGCATCGCGCACCTGTTCCGGTCGACCGGCCTGGCCCGGCTCGACCATGTCGCCTTCTTCATGGAGAACACCCCGTGGCTTCTTGAGTGCGAGGCCGGCGCCGAGCGCAGCGGCCTGTACTACACGCTCATCAACTCCCACCTGACGGCCCCGGAGGCCGCCTACATCGTCGACGACTGCGAGGCGCGCGTGGTGATCACCACGGCGGCCATGCTCGACGTCGCCGCGGACCTGGTCGCCGCCTGCCCACGGGTCGCCCGCTGGCTGGTGGCCGGGGCACAGGATCCGCCGGCGCCCTTCGAGCGGCTGGAGGACGCGATCGCCGGGATGGACGACACGGCGATCTCCGACGAGAGACTCGGTGTGGCGCTGCTCTACTCGTCCGGCACCACCGGACGCCCGAAGGGCGTGCTGCGCCCACTGCCCGACGTGCACCCCGCCGAACCCGTACCGGTCATGGAATTCGCCGCGCGCCTGTTCCGCCAGCGGCCGGGAATGGTCTACCTGTCACCCGCCCCTCTCTACCATTCCGCGCCACAGGTCAGCATCGCGGGCACGCTCCGCATCGGGGGCACCTCCATCGTCATGGAACGCTTCGACGCGCGCGAATACCTGCGCCTCATCGCCCACCACGGGGTGACCCACACCCAGGTGGTTCCCACGATGTTCTCGCGGCTCCTGAAACTGCCGGCCGACGTCCGGGAAACGGCGGATCTGTCCTCGCTGGAGTCGGTGACCCACGGCGCCGCCGCCTGCCCCGTCCCGGTCAAGGAGCAGATGATCGGCTGGTGGGGCCCGATCTTCCACGAGTACTACTCGGCGACCGAAGGCCACGGCTTCACGATCTGCGACTCGCACGAATGGCAGGACCGCAAGGGCACCGTCGGCAAGGCCGTCCTCGGCGAACTGCTGATCGTCGATGACGACGGAAACGAGTGCCCGCCCAACCGCCCCGGTCTCATCTACTTCCGCGGCGCGACCAACTTCGAGTACTTCAAGGACCCGGAGAAGACCGCCGAGTCCCGTGACCCGTCCGGGACGGCGAGCACCGTCGGGGACGTCGGCCACGTCGACGGCGAAGGGTACCTCTACCTCACCGACCGCAAGATCAACATGATCGTCTCCGGTGGTGTGAACATCTACCCGCAGGAGACCGAGGACCTGCTCATCACGCATCCGAAGGTGCTCGACGCGGCGGTCATCGGAGTCCCGGACGACGATCTCGGCGAGGTGGTCAAGGCGATCGTCCAGCCGGTCGGCGGCATCGAACCGGACGAGGATCTGGCAATGGAACTCATCGCGTTCTGCCGCGAACACCTCGCGCGCTACAAATGCCCGCGCTCGATCGGCTTCGAGGCGGAGCTCCCCCGCCAGGCCACGGGAAAGCTGCACAAGCGCCTACTGCGTGAACGCCACTGAGGCAACGGCGTCCCACTCGGCTCCCCGCCGGTCCGGCGCCTCCAGCGGCCGGCGCGCGGAGGCGGACCGCACCCCCGCGCCCCCGCGCCCCTCCCTCGGTCCGGTCAGCCGATCGAGCAGGTGTTGGCCACGTCGCCGGTGGTCTGCCGGGGGATGGTGGCGCTGGGCGGGGGTGCCTGGCCGCCGCTCGGGGCCGTCCAGCGTTCGAGGGCCTCGAACGCCGTCCGCATGCAGGGCAGCAGCGGACGCATCCTGTCCGGGAACATGTCGTACTCGATGTCCAGGTGGGAGGCGCCCTCGATCCGGTAGTAGCGGTGCAGGCCGCCCCTCCGCTCGGAACGGATCTTCGCTGCGTACGCGTCGCCGTGGATCTTGATCGGCAGCAGGGAGTCCAGCGTCCCGTGCACGGAGATCATCGGCTTGCCGATGCGGCCGTCCAGCGAATTCCGCTTCACCGCCTTGTGCACACTCTTGGGACGCGTGTAGTAGCGGTAGTCGGTGTCGCAGTCGGGCGTTCCGCTTTCGCAGAACGGGATGCCCGCTTCCAGGTCGCCGTCGTAGGAGGGGTCGACCTCCTCGCGGTATCTGCGCTGCGTGCTGTCCCAGATGAACCGGTAGTTGAAGTCCCACAGGAACTCCGAACCCGGTGCGTAGCCGGCCTCGATCATCGCGGCGTGCGCTCCGGGGTCGCCGGTCGCCGCGTACTCGGGGTAGTTGCGCAGCGCCTCCGGCAGGTGGACCAGTGCGTTCGGCCCGTTGTCACTCGGCCAGTACGTGCCTTCGGCTTCGACGCCGCCGTCGTACAGCCCGGGGCGGTTCTCCAGGGCCCAGCGCACCAGCTGCCCGCCGTTGGAGACGCCCATCGCGTACGTCCTGCGCGGGGACCTGCGGTAGTGGCGGGCCACGGTCAGCTTGGCGGCGACGGTGAGCTGCGCCATCCGGTGGTACCACTCCTGGACGGCGTCGCCGGGCCGCCGGCCGTCCTTGTAGAACTCCGTGCCGTTGTTGCCCTTGTCGGTGGACGCGAACGCGTACCCCTTGGCCAGCACCCAGTCGGAGATGACCACGTCGTTGGAGTACTGGAGGCGGTTTCCGGGTGCCCCGGAGACCACGAGCCCGCCGTTCCAGTTCTCCGGAAGCCGGATCACGAACTGCGAGTCATGGTTCCAGCCGTGGGTGGTGTTGAACGTGGAGGTGTCGCGGAAGTAGCCGTCGATCTGGATTCCCGGCACCCCGCTGGGGTTGCGTGTGGCCACGGACTGCATTCCCGACCACTGCTCGGGGACGGTGTGGCCCGAGGCGATCGTGCCGGCGGTGGTCAGATCGTCCAGGCAGGCGGCGACCTGCCGCTGCGCTCCGGGAACGTGGACCCTGTCCATGCCGGTGCAGCGGGTGTCCGCGTGCGCGGCCGGGACGGCCGTCACCAGAGGGGCCGCCACGAGCGACCCCAGCAGGGCCGGGACGACGGATGATCTGCGAAGCATCTGCATATGCGGCTCCGAAGGGTGGGACGCGGGGCCTTCGGTCCAGCCCGCGGTAGACGCCATGCTGTTCGACCGGCGGCGGACGCGGCGACGTCGGCGGACACCACTCTTGACCGGCGTCCTGTGGCGGCCGCTTCCATGAATCCCGGGGTCCGGGCCCGGATCGGCCGCCTCCGCGTCCCATCAGGGCGTATGTCTCTCGTCTTAGGCGCCGTCCGGTGTGGAAATCGCTCACAGGATGCTCCCCGAATGTGTGCCCCGGTCACCTCGCCCCGTCACGCGGCCGCCACCTAGCGTTCACCGTCACGGCGTCCCGAATGCGGCTCGGGCCGGCCATGACGCGAGGAGGACGCATGGGAGGAGGACCCGGGGAGGGCGGGCACGGGCGAGGCACCGGCTCCGCAGGCGCGGCTCCGGGCGGGACGGGCGGGCACGGGCGAGGAAACGGGTCCGCAGGCGCGGCTCCGGGCGGGACCGTCCCCGTGTTGAAGGCGCGCGGCCTGATCAGGGAGTTCCGCGGTTTCCGGGCCGTGGACGGCGTCGACCTGGACGTGGCCGACGGTGACGTGCACGCGCTGGTGGGCCCCAACGGCGCCGGCAAGACCACCCTGTTCAACCTCCTCACCGGCTTCCTGAAGCCGACCGCGGGCAGCGTGCTGCTGGAGGCCCGCCGGGAGCTGGCCGGACGCAGCCCCGAGGCGATCACGCGGCTGGGCGTCGCGCGCTCCTTCCAGATCACCAGCCTGTTCGCCGAGCTGACCCCGCGCCGGCACGTGGAACTGGCGCTGGCGAGCCGAACCGGCCTGGGCTGGCGTTTCTGGCGCTCGGACCGGGCGCTCGACCGCTTCGCCGGACGCGCCGGGGAACTGCTCGACCAGGTCGGGCTGGCCGGCCACGGCGACGTACCGGCGGGCCTGCTGGCGTACGGGCGCAAGCGCGCGCTGGAGCTGGCGCTCGCCCTGGCCCTCGACCCCAAGGTCCTCCTGCTCGACGAGCCGACCGCCGGCATGGGCGTGGAGGACGTGGACCGCACCATCGAGCTCATCCGCAGGATCCGCACGGAACGCACCGTGGTCCTGGTCGAGCACAACATGAACGTGGTCGCCAGCCTCGCCGACCGGGTGACCGTCCTGCAGCACGGCTCGGTGCTGGCCGAGGGCCCCTACGCCGAGATCCGCCACGATCCGCGCGTCATCACCGCCTACCTCGGAGACGCTCATGCTGCGCGTTGACCGGCTGTCGGCCTGGTACGGTGAGGCGCAGGCCCTGCGCGAGGTCTCGATGCAGGTCGACGAGGGCGAGATCGTCACGCTCGTCGGCCGCAACGGCGCGGGCAAGACCACACTGCTGCGCTGCCTGATGGGACTGCACGGCTCGTACGGAAGGACGGCGGGCACAGTCTCGCTGTCCGGTGAGGACGTCACCGGCCTCGCCTCCCACCGCAGGGCCCGCCGCGGCCTCGGCTACGTCCCGGACGACCGCGGCGTCTTCGCCACCCTCTCGGTGGAGGAGAACCTCACGCTGCCGCCGGCGATGGGCCCCGGCCCGTGGTCGCTGGAGCGGGTGTACGAGACGTTCCCGAAGCTGCGTGAGCGGCGCCGGTTCCCCGGGACGAAGCTGTCGGGCGGCGAGCAGCAGATGCTCGCGCTGGCCAGGGTGCTGCGTACGGGTGCCCGGCTGCTGCTGTGCGACGAGCCCACCGAGGGCCTGTCGCCGCTGATCGTCGCCCAGATCGGCGAGATCCTCCGCGAGGTCAAGGCCGCGGGGGTGACCGTCCTGCTCATCGAGCAGAACGTCCACTTCGCCGCCACCGTCGCCGACCGCCACCACCTGCTCGCCGAGGGCCGGATCGTCGAGTCCATGGACAACGACCAGGTCCGCGAGCGCGAGCACGAGCTGCTCGAATACCTCGGCATCTGACGACGACCACGATCCCGGAAACAGAGGAGACCTGATGAAGATCATGGGCTGGACCGGCGGCCTGGCCGCCGCGGGGCTGCTGCTGGCCGGGTGCGGCGCCGGAGGGCCGGGCGGCGGCGGAGGTGCGATCAGTGACGACAAGGTGGTGCTGGCCGTCCTGAACGACCAGTCGGGAATCTACTCCGACACCTCCGGCCGCAAGACGGTCGAGGCCGTCAAGATGGCCGTGGCCGACTTCAAGGCCGAGCACGGCGACAAGGCGGTGACCGACAAGATCGAGGTCATCTCCGCCGACCACCAGAACAAGCCGGAGATCGCCAACTCCAAGGCGCAGGAGCTCTACGACCGGCAGAACGCCGACGTGCTCCTGGACGTGCCGACCTCGTCGGCCGCGTTCGCCGTCGCCAACATCGCCAAGACGAAGAAGAAGGTGTTCATCGACGTCGGCGCCGCCAGCACCGAGCTGGAAGGCAAGCAGTGCAACAAGTACACCTTCCACTACGGCTACAACAGCTACATGCTCGCCCACGGCACCGGAACCGAGGTGACCAAGGACGGCGGCGAGAACTGGTACATCATCTACCCGGACTACGCGTTCGGGCAGGACATGCAGAAGACCTTCACCACGGCGATCAAGGCCGCCGGCGGCTCCGTGGTCGAGGCCGACCCGACGGCGTTCCCCAACGACAACTTCTCCACGTTCCTGCTGAAGGCCCCGAACCTCGACCCCAAGCCGAAGGTGCTCGGCACCATGCACGCCGGCGGTGACCTGGTCAACCTGGTGAAGCAGTACAACGAGTACAAGCTGCGCGACAAGGGCGTCGGCCTCGCGGTCGGGCTCCTGGCCCTCAGCGACATCCACTCGCTCGGCCCGGACGCCCTGGCCGGGACGCGCTACACCGACATGTGGTTCTGGAACATGGACGACAAGGCCCGCGCCTGGGCGGACGAGTTCCAGGCCAAGACGGGCCAGCGTCCCACCGCCAACATGGCCGGCAACTACTCGGCCGCCCTGACGTACCTGGAGGCCGTGCAGCGCGGCGGCACCGACGAGTCCGACGAGGTGGTCGAGCAGCTGGAGGGCCACAAGTTCGAGGACATGTTCGCCCGCAACGCGAGCATCCGTGCCGAGGACCACCTTCTGCTGCACGACGCGTACCTGTCGCAGGTGAAGCCGTCCGGCGAGGTCAAGGAGCCCTGGGACTACGTGAAGGTCCTCAAGACCATCCCCGCGCCGGAGGCGTTCCAGCCGCAGCCCGACGCGGCCTGCAAGCCGTAGGCGGCCGGGGTGCTGCAGCAGGCGTTCAACGGGCTGGTGGGCGGGGCGTTCTTCGCCCTGCTCGCCCTCGGCCTGTCCGTCATCTTCGGGATGCTCCACGTCGTCAACCTCGCCCATGGCGCGTTCTACATGCTCGGCGCCTTCGGGGCGTTCATCGCACTCGACTCGTTCGGCCTGAACTTCTGGCTCTCCCTGGTGCTGGTCCCGCTGCTGCTGGGCGCGGCCGGGATCGTCCTGGAACGGCTGTTCATCCGGCGGCTGACGCCGCTGGATCCGCTCTACAACTTCCTGTTCACCTTCGGATTGGCGCTGATCCTGCAGGACCTGGTGAAGCGCGAGTACGGGGTGAACTCCCAGCCGTACCCCAGGCCGTCCGCGCTGCGCGGTTCGCTCGACCTGGGGCTGTTCACCTACCCCGCCTACCAGGTGTTCGTGCTGGGGGCGTCGGCGGTGCTGTGCGTCGCGGTCTGGCTGGTCCTCACCCGCACCCGCGTCGGGATGATCGTCCGGGCGGCGACGGAGCGTCCCGAGCTGACCCGGGCGCTGGGCATCGACGTCGGCCGGTGGGTGACCCCGGTGTTCGGGTTCGGGATCGCGCTGGCCGGCTTCGCCGGGGTCCTGGCCGCGCCGATGCGGGCGGTCAACCCGCTGATGGGCAGCGACTTGATCATCACGGTGTTCGCCGTGGTGGTGATCGGCGGCCTCGGCTCGGTGTTCGGGTCGGTCGCCGCGGGCTTCGCCGTCGGGCTGGTGTCGGCGCTGGGCAACCTGTACGTGCCCGCGCTGTCCCAGACTCTCGTGTTCATCCTCATGGCCGCCGTGCTGCTGTGGCGCCCGGCCGGGCTGTTCGGACGCGAGGAGGCGTTCAGATGATCCTGCACAGACTGGCCCGCTCGGGCCGGGCCGGCCCGCTGCTCCTGGTGGCCGGGCTGGTCGCCGCCCTCGCCCTGCCCTGGATGATCTACCCGCCGGTCGCCATGGACATCGCCTGCTGGGCGCTGTTCGCCGCCGCGGTGGACCTGCTGCTCGGCTTCACCGGGCTGCTGTCGTTCGGGCACGCCGCCTTCTGGGGCGGGTCGGCGTACTGCACCGGCCTGATCGCGCTGCACACCGGAATGCCGTTCCCCGCCGCGATCGTGGGCGGCGCGGCGTTCGCGGCGCTGCTGGCGGTCCCGATCGGCTTCCTGTCGGTACGGCTGACCGGGATCTACTTCGCCATGGTCACCCTGGCCTTCGCGCAGATGGTCTACTTCGTCGCCAACCAGTGGCGGGACGTGACGGGCGGGGAGAACGGACTGCAGGGCATCCCCCGGGACCTGTTCGGCCTCGACCTCTCCGAGCCGTTCTACTTCTACTACGCCGGGCTGCCGTTCGTGCTGGCCGGACTGTTCGCCGCCTGGCGCATCGTCCGCTCGCCGTTCGGCCGGGTGCTGGTGTCCATCCGCGACAACCCGGCCCGCGCGCGGGCCCTCGGCTACCCCGTCGACCGCTACAAGCTCCTGGCCTTCGTCCTGTCCGCCGCCCTCTCCGGGACGGCCGGCGGCGTGTTCGCCATCGGGCACGGCTTCGCCTCACTCGACGGTGTCTACTGGACCACGTCCGGGCAGGTCGTGATGATGGTCATCCTCGGCGGCATCGGCACCCTGTGGGGCGGCACGATCGGCGCCGCCCTGGTCGTCCTGCTCCAGGACTACCTGGCCACCGCCGGGTTCGCGGAGACCGGGATCGTCACGGGCTCGATCTTCATCGTGATCGTGCTGCTGTTCCGCCGGGGCATCTGGGGAACGGCCCGCCACCTGCTGTCCTCCCGCCGTGCGGCCGGCGAGTCCGGCGCGTCCGGCGACGGGGCGTCCGACGCGAAGAAGCCCGTCGACGCCCCGGCCTGATCCTGGGGGAGAGCTCAGCTCCGTGGCCCTTGAAGGTGGTGGAGGCGGATGGCCAGTTGGATGTCCAGGGCCCGGCCGGGCTCCTGCCAGCCGTCGCCGAGCAGGCGGCCGACGCGGTTGAGCCGCTGGGTGACGGTGTTGACGTGGATGTGCAGGCGCTCGGCGGTTCTGGACAGGCTGCATCCGGTGTCGAAGTAGACCTCCAGCGTCCCGGTCAGTGACGTCCCCCGGCGGGTGTCGTAGTCGAGCACCGGGCCGAGCGTCGTGCGCAGGAAACCCCCGACATCGCGGTCGGCGCCGATCAGCAGGCCGACGAAGCCCAGTTCGCGGGCGTCCGCACCGCCGTCCCGGCGGCCGAGGGCCACCAGCGCGTCGGCGCAGCGGCGCGCCTCCCGGTGAGCGCCGGCGACCCCGGAGGGACCGCGCACCGGCCCGGCCGCGCCGACGGTGACCGGCGCCGCCAGCGCGGTGCGCAGCTCCTTGGCGACCTGGTCGGCGATCTGGCCGGGCTCGTCGCCCGGCAGCAGCAGGACGACCTCCTCGCGGCGCGCCGCCGCCAAGCCCCGCGACACCGCGGCGTACGAGGACGCCCAGAACGCGGCGCGCCCGCGATGCCCGGGCGAGGCGCAGCGGGCCGACAGCACGACATGCGGGGCTTCAAGGTCGAGGTTCGCCCGGCGGGCCCGCGCCTCGAACGCCTCACCGCCGTCCACGCGCCCGTCCAGCAGATCGTCCAGCAGTTCGCCGCGTACCCGCGCCTCGGCCTCGGTGACGCTGCGCCGCAGCAGCATCAGCAGCGCCGTGACCAGCGCCGCGCGTTCCAGGATGCGCCGGTCGGCGTCGGAGACCTCCGCCGCCGTGCGCAGCACCAGCGCGCCGAGCACCTCCTCGCCGGTGGACACCGACGCGACCCACAGGTCGCCGCGCCGCACTGTGCGTCCCCGCGTGCCGGGGGAGTGGGCGGTGACCATGACGCGGGAGAGCTCGTCCTCGGCGAGCGGCGCCGGATCACCGGAGGCGGCCAGCGTGCGGCCGTCGGCGTCCAGGACGTGCAGGCTCCCGCCCAGCACCTCGGTGACCACCGCCGCCACGTCCGCGGCACCGCCGCCGCGGACCACCAGCGCGGTCATGCGTTCGTGCGCCTGCGCGGCCCGCTCGACCGCGACGCCGCGCGCCCTGGCCTTCGCGCCCGCCGTGTCCAGATCCTTCAGCGCCGTGCGGGTCTCCTCCAGCAGCCGTGCCTTGTCGATGGCCACGGCGGCGTACGAGGCCAGCGACCCCAGCAGCACCGCCTTCTCCTGGTCGAACGGACGCTCGCTGCGGTTCGCCGCGTACAGCACGCCGATCACACGGCCGCCCAGCCGCATCGGCACGCCGAGGATCGCCACCAGCGCCTCCTCGGCCACCGCCTCGTCGATGAAGGCGCGGTGCCGGAACTGCGGATCCTTCAGGTAGTCGTCGCTGCTGTAGGGCATCGCCGTCTGCGCCACCAGGCCGCCCAGCCCGTCGCCCAGCGGGATCCGCAGCCGCCGGAACGCCGCCGAGACCGATCCGTCGGTCACCCGCATGCAGGTGTCGCCGCGCTCGTCGTCGTTCAGCGTCAGGTAGGCGATGTCGGCGTTCAGCAGCCACCGGGCGCGCCGCACGATCCCGTCCAGGATCGCATCGGGGTCGTGCAGCCCGGCCAGTTCGCCGGCGGTGTCGAACAGTGCGGACAGCTCGGCCTCGCGGCGGGCGTACCGCTGCATGATGGCGCGCACCCGAAGCGCCGCGAGCTTGGCGGCCTCCAGCTGGGCGAGCGCATCGGGGCCCGCACCCGCCGCGCGGGCCGTCACCAGCGGCCCGTCGAAATCGGCGGGCGGGGCCTCGCGCGCCAGCAGATCGAGGAAGACGGCGGAGGGGAGGGGAGTCGTCGCCGGCTGTACGTGCACCGTCCCGTTCGCCGGTGTTCCGTTCGCCGGTGTTCCGTTCGTTCGTGTCCGGTCGGTCGGCGCCCTGTCCATCAGCGCTCGTCCGTCAATGCGCATTCCGTCCTCCGTTGAATGGAACCGGCGCGCCGGCCGTCACCGCACGACGCACCGCGACGTCACAGCGAGATTCCTCCGTCGACGGGGAGCACGACACCGGTGATGTAGGAAGCCTCGTCCGAGGCGAGGAAGGCGACGGCCTCGGCTATCTCCGACGCGTCGGCGAAGCGGCCCATCGGCGTCACCGCGGTGAGCCGGGCCAGTTTCTCGGCGGGGATGGAGGCGATCATGCGGGTCTGCGCGTTGGGCGAGATCGCGTTCACCGTCACGCCGAACCGTGCGAGCTCCTTGGCCGCCGTCTTGGTGAACCCGATGATTCCGGCCTTGGCCATGGCGTAGTTGGACTGCCCGGGGTTGCCCCGGAGCCCGGTGTAGGAGGTGACGTTGATGATCCGGCCCGCGCCCTGCCTGCGGAAGTGGGGCACGGCGGCGCGGGTGAACCGGAAGGTGCCGCCGGCGTGGACGGCCATCACGGCCTCGTAGTCCTCGTCCGAGAGTTTCCACAGCACTCCGTCGCGCAGGATGCCCGCGTTGTTGACCAGCACGTCGATGCGGCCGGTGTTCGCGACGACCCGCTCCACCACGCCGGTCACCTGGGCGGTGTCGGAGACGTCGGCGACCAGGCCCACCGCACCGGTCTCCCTCTCGGCGACCTTGATCTCTTCGGCGTCGGAGTCGACCAGGTACACCGTCGCGCCGGCGTTGTGGAAGTGCTCCCCGACGGCCCGGCCGACGCCGCGGGCCGCGCCGGTGACGACGACGATCCGGCCGGTGAAGTCGAAGGTCAGATTCGCCATCAGGACGGCCGCCCGGCTTCGGCGGTACCGCGGCCGGCGGTCGACGGGGGCGGCGCGGGCGGGCGGTCATCGGTGCCGTCGTGCTCGTTTCGAGTGCGGAGCATGGGGCTTCTCCTCGTCCTCGGAGGAAGGGGACCTCCGGAGCAACTGACTAAGCGCATAGTTACCCACGGGGGGAAGGCGTGTCAAGGATCACCGGACGCTCCGCTCACGGGTCAGGGACGACCTGACCGGCGGTATCCGCGGGGCTTGCCGGACGGCCGTGCGGCTACCGCGCCCCGGGCGCGGTGCGGCGGCCGGGTTCGTCGCGGGTGACCAGCTTCAATGCGAGGTCGGCGTAGAACTCGCCGAGCTGCTCGGGCGAGTCGTCGCCGTCGAGCCGGTACCAGCGGACGAGATCGATGCTCAGCGACAGCATCGCGCGCGTGACCCGCTTGACGTCGACCTGCGCGAACGACCCGTCGGAGACTCCGCGGGCGACGGCGTCGCGGAAGAACTCGTTCGTCCGGTGGCGCAGCTCCAGGACCTCGTCGTAGTGCTCGGCCGTCAGGCCGGCCAGCTCCATCTGGCAGACGCGCGCGACCACATGATGGCGGGCATGCCACGCGGTGTACGCCGCGATGATGGCGCGCAGCCGGTCCGCCGGGTTCGCCGCGGCCGGGACGAGTGGGTCCTGGACGCACGCCAGGGCCTGCTCATGGCCGACTCGGATGATCTCGAACAGGACCAGTTCCTTCGACGGGAAGTGGACGTAGAGCGCCGCCGGGCTGAGGCTGACGCCCTCGGCGATGTCGCGCGTGGTCGTGGCGTGGAAACCGTTCGCGGCGAAGCAGCGCACCGCCGACGTCAACAGTCCGCGCTGCACTTCTCCGAGTTCCTCCCGCCAGAGATCGGGGGAGTGGTCCCTCAGCCGGGGGTCGTCCGCCAGATCCTGTGCGGTGAATCGGGCCTGCCGTCTGGCCATCCGCGACTCTCGCCTCCTTCGAGTCCGATGCAGGGTATCGACGCCGCTCGCGGAGCCGTCCGCCCTGGGTTTCCGTCACGATGCGCGGCCGCTGCGACCTCGGCATGCACATCCTAGTGGTGACTATGCGCTTACTCACACCCACGGCGTTGGCCCGTTCACCACTGAGCCGGTTGACCCGTCCCGATCCGAGTCATACATTCATCCATATTCTGTATGAATGAGGTGAAAGGGATGCGGCGAGAGACGGCTGTGGTGCTCGGCGGCAGCGTGGCGGGGCTGTGCGCCGCGGGAGCGCTCGCGAAGCACTACGACAAGGTGATCGTCCTGGAGCGCGACCGGCTCCCGCCGGGCGCCGAGCACCGCCGCGGCGTACCGCAGAGCAAGCACCCGCACTTCCTCCTCAACTCCGGCCGCCGCGCGATCGACGCGATCTTCCCCGGGTTCGAGGAGGCGCTGATCGCCGCCGGCGGACTGCACCTCATGCCGTCGATGGACGCGGCCTACTGCGAGAACGACGGCTGGGCCCCGCGCAAGTCCGGATCGATGACGATGGTCTACAGCTCCCGGGTGCTCATCGAGCGGGTGCTGCGCGAGAAGATCCGCGAGCTGCCGGCCATCGAGATCCGCGAGGGCGCGACCGTCACCGGGCTCCGCTCCACGGAGGCCGGCACCGCGCGAGGCCGCGTCGAGGGGGTCGAGTACCGCACCGCCGGCGGCGAAGAGCCGTACCTGGCCGCCGACCTGGTCGTCGACGCATTGGGCCGTGGCTCGTCCGTCGCCGACTGGCTCAGCGGAGCCGGCTGGTCCGCGCCACCGGAGAAGACCCTCGACGCCAAGGTCACCTACACCTCGCGGTGGTACGACCTGCCCTCCGCCGACCGGCGCCCGGCGTCGTGGTGGTGGAAGCACCTGGTCGTCACCCCGACCCAGGACACAGGCGACCACCCCGACGAGCACGATTTCCTCAGCAACTTCTTCCCGATCGAGGGCGACCGGGCCATCGTGTGCATGGGGTCGTGGGGCATCGAGATGCCGCGCAAGGCCGACGCGTTCGAGGCCGGGGCTGACCGTGTCCGGGCCGCGGCCTTCGGCCGGGCGACCCGCGCCTGCACCCCGACCTCCGAGGTGCACCTGACCCGCGCGACCGGGAACAAGTGGCGCCGCTTCGACCTGCTCGACGTGCCCCCGATCGGGCTGGTCTGCGTCGGCGACTCGATCTGCGCCTTCAACCCGTTCTACGCCCAGGGGATGAGCTCGGCCGCCCGCTCCGCGCTCATCCTCGGCGAACTGCTGCGCGACCGCGACGCCGGCGGCCTCGCCTTCTTCCGCGAGTTCCTCGACCGGCAGAAGAAGTCCCTCGACGTGCCCTGGATGCTGGCGATGGCCCGCGACCAGGCCTACGACTTCGCGACCGGGACCGAGATCGCGCCCGCCTGGCGCCGCAGGATGGCGGCGCGCCTGAGCTGGCCGATCTTCAACGCCATCAACGCCGCGAGCCGCGAGGACGCCTACGTCGAGCGGACGTTCGCGCAGGTGTTCAACCTCGACAGGTCGCTCAGGGAGATGGCCGCCGATCCGCGGTTCTGGTTCGGCATCGCGCGCTACAAGCTGCGTCAGCGGCTCGGCCGCACGGTCGTGCCCGGCGGGTTCGACGACCGGCAGGACCCGCCCGGCACGGACTACACCGGCTACACCGGCCCCGCGAGCGGGTCGTCCACCGGAGCCGGCCGCGGCGGCGACCGCGTCGGCGCCTGACCCGGGAAGCGAGCGATGGACCACACCTGTGACTCGGCGGCCGAGCGCGTCGCCGAAGGACTCGGCTTCTCCTGCCACGACGCGAACCCGATCGTGACCTTCCGCGACCCGTTCGGCCTCGAGAACGGCACCATGCTCGTCCTCGAACTGCTCATCGTCGGCGGCGCGGTGTTCGCCCTCGTCCACGCGTGGCGGCGGTGGAGGCGCGACGGCGACCCCGTCAACATCTCGCTGTGGTTCGCCTCGGTCGTCTACCTCGCCGTGATCGAGCCGCCGCTGTACTTCCCGGGCTGGTTCGGCCTGGAGGAGCACGTCGGTTTCATCTTCTCCCACAACGTGTTCACCGTGCAGTTCATGTACGACCGGCTGCCGCTCTACATCGTGGCCTTCTATCCCGCGCTGTCGCAGCTCGCCTACGAGATCGTCCGGTCCCTGGGCGTCTTCGCGCGGCGCGGGCCGCTGGTCGGCTCGGTGGCGGTCGCGTTCGCCTGCCAGGTCTTCTACGAGATCTTCGACCACCTCGGCCCCCAGCTGAAGTGGTGGGCGTGGAACCCCGGCAACGAGATGATCAACCAGCCGGCGCTCGCCTCGGTGCCGATGAACAGCATGCTCCTGTTCGCCTCGGTCTCCTTCGGCGCGATGACCTACCTCGTGGTCCGCCTGGTCGGACCGGAGGACGGCCGCGCCGCGTTCACCGGCCCGCGGATCGCCTGGCGCACCGCCGTCGCCGGCGCCGTGACGCCGCTGGCGATGATCATCGTGAGCGCGCCCAGCGGCGCCTTCCGCGGCGAGGACCGGCTCGGAATCCAGCGGGCCGTCCTCGGCGCCGAACTCGCCGTGGTCTGGATCGCCGGCCTCTGCCTGCTCGTGGACGCCTGGCGTGCGGTGCGCGCCGACGCGGCGGCCCCGGCGGCGGCGTCGCCGCTGTTCGCGCGGACCTACCCGGCGGCATACCTCGCCGTCCACGTCGTCCTGTGGCTGATCGCGCTGCCGGCGTACTTCGCGTCGGCCGACGGCGTCACCGAGGAGGGCACACCGGTCGGCAGCCTGTGGTACGCCGCGCTCTGCGCGGCCGCCGCGACCGCGTTCATCCTGGTCACGCTCCGCGCGACGAGGTCACGACCGGCCGCGCGGCCTGTGGGATCCTAGGGCCATGTCGCACCACGGCTGGGGAGGCCGGCCTCCCGCGTCCAATGCCGAGGCCCGGCAGCGCATCATCGACGCGACCGCCCGCTGCCTCGACAGGCACGGCGTCGCGAAGACGACCCTGTCCGACGTCGCCGGCGAGCTCGGCGTCACCCGCCAGACCGTCTACCGCCACTTCGACCGGATCAGCGACATCATCGGCGAGGTGGCGGCCCAGGGCGCGGAGTCGTTCGTCGACCGGCTCGTCGCCCACCTCCAGGGGATCGCCGATCCGGCCGAGGCCGTGGTCGAGGGCATGGTCTTCTGCGT
The DNA here is from genome assembly GCF_043198445.1 of Spirillospora sp. NPDC048823. Lineage (NCBI taxonomy): Bacteria > Bacillati > Actinomycetota > Actinomycetes > Streptosporangiales > Thermomonosporaceae > Spirillospora > Spirillospora sp. NPDC048823. The sequence continues at coordinate 289,060 of NZ_JBICUT010000007.1, read as the reverse complement.
GCGGACGATCCCGACCGAGCCGCAGCTGAGCCTGCTGCTGCAGCTCGGGGACTCCGGCGCCTTCGGCCGCGGGATCACCACCGGCGACGCCATCGCCTACGGCGCCCAGATGCTGAAGCGCTACCCCGTCGACTGGGAGGCCGCCGGCGTCGGCGAGGACGACCTCAACGGCCTCGCCGAGATCATCATGCGGCTGCTGGCGTCGTTGCTGCAGCACCCGGGCGAGCCCCCTCAGGAGGACGCCGACCTCCGCGCCCTCCTCCACCGCTGGCTGGCCCCGGCATTGCGCCGGCCATCGGTCTCCGTCCACGGCTGAGCGCGCCTCCGGCCAGGGTCAGGTCACGTCCGGGCCCTGCCAGAACGGGTCCCGGCCGATGAAGCCCAGCAGTCTGGCCTGGACGTCCGCATCGCCGGGCACCTCCACGCGGGGGCCGTACTGGCCGGAGGAGCGGAGGACCTCCTCCATCTCCTCCATCCCGCCGAGGAGCTGGGCGCAGAAGCCGGGGTCCAGCCGGTCGTCCTGGCCGGTGGCCCTGGACAGATCCCAGGTGTGCATGAACACGTCGGCGGTGTAGAACCGGTCGATCGCCGCGTCCAGGGGCAGGGTGCCGAGGTGCGGGTTCGTGAGTTTCCGGTCCGCGGTCTCCGGATCGTCCAGCACCGCCTGCACCGCGTCGCAGTGAACCTGCCACGCGGCGACCGGATCCTCGTCCACCGACGGTCCGCGGGACAGTTCGATGCCGGCGCCGGAGGCCAGGAACGCGGGGAACCACTCGGTCAGGTGACGCACGACGTCGCGGGCGGTCCAGTCGGCCACCGGGGACGGCGCGTCCCAGGACCGGGCGCCGCGGACCCGGTCCGTGAACAGCCCGGCGATCCGCCGGTGCCGCTCGGCCGGGCGGTCAGACAGAGCCATCGGCGAGCATCCTCTCCAGCTTGGCGTAGCCCTCGTTGACACCGGTCTCCATGCCGCTGCGCAGCCACGCGTCGCGGACGTCGATGCTGTCGACCAGCGACTGCGCCCGCAGCCGCGTACGGCCCTCGCCCAGGTCCTCGAACCACAGCGTCTCCAGCGCGACGTCGTCGGGCATGCCCTCGAACGTGAAGGTCTGCACGATACGGTCCGGCCGGACCTCGTGGAAGCAGCCGTGGAACCCGTACTCCGTGCCGTCGTGCACCGAGACGTACCGCCAGCTGCCGCCGGTACGGGCGTCCCAGTGGTCGATCCGGACGGTCGTGGCGTCGGGCCCCACCCACCGGGCGTACAGCGCCGGGTCGGTGTGGGCCCGGAACAGCTGCTCGGGCGTCGCCGCGAAGTCACGCGCCATCCGGATGACCGGCAGCGCCGGGTCCGCTTCGATGACCGTCTCCGTGATCTTGTGCATGCTCGTCTCCCCTCATCTCCGCCAGGACGGCGTCCAGGCGGCGGTAGCGCTGCTCGACGCGGGTCCGGTGGCGCTCGATCCAGGTGTCCATCAGGTCGAGGGCATGGACCTCCAGGCGCACCGGCCGAGGCTGCGGCCCCGGCGGCCGGCTGACGAGCCCGGCGTCCTCGAGCACCCGCAAGTGCTTGTAGACGGCCTGCAGCGACATCCGGTACGGCTCGGCCAGCCGGCTCACCGTCGCCTCGCCCTCCGAGAGCCGGGCGACCATGTCGCGCCGGGTCGGATCCGCGAGAGCGGCGAAGACTCGGGACAGCGCGTCCGCGGTCATCGCCCCTCCGGTTCTCAACTCAACGGCAGTTTTCAACTCAACGGTTGAAACAAGCGTAGGCCGCGACTCACCGACCCGTCAACCGCACGGTTGAAAGGGCTGCGTTTCGTGGGGTGGTGGACCCGTTCGTCAGGTCGCGTCGCGCAGGTAGGGGGTGAGCAGCTCGTGGCCGAGCCGCTGCGCCGAAGCCTCGGCCAGGCCGTCCTCGATCATCCGGCTGAGCGTGTAGACGATCGACTGGACGAGCTCGCCCGTCCGCACGGGATCGGGCGCGCCGTGCTCCGTCAGGGCCGTGCGGAGCGGGGACGCCAGGTCGTCGTGGAGCAGCCGGCTCGACTTCGCCAGCGTGTCGGTGCGGCTGGTCGCGGCCAGTGCCCGTGCCAGCGCGTGATCGCCGCGGGCCACGAGGTGGAGGTTCGCGTCGACGTAGGCGAGCACCCGTTCGCCGGGCGTGCACGCCTTCTCCATCCGCTCCCGGACGTACGCCGCCCACCGCGGGAACGTGTCGACGATCAGGGCGTCGAGCAGGTCGTCCCGCGACGTGAAGTACGAGTACACGCTGGAGCGCGCGAGCCCGGCCCGGCGCGCGACGTCCGCCAGGCTCGGCGCCCGCTCGGTGTCCTCCGCGTTCTCGGCGAGCAGGTCGCGGGCCGCGTCCAGCAGTGCGGCCCGCTGGGCGGCCCGGTGCTCGGCGACGGTCGCCGCCCGGATCCTCGGCACGCGCCCCCCTTTCGTCGTCTCGGCGGCCGCCGCCCCCGCGCACGCGGGCGGCGGGCCCGCGCTAGGCGGCCCCGGTGAGGCGGCCGTCGATCATTTCATGCACCGTGTCGCAGTGTTCCAGGACGTCATGGTCGTGGGTGACCATGACGGTCGCCACGGACCGCCGCCGCGTCTCGGCCGCGAGCAGCCGGACGACGTCGTGGCTGCGCGCCCGGTCGAGGGCCGCCGTGGGCTCGTCGACCAGCAGGACGCTCGGGGCGGTCGCGAGGGCCCGCGCGATGCCGACCCGCTGCCGCTCCCCGCCCGACAGCTGGTGCGGGTACCGGTTCTTCTTGTCCGCCATGCCCACGTCGGCGAGGAGTTCGAGCGGGTCCCGGCCGGCCCGCGTGCGCCGCGGCCGGAACCGGTTCGGAAGCCGGAGCTGGTCCGCGGCCGTCAGCGCCGGGATCAGGTTGCCGGACTGGAACACGAACCCGATGTGCTCGCGGCGCAGCGCGGCCCGTCCGCGCCGGCCGGCCGCCGTCATGTCGTGCCCGGCCACCATGACGGTGCCGCCGTCCGGCCGGGCCAACCCGCCCGCGACCGCGAGCAGGCTCGACTTGCCCGCGCCGGACGGGCCGACGATCGCGACCAGCCGGCCGGGCGCCACGGCGAGGGAGACGTCGTCGAGGGCCTGCACGATCTCGTCGCCGTCGCCGTGCCGCAGATGGACGCCGTCCAGGACGAGCCCCGCGTTGCCGGGCACGTCCGCGCGGGCGCGCGTCTCCTCGTCCGGCGTGCTCCTGCCGATCATCGGTTTCCTCCGAGTGCGGTGGCGGGGTCGATCGAGGCGATCCGGGCGACGGCGGCGCCGGCCCCGGCGAGTCCGAGGACGATGAGCCCGGCGGCGGCCGCCGCCACGTTCGGCGCGCTGAGCGCGAACGGGACGCCGCCGCCGGTCATGAGCGCGCCGAGCGCGACGCCGATCGCCGCGCCGACCGCGACGGCCGCGAGGAGGAGGATGAACGCCTGCGTCAACGCGTCCCGCAGCACCCACCCTCCGGACGCGCCCATGGCGCGCAGCACGGCGACCTCGTGCCTGCGCTGGATCGCCCAGACGGCGAAGAAGGCGCCCGCGACCAGCGCCGAGATCGCATAGAGGAAGCCCTGGATGAGCTGGAGGGTGGTCGTCTCGGCCGTGTAGCCGGGGGACGCGCCGAAGGACTCGTCGATCGTGAGGCTCTCGGTGCCGGCGGCGCGGTCCCCGGCGGCGAGGTCGACCGTCGCGCCGGGCTCCGCCTGCACCGCCACCGCGGTGATGTCGCGGGTGGCGTGCTCGGGCATCGGGTCGTCCGGGCCCACCCCCGCCTTGAGGCGCTGCCAGGTCGCGAGCGGCACATAACCGATGTCGACGTGCCCGAAGGTGTCCTGCCGCCCGGTGGAGCCGACGATCCGCAGCCGCGTCCCGAGCCGGTCGACGGTGATCGTGTCGCCGACCCGGAGCCCGGCGTCGAGGGCCGTCGCGCTCACGACGACGCCGTCGGGCTCGTTCAGCCGGGCTCCCTCGTCCACCTGGGGGGCCAAGAAGGAGTCGGGCCGCACCCCGAACAGCGCGAGGTCGATCTCGGTGCCCCTTTGCCCCTCGGTGTTGACGAGCAGGTTGCCGTAGGGGGCCGCGTCCGCGACGCCCGGACGGTCCCGCCACTTCTCGACCGCGGACACGTCCACGACGCTCCGGGAGAAGGCCGCGTCGTGCTGGACGTCCCGTTCGAACGCGAACGAGGTCACGGGAATGTTCTGCAGGCCGGACACTCCGTCCTTGACCAGCCCCTCCGACAGCCCGGACAGCATGACCATGAGGACCGAGATCAGGGCGATGACGGCCCCCATCAGCCCGAACCGGACCCGGGCGAAGCGCAGTTCGCGTAGTGCCAGGAACATCAGGGCGCCCCCGGACCGCTTATCGACATCATGTCGCCAAGATATCAACACCATGTCGGCAAACCGTCCGGGGGCCGCCTAAACAGGGATCTTCGTCACCCGCATCATCACTGTCGGTCGGTGAGCTCGAATCCCTCGTAGCCGGTGGCGGCGACCTCGTCGCACTTCTGGCGATACAGCCCGACGCCGGCGGGGTAGGGCATGAACACCCGGGGCTTGCCGGGCACGTTCGAGCCCATGTACCAGGAGTCGGCGGCCGGGTAGAGCGTCGCCTGCGCGACGTCGTCGACGTGCCGGGTCCAGGCGTCCTCGGCCTCGGCGGTCGCCTCCATCGCCTGCTTGCCCCGGGCTCGCATCGCGGCGATCGCGTCGCCCACCCACTCCACGTGCTGCTCGATCGAGACGGTCATGTTGGAGAGCACCGACGGGCTGCCGGGGCCGGTGATCGTGAACAGGTTGGGGAACCCGGCCACCGCGATCCCCAGATAGGTGCGCGGCCCCTCCGCCCACTTCTCGGCGAGCCGGACCCCGTCGCGCCCGCGGATGTCGACGGCCATGAGCGCGCCGGTCATCGCGTCGAACCCCGTCGCGAACACGAGCGCGTCGAAGGCGAATTCGTCCTCCGTCGTGCGGATGCCGGCGGGCGTGATCTCCACGAGAGGTGTCCTGCGGACATTGACGAGGCTCACGTTAGGCCGGTTGAACGTCTCGTAGTAGTTCGTGCCCAGACAGGGGCGTTTGGCGCCCAGCGGATGGTCCCTGGGCTGCAACTCCTCGGCGACCTCGGGATCGTCGACGACCTCGGCGATCCGGTCGCGGACGAATTGCGCGATGGTGTCGTTGGACTCCTTGTTGATGATCAGGTCGTTGTAGCCGCTGAGCAGGCTGACGAGACTGTTGTCCTCGTCGTACCAGACTCTGCGGTAGTAGCCGTCGCGCTCTTCGTCCGACACCTCCATCGCACCTTTGGTCGCCTCGGGGAACGCGACACCGAATCCGGACTCGCGGTTCGCCCTGCGCATTTCGGCGTGGCGCGCCTTCGCCGACCGCCGGTCTTCCGGATCGAGCGGATGGTTGTTCGCGGGTATCACGAAATTGGGCGTCCGCTGGAACACCGTCAATTGTGCGGCCTGCTCGGCGATAAGCGGAATGACCTGCACTCCCGAGGACGCCGTACCGATCACCGCGACCCGTTTCCCCGTGAAGTCCACGCCCTCCTCGGGCCAGTGCGCCGTGTGGTACCAGTGGCCGCGGTAGCCCTCCAGCCCGGGTATCTCCGGCAGCTTGGACGTCGACAGGCAGCCGGTCGCCATGATCAGGTATCGGGCCGACACCCGTCCGCCACGGTCGGTGCGCACGTGCCAGCGCTCGGCGCCCTCATCGAACACGGCCTCGGTCACCCGGGTCCGGAGCCGGATGTGCGGACGCAGGTCGAAGCGGTCGGCGACGTGCTCGATGTATCTGAGCAGTTCCTCCTGAGCAGGGTACTTCTCGGTCCACTCCCATTCCTGCGCCAGTTCCGGATCGAACGAGTAGGCGTAATCCATGCTCTTCACGTCGACGCGCGCCCCGGGATAGCGGTTCGAGAACCACGTGCCGCCGACGCCCTCACCCCTGTCGTAGACCTGCACAGACAGGCCGAGCCCACGCAGCTTGTGCAGCATGTACAGGCCGGACAGTCCGGCACCGACCACGACCGCGTCGACTTCACGCGGGTTCTGCTCGGCGACCTGCTGCGGATGCGGTGACGCCTGGGTCATCCTTGGATTTCCTCTCGAGAGTCCGACGGGTGACACATTCAGCAACCAGAAGCATGAATGCTATCTCCGGGACAGGGCGAGAAGGGTCACTTCCAGTGGCCTGAAGTCACACGGTCACGCCATGTGATAAACGCACCGCAGTCTTTTGAGGCAGCGAATGATTTCCTTCACGCCCTCCCGGACGGTCGGAACGTCGCACATGCCGCAGGATCCGTGCGGCGGCGGCCGCGTAGGCCACTCCGCCCGCCAGGGAGGCGAGGAGGGCCAGGAACCGGGAATGGCCCTCCAGCAGCGGATAGATCTGCCAGTGGACGAGGTAGATGTACAGCGATGCACCGGCGAGCATCCCGGCGAGCCGGTTGAACAGGGCGGTGCTCGGCAGTGCGGGAACCCAGATCAGCAGTGCCACACCGCCCATCACGATGATCTCCCGCAGCGTTTCGCCCGACCCGAAGTAGCCGGGGACGGTGGCGAGCGCGGTCACGGTCACCAGCGACCGCCGCGCGGTGGTGGCCGCCTTCGCCGCGGCCCACCCCAGGGGGAACATCCACAGTGCGGTGATCGCGTCCGGGAGGTCCGAAAGGCCGAAGAAGTCGTAGCGGACGACCAGGGCGGCCGACAGCAGCGCGAGGGGGAAGCCGAAGGGGGCGCGGCGTTCGGACCGGTCGAGGGCCGGGACGCTCAGCCACGCGGCCATCGCGAGCAGGATGTAGACGATGACCTCGATGAACCAGTAGTTGCTGTCGTACCCGAACGCGCTCTTCAGTAGCAGGACGTCCACGAGGTGATAGTCGGCGGTGAGGAGTGCCGCGGCCACGAGCCAGATGACGCTCGGCACGGCGATCCGGTTGAGGGCGCCGAGGACGTGCCGGCGGCGTTCGCCGCGTCCGTGCGACGTGAGGTGGAACCGGGCGAAGTTGAAGCCCGCCACCGCGAGCAGGATGTGCGCCCCGCCCCGGACGGTGAAGATCGAGATGTGCGATCCGGCGATGAGGACGATCGCGACGGCGCGCAGCAGGATGCCGGTCTCCAGGGTCCGCAGCCGGGAGCGCCCGGCCGGGCGCCGCAGGTCGCGGATGGGGCGGATGGGCCAGTCGGCGGGCAGCGTCCCGAGCGCGTCCTCCAGCTTCAGCGACATCTCGACGTAGGAGAGCGAGTCGCCGCCGAGGTCCACGAAGCTGTCGTCCTCGGTCACGTCGGTCCGGTCGAGGATCCGCGCGTACAGGCCGACCAGGTCCGTGGCCGGCACCGGTCCGGGACGCGCCGGCACCGGTCCGGGACGCGCCGGCACCGGTCCGGGACGCGCCGGTGCCGGCCCGGGACGCGCCGGCACCGGCCCGGGACGCGCTATCCGCAGCACGGCCGGGCGGTCGGGCTTGCCCGTCGGATGCCGGGGCAGCTCGGACACCGGGTGCACGCTGATCATCCGGGCGGGCAGGCCGCATTCGGCCGCGACGAGCCGCCTGACGTGCGGGACGTCGGCGCCACCGGTCACGGCGACGGCCAGGCCCTCGTCGTCGCCCGTGCAGAGCGCGGCCAGGCCGTGCCGGGCGAGCGTCGCCTCGATGCGCTGCGGGTCGATGCGCAGGCCGTAGATCTTCAGGAACCGGCCGTGCCGCCCCACCACCTCGTACAGGCCGCCCGGGAGGATCCGGGCGACGTCGCCGGTGTGCAGTTCGCCGACGGTCCGGCCGAGGGCGAGGTCGGCGGGGCCGTGGGCGTAGCCGAGCATGACGTTGGGACCCGAGTACACCAGTTCGCCCGTGTCGGCGTCCGGCCGGCCGGGCAGCGGTTCGAGCCGGAAGGAGCCGCCCGGGATGGGCACGCCGACGGCCTGGGGGTGGGACGCCGCGAGGTCGGGCGGAAGAAACGCCATTCGGGCGGTCGCCTCTGTCTGCCCGTACATGACGACCAGGTCCCAGCCGCGCCGCCGCCCGAGGTCCGCGTAGCGCGCGACGCGGTCGGGTGCCAGCCGCCCGCCGGCCTGGGTGACGTACCGCAGATGCGGGAGCCGCATGTCGGCGAAGCCCACCCGGTCGAGCAGGTCGAAGGTGTAGGGCACGCCCGCCAGCGTCGTCCCGCGCGCGTCGCGGAACAGCGTCCAGAACCGGTCGTCGGTCACCGAACGGTCGGTGAGGATCAGTCCGGCGCCGCGCAGCAGATGGCTGTTGATGACGGACAGGCCGTAGCAGTAGTACATCGGCAGGGTGGTGGCGGCGCGGTCGCCCTCCCGGATGTCCAGGTACTCGGCGATGGACGCCGCGTTCGCCTGCAGGTTCTCCTGAGAGAGCCGGACGAGCTTCGGCGCGCCCGTCGAACCGGAGGTGCTGAGCAGCAGCGCCAGTTCGGGGTGCAGCGTGTGCGCGGAGGCGGGGCGGCGTTCGTCGAGCGTCCCGTCCGGGAAGGCCACGACGTCCGGGTCGTACAGGTCGACCAGGGACGAGAGGGAGCGGTCGTGCGGGACCAGCAGGACGGGATGCCCTCCTGCCAGCGCCGCCAGATAGACGACCAGGGCGTCCACCGTGTTGGCCCCGGCGAGCAGCACCAGCCGGCGTTCGGTGCCGAGCCGGTCGGCGGTGGCCGCGGTCCGCGCCGCCAGTTCCCGGTAGGACAGCGTCCCCTCTGCGGTGACGACGGCCGGCCGGTCCGCATGATCGGCCAGGTCACGGGCGAAGGGGACCGGATGGGACTTCAGGTGGGGGTGCCTCACAGGCGCATCTTAAGTAAGGCTAACCTATGTTTCGACACCGCCCCCGAAACGGCATCACGAGGTTGGCCCATGCGATACCCCCTGCGACGTTTCACCGCCGTGCTCGCCTTCGCGGCCGTCTTCCTGCCGATGGGAGCGGCCTGCGGCCTGGGATCCGACGCCGGCCTGATCATCTACTCCGGCCGCAACGAAGGCCTCGTCAAGCCGCTGCTGGAAAAGCTGGAGGACGCGGTCGGCACCGACGTCGAGGTCCGGTACGGCGCCAGCGCCGAACTGTCCGCGCAGATCCTTGAGGAGGGCGACGGCACCAAGGCCGACCTGTTCTTCTCCCAGGACGCCGGAGCGCTCGGCGCCCTCGCGAAGGAGGGGCGCCTGGCCAAGCTGCCCCAGCCGTCCCTCGACAAGGTCGCGGCGCAGTTCCGCTCCGGCGCGGGCGACTGGGTGGGGCTCTCCGGCCGGGTCCGCGTGATCGCCTACAACCCGAATCTCGTCGCCAAGGCGCCCGACAGCGTCCGCGACCTCGTCAGGCCGGAATGGAAGGGCAAGATCGCCTACGCGCCGACCAACGCGTCCTTCCAGGCGTTCGTCACCGGCATGCGGGTCCTGGACGGCGACGACGCCACCCGCAAGTGGCTGGAGGGCCTCAAGGCCAACGGCGTGAAGGCGTACGACAACAACATCGCCGTGCTGGACGCGGTGAACGCCGGCCAGATCGGCCTGGGACTGATCAACCACTACTACTGGTACGAGAGGGTCGCGGAGAAGGGTGAGAGCAGTGTCACCGCCAAGCTCCACTACCTTCCCGGCGCCGACCCCGGTGCGCTGATCAACGTGGCGGGTGCGGGCGTGCTGAAGGGCGCCGCGCACCCCGCGGCCGCGCAGAAGGCCATCGACTTCCTGCTCTCCAAGGAGGCGCAGACCTACTTCAGCGACGAGACGAAGGAGTACCCGCTGGCGTCCGGGGTCACCAGCAGCACCCCCGGCCTGCCGCCGCTGGACTCGCTGAAGGCGCCCGAGATCGACCTCGGCGAACTGGAGTCACTTCAGGAGACTCTGAAGATGCTCCGGGAAGCCGGCATGGTCTGACCGGATGACCACGGCCCGCGCACCCCGCGCACCCCGCGCACCCCGCGCACCCCGCGCACCCCGCGCACCCCGCGCACCTTGGGTGCTCCTCGCCCCGGCCTCCCTGGCCGGGGCACTGGCCTTGCTGCCGCTCGGCTATCTCGCCGTGCGGGCGCTGGAGCGCGGCTTCGGATTCGCCTGGAGCGTCGTCACCACCGAGGGCACCGCGCTGCTGCTCGCCAGGAGCCTGGCGCTGGCCGCCGCGGTGGTCCTGGCGTGCCTGCTCCTGGGGGTCTCGCTGGCGTGGCTGACCGTCCGGACGGAGTTGCCCGGCGCCCGCGCCTGGTCGATCGTCGTGACGCTGCCGCTGGCCGTGCCCAGCTATGTGGCGGCGTTCGCGTGGCTGTCGGCCCTTCCGGGACTCGCCGGGTTCGCCGGGTCGGCGGTGTCGCTCACGCTGGTCAGCTACCCGTACGTGTACCTGCCGGTCGCCGCCGCGCTGCGCGGCATCGACCCGGCGCAGGAGGAGGCGTCCCGGTCGCTCGGGCTCGGGCCGGGCCGGACGTTCTTCCGCGTCACCCTCCCGCAGCTCCGCCCCGCCGCGGCAGGCGGCGGGCTGCTGGTCGCGTTGTACGTGCTGTCGGACTTCGGCGCGGTGTCGCTGATGCGGTACGACACGTTCACCCGCGGCATCTACACGTCCTACCAGGCCAGTTTCGACCGCACCCCGGCGGCGGCGCTGAGCGTCGTGCTTGTGGTGATGACGGTGGCGCTGGTCGCGCTGGAGACCCGCACCCGCGGACGCCGCGGGCACGCCAGGACCGGGACCGGCACGGCCCGCCCGGCGGTGCCGCTGCGCCTCGGCCGCTGGACGGCCCCGTCGCTGGGCTGGTGCGCGGCCGTCGCCGCGGCGGCCGTCGTGTTCCCGCTGGCCACGCTCGCGTACTGGCTGGCGACGGGAAACCGCTCCACCTGGGACCCGGCCGCACTGGTGAACACCGCCGGGGTCACCCTCGGCGTGGCCGCCGCCGGAGCCGCGCTCACCACCGTCCTCGCCCTGCCCGTCGGCGTCGTCGCCGCCCGCCACCGGGGGCGGCTCCCGGCCCTGCTGGAGCAGGCCGCCTACGCCGGGCACGCTCTGCCCGGCATCACCGTCGCCCTGGCGATGGTGTTCTTCGCCGTCCGGTACGCGAACCCGCTGTACCAGGAACTGCCGCTTCTGGTCTGCGCCTACGCGGTGCTGTTCCTGCCGCTCGCCGTCGCCGCGACCCGCGCCGCCGTCCTCCAGTCCCCGCCGGTGCTGGAGGACGTCGCCCGCTCTCTCGGCCGCGGCCCGCTGCGGGTCCTGCGGTCGGTCACCGTTCCGCTGGCCGCACCCGGCATCGCCGCAGGCGCGGCGCTCACGTTCGTGGTCTGCATGAAGGAACTGCCGGCGACCCTTCTGCTGCGTCCCACCGGGATGGACACCCTCGCCACCCGGCTGTGGACGGAGACCGGTGTCGCCTCCTACGCCGACGCCGCGCCGTACGCGGCCGCGCTGATACTGCTCGCGGCCGTCCCCTCGTACCTTCTCGGAAGGCGCACATGAACGATCTGGAGATCGAGGGCCTGACCAAGGCGTACGGCCCGGACAGCACCGTCCTGGACGGGCTCGGCCTCACCGTCCCCGGCGGCTCGCTGGCCGCCGTCCTCGGCCCCTCGGGCTGCGGGAAGACCACCCTGCTGCGCATCATCGCGGGCTTCCTCCGCGCGGACTCCGGGACCGTCACCGTGGGCGGGCGCCTCCTCACCGGCCCCGGGACGCACGTCCCGCCGGAGCGGCGCCGCATCGGCATCGTGCCGCAGGAGGGCGCACTGTTCCCGCATCTGAGCGTGGCCCGCAACGTCGCCTTCGGTGTGGCCGACCGGGCCGCACGCCGCCGGCGGACCGAGGAGATGCTCGAACTCGTGGGGCTGGCCGGGTACGGCGACCGGATGCCGCACGAGCTGTCCGGCGGGCAGCAGCAGCGGATCGCGCTGGCCCGCGCGCTGGCGCCCGAACCTGCGCTCGTGCTGCTCGACGAACCGTTCAACGCGCTGGACAGCGCGCTGCGCGCCGGGGTGCGGGCCGACGTCCGAGCCGCCCTGCGCGCCACGGGCGCGACCGCCCTGCTCGTGACCCACGACCAGCAGGAGGCGCTGTCGATCGCCGACCTGGTGGCCGTCGTCCACAACGGGCGGGTCGCGCAGTGCGGTCCGTCCCATGACGTCTACAGCAACCCCGCCGATCCGTGGGTGGCGGGATTCGTCGGTGACGCCGTTCTCCTTCCGGGGGACGCCGCGAACGGGACCGCGAAGACCCCCTTGGGCCCGGTCGAGCTGCGCGCCTGCGACGAGGCCGTCCAGGGGACCGTGATCCTGCGGCCCGAGCAGCTGCGGCTCACCGACCCCGGCGGCGCCGTGCCCGGCGGGAGGGTGACCGACGTCCGCTTCTACGGCCACGACGCCATGATCACCATCGATGTCGAGGGCCTCGACACGCCGGTCGACGTCCGCGTCGACGGGCATGTGCGCCTGCGTCCCGGCGACCGCACCGGCGTCCGCGTCACCGGCCGGGCCGCCTTCCACCCGGCGCCGCCCGGCGGCGGCGAGGTCCGGGTGTAGTCCCGGTCTCGGGTGTCGCTGACCGCCCGCGGAGCCGGGCAGGTCGTGCGGTCATTTCACGGCGACGCCGCCGTAGACCCAGGCGCCGCCGCTCGCCGCGGCCTCCTCCTCGTCGGAGTGCCACCGGTTGACCTTGACCAGGCCCGGTTCGATGAGGGTGAGGCCGTTGAACAGGCGCAGGATCTGGTCGTGCTCGCGGAAGACCATGGGCGCCGAGGCGTTCTCGTAGGCGGTCTCGATGATCTCGACGAGATCGGCGGGACGGTCGTCGAGGGTGCTGTGGGAGATGACGAGGTGGCTGCCGGGGGCCATCCGGTCGGTGAAGGCGCCGACGATGCCCGCGGGATCCTCGGCCTCGGTGACGAAGTGCAGCATGGCGTTGAAGATGACGCCGACCGGGCGGTCGAAGTCGATGAGGCGGGCCACGGCGTCGGAGGCGAAGACGGTCTCGGGGGCGCGCATGTCGGCCTGGAGCGCGGCGGTGCGGTCGTCGGCGGCCAGCAGGGCGCGGGCATGCACGATGACGATCGGGTCGATGTCCACGTAGACGACGTGGGCGTCCGGGTGGACGCGCTGGGCGATCTCGTGGACGTTGCCTTGGTTGGGCAGTCCCGCACCGAGGTCGATGAACTGGTCGATGCCCCGCTCGGCGATATGGGCGATGGCGCGGCCGAGGAAGCGGCGGTTCGCGCGCAGGGCCTCGACGCCGTCCGGGATGGAGGCGATGAGGTGGCCCGCGAGCTCGCGGTCGGCGGCGAAGTTGTCCTTCCCGCCGAGCACGTAGTCGTACATGCGAGCCACGTTCGGGGTGTTCGGGTCGATCCCCTGCGGCACGTCTGGCTGTTGCGACACCCGTGGTTCCCGTCTGCCGTTGGCACAAGCCGTCAAAAATGATCTTAGATGGTGACATCGGGCAAAAGTAGTGATCTGCGGTGTTCGCTGTGCCACGATGGCGCTGATCACCGCCCGGCGCATGGAGCGCGAATGGAATTCAGCCTCAACGGCAAGCCCGTCGACGTCGGCATCGAGCCCGAGGAGACCGTGGCGCGGGTGCTGCGGGAGCGGATGGGGCTGACCGGGACCAAGGTCGCCTGCGGAACGGGCGTGTGCGGCACCTGCACCGTTCTGGTGGACGGGCGCACGGCGGCGAGCTGCCTGATGCCGGCCGGGGCGGTGGCGGACCGCGAGATCACGACCGTGGAGGGTCTCGGCGGCGACCATCCGGTGCAGCGGGCCTTCGCCGAGCACGACGCGCTGCAGTGCGGCTACTGCACGCCGGGCTTCGTCGTGGAGGCGGCGGCGTTCATGGACCGGTGGCGGGCCGAGCACGGCACGGCCGAGCCGTCCCGCGGGCAGATCGCCGAGGCCCTGGCGGGTCACCTGTGCCGCTGCGGAGCGTACGCCGGCATCTACGAGGCGGTCGCGGCGGCGTGCGCGGGCAAGCACGACGGTGACGAACACGGCGAACACGGCGAACACGGCGAACACGGCGAGGGCACGGTGACGCCGGTACGCGTGGAGGCACTCAGCAAGATCACGGGCGCGGCGCGGTACACGGCGGACGTCGTCCTGGAGGGGCAGTTCGAGGGCGTGATCGTGCGGTCGCCGCACCCGCACGCGAAGGTCGGCGAGATCCGGCACGACGGTCCGCTGGTCGAGATGCTGCCGCCGGACCGCATCGTCCGGTACGCGGGCCAGCCGGTGGCCGCGGTCGCCGCGCCCACCAGGGCGGAGGCGCTCGCGGCCGCGGCGCGGGTCGAGGTCGGCTACACGGTCCTGCCCGCGGTGCTGTCGCCGGAGGACGAGACCGTCGTCTATCCGACCGGGGAGTCCCGCAAGGGAGCTCCGCGCGCCAACGAAGGCCCGCTCGCGTCCGCCAAGTGGAACGGCAACGTACGCGGGCCCGCCGCCATGAGCTGGCGCGGCCGCACGGCCGTGAAGCGCATCGAAAAGGCCCGCGACGGCGACGGCCAGACCCTGGTGGAGACCACCTTCACCACCGCCGTACAGGCCCACACCTGCATGGAGCCGCACGGCTGCGTGGCCCGATGGGAGGGCGGTGATCTGCATCTGCACCTGTCCACCCAGGCCGTGACCCGCGTCGCCGCACAGGCCGCCAAGCGCTGGAAGCTCCGCCCGGAGCAGGTCCACGTCGTGGCCGAGCATGTGGGCGGCGGTTTCGGGTCCAAGGTCAACGTCACCTCCGACGTGGTCGCGGCCGTGGAACTGTCCCGCCTGCACGGCGTGCCGGTCCGGGTCGTCCTCAGCAGGCCGGAGGAGCTCGTCGACGGCGGCACCCGCCCCGGGGTGCGCATCGAGCTGGCCCTCCTCGCCGACGCCGACGGCGGGCTGTCGGCCTTCACGATGGACGCCCACGGCGACTCCGGCGTCTCCATCGGGTCCAACGCGGCCTGGCACTCGCGGTTCTTCTACGGCAACGCGCCCCGCCGGATCCGCGACTACGACCACATCACCAACCGCGCCCCCGGCATACCTTTCCGCGGCCCCGGCCTGCCGCCGATGCTGTGGGCGCTGGAACAAGGCGTGGACGAGGTGGCGCTGCGCCGCGGCGAGGACCCCATCGCCCTGCGCCGCCGCTGGGACGGCAACGCCAAGCGCCACGCACTGTACGACCGGGCCGCGGCCCTGCCCATGTGGCGCGACCGCGCGGATCCCGGTGACGGCCGTCTCCGCCGCGGCGTGGGCGTCGCCGCCGCCAACTACATGTACTTCCTCGACCCGGGCACCAAGGTCTCGCTGACGGTCGAGCAGGGCGCCGTGGTCGCCCGCATCGCCACCCAGGACATCGGGACCGGCAGCCGCTCGGTGATCGCCGAGGTGGTGCGGTCCGCGCTCGACCTGCGGCCCGGCCAGGTGCGCGTCGAACTCGGCAACAGTGACCACGCCTATGGGCCGACGTCCGCCAGCAGCTGCTCCACCCCCTCCATCGCCCCGGCGGCCCAGGACGCGGCGCGCCGCCTCCGCAAGGCCCTCGGCGCCCGCTCCCTCGGAGAGGCGGAGGGGCTCCAGGTCGTCGGCCGGCGTCCCCGGGACCGCCGCGGATACGTCACGCCCTTCGCTCTGGACCACTTCGCCATCGGCCGGGGCTTCTCGGGAGCCGTCGTCGTCACCGAGGTCGAGGTGGACACCCTGCTCGGCCGCGTCAGGCCCACCCGCGTCTGGAGCGGGGTGGCCGCCGGCCACATCTACGCCCCCCGGCTGGCCCGCAACCAGTGCGAGGGCGGAATCATCCAGGGCATCGGCTACGCCCTGTTCGAGCAGCGCCACGACGACCCGGCCACCGGCACCGTCCTCACCGCGAACCTGGAGGATTACCGCATCCCCGGTATCGCCGACACTCCGGAGATCGACCTGTACTTCCACACCGAGGGCTGGGACCACGTGCCCGGCCGCGGCATCGGCCTGGGCGAGATCTGCACCATGGCGGTCGCCGCCTCGATCGGCAACGCCGTCAGACACGCCACCGGCCGGCGCCCGCACGACCTGCCCATCCGGCCCGACCTGCTGCTGGAGGGGATCGGCACGTGACCGCCATCGAGGCCGCCGCCAGAGCCGTCCGCGACACCGGCGGCGAGTTGCGCGCCGGCGGCACCGACGTCATGACCCGGGCGACCCGCCCCCCGGTCGACCTGCTCGGCATCCCCGGCCTGCGCGGCATCGCCTGGCGACCGGACGGCTCGGCCCGCATCGGCGCCCTCACCACCATCGCCGACCTGCTCGCCGACGACCGCCTGACCGCCGCCTATCCCGCGCTCGCCGCCACGGCCGCCGCCATCGCCACCCCGCAGATCCGCAACGTCGCCACCGTCGGCGGCAACCTCCTCCAGCGCAACCGCTGCTGGTACCTGCGCACTCCCGGCCTCACGTGCCACCAGACGGGAGGCGACACCTGCCCGGCGCGCGAGGGCGCCCACCTGTACTCGGCCGTCATCGACCAGGGCCCCTGCATCGCCCCCCACCCCTCCACACTCGCCGCGGCCCTCCTCACCTACGCCGCGACCGCCGACGTCCACGGCCGATCCCCGCTGGACATCGCCGAACTGTACGGGGACGGCGGCGACCCGACACGCGACCATCGCCTGGAGCCCGCCGAGATCCTCCAGGCCGTCCTCATGCCCGCGCCCACGCCGGCCGAACGAGCCGCCTACCGCCGCGCCACCGCCCGCGAGATGGCGGACTGGCCCCTGGCCGAAGCGGTCGCCCGCCTCACCCTCGACGGCGACACCATCACCTCCGCCGCCGTAGCCGTGGGCGGGGTGGCCCGCACACCCCTCCTCCTTCCCGAAGTGGCCGAAGCCCTGCTCGGCGAGCCCGCCACCGAGGAGACCGCGGCCGCCGCCGCGGACCTGGCGACCGCCCGCTGCGACCCCCTGCTCCAGAACGCCTACAAGGTGGCCCTCCTCCGCGCCACCCTGATCGACACCCTCACCGCCTGCGCGGCTCCGCCTCCTTCACCCTGACCGGCGCGCGGCCGGAAGGCGCGAGAGCCCGGTATGTAGGGTCGTGGTATGTCAGTCATGCCGCCGGTGGAGTCGGGCATCGTCGCAGGTGCCGACCTCAAACCACGTTCACGTCAGGTCACGGACGGGCTGGAGGCGACGGCGTCGCGCGGCATGCTCCGCGCGGTCGGGATGGGCGACGAGGACTTCGCCAAGCCGCAGATCGGCATCGCGAGCTCGTGGAACGAGATCACGCCGTGCAACCTGTCGCTCGACCGGCTCGCGCAGGGCGCGAAAGAGGGCGTGCACGCGGGCGGCGGATACCCGCTGCAGTTCGGCACGATCTCCGTGTCCGACGGCATCTCGATGGGTCACGAGGGCATGCACTTCTCGCTCGTGAGCCGCGACATCATCGCGGACTCCGTCGAGACCGTCGTGCAGGC
Organism: Spirillospora sp. NPDC048823; assembly: GCF_043198445.1. NCBI lineage: Bacteria > Bacillati > Actinomycetota > Actinomycetes > Streptosporangiales > Thermomonosporaceae > Spirillospora > Spirillospora sp. NPDC048823. The sequence goes on along the minus strand of NZ_JBICUT010000007.1, from coordinate 271,626 downwards.
CGAGCGCCTCGACGGGACGGTCCTGCTCGCGGGATGCGACAAATCACTGCCCGGGATGCTCATGGCCGCCGCCCGTCTCGACCTCGCGAGCGTGTTCCTCTACGCGGGCTCGATCATGCCGGGATGGGTCAGGCTCTCCGACGGGACGGAGAAGGACGTCACGCTCATCGACGCGTTCGAAGCCGTCGGGGCGTGCGCGCGCGGGCGCATGAGCCGCGAGGACGTCGACCGCATCGAGCGCGCCGTCTGTCCGGGCGAGGGCGCCTGCGGGGGCATGTACACGGCGAACACCATGGCGTCCGTGGCCGAGGCGATGGGGATGTCGCTGCCCGGGTCGGCCGCGCCGCCCTCGGCGGACCGGCGCCGCGACGCGTTCGCGCACCGCTCGGGAGACGCCGTCGTGAACCTGCTGCGGCGGGGGATCACCGCGCGCGACGTCATGACCAAGGAGGCGTTCGAGAACGCGATCGCCGTCGTCATGGCGTTCGGCGGCTCGACGAACGCGGTCCTGCACCTGCTCGCGATCGCGCACGAGGCCGAGGTCGGCCTCACTCTCGCCGACTTCGAGCGCGGCGCGAGCCGCGTGCCGCACCTGGGGGACCTCAAGCCCTTCGGCCGGTACGTCATGAACGACGTCGACCGCATCGGGGGAGTGCCCGTCGTCATGAAGGCCCTGCTCGACGCAGGGCTGCTGCACGGCGACGCGCTCACCGTCACCGGCCGGACCGTCGCCGAGAACCTCGCCGGCATCGCCCCGCCCGACCCGGACGGGAAGATCCTGCGGGCGCTCGACGACCCGATCCACCCCACCGGCGGGATCACGATCCTGCACGGGTCGCTCGCACCCGAAGGCGCCGTCGTGAAGTCGGCCGGGTTCGACGAGGACGTGTTCGAGGGGACGGCCCGCGTCTTCGAGCGCGAGCGCGCGGCGCTCGACGCCCTGGAGGACGGCACCATCACGGAAGGCGACGTCGTCGTCATCCGGTACGAGGGCCCGAAGGGCGGGCCGGGCATGCGCGAGATGCTCGCCATCACGGGCGCGATCAAGGGCGCCGGCCTCGGCAAGACCGTCCTGCTGATCACCGACGGCAGGTTCTCCGGCGGGACGACGGGGCTGTGCGTGGGCCACATCGCCCCCGAGGCCGTCGACGGCGGACCGATCGCCTTCGTGCGCGACGGCGACCGCGTCCGGCTCGACGTGCAGAGTAAGCGGCTCGACCTCCTCGTGGGCGACGCCGAGCTCGCCGCCCGGCGGACGCCGGACTGGGCGCCCGTGCCGCACCCGTACAAGCGGGGCGTGCTCGCCAAGTACGCGAAACTCGTCCAGTCGGCGTCGAAGGGTGCCGTCCTCGAATAGGGGAGCATGAACCCCTCAAAGCCCCTCGGCGACGGACGCGTGGTGCCGCGCGGAACGGAGATCGGTCAGTGAGACTCGATGTGCAACTGGACGGCCGGCCGGATGAGGCGGCGCAGCGGGCCCGCGCACTGATCGCCGCCGGGGTGGACGGCCTGTTCACCTTCGAGGGCCCGCACGACGTGTTCCTGCCGCTGATCGTCGCGGCCGGCTCGCCGGAGGTGCCGCCGACCGACCTGATGACCAACGTCGCGATCGCGATCCCCCGCAGCCCGATGAACCTGGCCAACATGGCCTACGACCTGCAGTTGCTGAGCAAGGGCCGCTTCCGGCTCGGGCTGGGGTCGCAGATCAGGCCGCACATCGAGAACAGGTACGGCGCGACCTGGAGCAGGCCGGCCGCCCGGATGCGCGAGACGGTGCTCGCGGTGAAGGCGATCCTGAACTCCTGGCAGCACGGCACCCCGCTGGACTTCCGCGGCGAGTTCACCAAGCACACCCTGATGCCCGCGACCTTCGTCCCCGGACCGAACCCCTACGGCGTACCGCCGGTCCTGCTCGGCGCGCTGGGCCCGGTGATGACCCGGACCGCGGCCGAGGTCGCCGACGGGCTGCTGGTGATGCCGTTCCACAGCCATCGGCATTTCCGCGAGCGCACACTCCCGGCCGTGGCCGAGGGCCTGGAGAGGGCGGGTCGCGAGCGGATCGAGGTGTACCCGCAGGCGATCGTCGCGATGGGTGACACTCCCGACGAGATCGCGGCAGCGGCCTTCGGGGTGAAGGCACTGCTGGCCTTCTACGGTTCGACCCCCGCGTACAGGCCGGTCCTGGACATCGAGGGCTGGGGAGATCTGCAACCCGAGCTGAGGGCGCTGTCCAAGACCGGCGACATCATGACGATGGTCGGTCTGATCGACGACACGGTGATGCGGACCCTGGCGGTCGTCGGGACGCCCGCCGAATGCGCCGCCGAGATCAAGGCCCGGTTCGGTGACGTGGCCGAACGGGTCTGCGCCTACTTCCCCGGGACGACGCACCCGGAAAAGACGATCGCCGCCTTCGCGACCGAACTGAGAACAACGCCGTGAACGTTCCCACCTGAAGGCGCTCGTCAGGTCCCGTCCTCAGGGGAGGCGGTATTGGGAAACGAAGTCCCAGATCACGGCGTTGGCGTCGATGTCGTAGGTGGTCCCGCCCAGGAACGGCCCGAGGAACGGGATGCCGCCGGGCCAATTGTGACCCCCGCCTTTGATCTGGTAGACGGCGACGGGCCCGTCGGACGGGCAGTCCGGGTGGTCGTGGCGGACGACGGTGGTGTTGTCGTCGGGCGCGATGTCGGGCAGGTTCGTGGCGACGGTCCTGCCGCCGCAGCCGTTGTTGCGCGTCCAGAAGCCGAGCGCCGGCTGCACCGTGGAATAGGGCACGATGAAATCACCGTCGCCGTGGATCATGACGATCGGGACATGCCGTCCGGGGCGGCAGGAGCCGGGATCCGACAGTTGGCCGGCGACGGCGACGTAGGCGGCGAACCGGTCGTTGTCGCAGGCCATCCTGCTGGTGAAGAAGCCGCCGTTGCTCATGCCGGAGGCGTACAGGCGCCGGGGATCGGCGTTGAACCGCTGAACGAGAATGTCCTGGAGCCGCTGCACGAAGCCGGGATCGTCCACGTCGGGGGAGGGTGTCCCGGCCGGGACGCCCTGCCAGCCGATGCCGTAATGCTCCGGGGTGACCATGATGAAGCCGCGGGTCTGAGCGTAGTCGGCCATTCGGCCGAAGTACTCGGCGATACCCGGCGTCTCCACGAGCCCGGGGAAGTGGAACAACACCGGCCGCGGGGTGCCGTCGTAGTCGTCGGGCAGGCGGAGAACGGCGTTCCTGGACTGCCCGGCGTGCGTGATGCGGATGGCGTGGTCGCCCGGGTCGGGACGGCGATCCTCGATCGTGAACGTGACCGCCTGCAAAGAAGAGGAGTCGCCGCGCCGGACGGTGCCGATCCCCGCCCACTTCACCGTCGCCGCACCGGGGACCGTGACTCCGCCGTTCACGCGGGCGGAGATCTCCACGCCCGCGCCGGGGTCCTTAAGGGTGAAGTCGCCTTTCAACCCGAAGGCGGAACGGGCGATCTGGAAGGAGACGTCCGCCGTCCCGCCGTCGGCGCCGGGGAGCGTGCCCGCACCCTGAATCTCGTTGGTCTCGTACGTCGCGACATTGTCGAGGACGGCGATGGACCCCGAGGACAGTTCTCCGGTCAGGTCGTAGGCCGGGGAACCGGCCGCGGTGACCGTGACACGGTCTCCGGCCGGCGGAGCGGCGTGAGCGGCCCCGGCCGGTGCGACGCTCAGCGCCGCTCCCGCGAGGAACACGGCGGCGAGACCGCGCCAAGACCGAGGCGGGTGGTCCACGTCAGGTACCTCCTGCGAACCCGTGCCGTCGGCACATCGGGAGAAGTTGCGCCACAGTAAGCCTTTTGCAAGCGGCCGCCAATGCACATTCGAGAGCATCCGACGTGCAGAATTCATCGCTTTCGGATAAAGGAATGTCATGCTCCAGCGCGGGCGCCGCGCGGCGAGCCAGGCCCTGAACGGGCTCTGATCCGGTCGCGGATCAGAGCCCGGGGGCATTGTTGTGGTCGGTGACGGGCCGCGGGGCGTCGTCGGCGTTCGGTCCTACCAGGTCAGCGGAGGGGTGGTGTGGCCTGCTGGGAGAGGCCCAAGGCGTACTCGGGCCACCAGACGCCGGCCGCCGGATCGACCACGCCGTACTCGGGATCCTCCGGCCCGGCGGTGCCGCGGGTGCACTGGCCGTCGGATTCGCCGGGACGCTTGATCCAGAGGAAGGCGTCGACCAGGGGATCATCGGTGCGGGTCGAGGGCCGGGCGCCCAGGCCGCGGCCCGGCGGGTTGCACCAGACCTGGGGGTCGGTGTACTTGTCCGCCGGCGGCGTCCACGGTCCCTGGCCGTTGCGGCTGGTGTCCAGGACGAAGTGCGTCAGCGTACGCGGGGCGTCCCGGACGGTGGCCAGGTCGGCGTCTGAGCAACTGGCCGAGCCCGTCTTCTGGCGGAAGCGCAGGCACTTGGACAGCCTGGTGCCGTACGAGACCAACTCGTCGGTGCCGCGGTAGTTGGAGACGTTCAGCGCGAAGCCGTCGGCTTTGGCGATGCCGCCCTTGAGCAGGCGGCTGGCCATGCCGAGCTGGGCGCGCGGTTCGCCGTAGCCGGCGTCGTAGTCGTTGAGCGACTGCCAGTCAGAGTGCCCGGAGTCCACGTAGACGCCGGTGCGCGGCAGCCGCTGCAGGGTGCCGATCGCGTGGTTGATCTCGCGGAAGCGCTCCTCGACCAGGGCGGGGTCCTCCGGCGTTCCGGTGGTGCCTCCGCCGCCCTCGTTGCACCACGGCTCGCTGGACAGCAGTGCCAGCCCGTCGGGTTCGACGATCACCACGGCCCGGCCGCCGCCGATCCCCTTGGCGAAGGCGTCGATCCAGGCGCGGTAGGCGGCCTCGCTCGGAGCGCCACCCGCTGAGTACTGCGAGCAGTCCCGGCCCGGCACGTAGTACGCCACCAGCACCGGAACGGCGTGCTGCCCGGCGGCCTTGACCATCGTCCGCCGGACCGCCTTCCGCACCTCGGCGGGGGTGCCGCCGGTGAACCAGATCGCCTGCGACACCTTGGACAGGGCCCGCATGTGCGCCGCGTCGTCCTCGCGTCCCGCGGCCGCCCAGATGTCGGCCTGCCGTCCGGCGTTGGTCGTGGGCTCGACGTAGAACCTGGCCTTCCCGGCCAGCGGATCGTCGTGCTTCAACGCCTGCGCCGGCGCGGCGAGAAGCGCGACGATGCTCACCGTGGCGGCGGTGAGGATCCCGATCCGTCGTCTCATCCGGTACTCCAGACTCTCGGGGGGTGGAGGAGGCGCACCCCACGAGAACCCCTGGGGCTCACCCGGCCATGCGCCGGACGAGCGCGCCGGAGACACCGTGTGGGAGCGCTCCCATGCGGAGTCTGGGCATCCCCCGAAGATCCGTCAAGACCCAACTTCCCGACGATCGTTCGATGCGCCACCGGTCAGCACGTCGAGGGCCGCGATGATCGCGGGATGCTGCTCCGAGCCCGACCTGGTCACGGCCTCGACCGTACGGCCCTTCCCCGGCAGCGGCAGGATCGCGACGCCGTCCGGCGGGTCCTCGCACAGCAGCCACGGGAGGATCGTCACGGCCAGACCCGTCGCCACCAGCGCCAGCGCCGACCGCAGATCGGAGTAGTCGTGCTCTATCAGGGGCGTGAAGCCGGCGCTGTGGCAGGCGTGCAGCATGACGTCGCGGCAGGCGCTGGGCGGGGGCGTGGCGGCCCAGTGCTCACGCCGGAGTGCCGCGACTCCCTGCCCCCGGGCGGCCGCTCGCAGCCTCTCGGGGACGGCGAGCGCCAGCGGGTCCTCGAAGAGCGTGCGTGCGGTGAGCCCGCCGGGAAGGCCCGCCCCGAGATGCCGGTAGCGGTAGTGAAGCACCAGATCGAGGTCGCGCCGCCTCAGCATCGGCAGCGCCTCCTCAGGCTCCGCCTGGATGATCCTCGGGCGCAGCCCCGGGTGGCGCTCGACCAGCGCGCCCGCGAGAGGGGCGGCCACCGGGGCGAGGGCGCTGGTGAAGCAGCCGATGACGAGCTCTCCCACGACCTGCCCGTCCGTGGCCCGCACGATGCCGTGCGCCCGTTCCAGTTCGGCGAGCACCCGCTCGCTCTGCCTGACCAGCGCGGCGCCGGTCGCGGTCAGGCGCACGGTGCGTCCCTCCCTGTGCAGCAGGACCGCACCGGTCTCGGTCTCCAGCGCCCGCAACTGCTGCGAGACGGCCGACGGGGTGACCTGGTGCACGTCCGCGACCGCGGTCACGGTGCCGTACTCCGCCAGGTCGCGGAGCAGGATGAGGCGCTTCACATCAAGCATGAGCACATCTTAAAAGGATGTGCAGCATAGGTAGCTGGACTACACCGACCTTCCTGCACGACCATCCGTCCTATGAAGATTCTGCTGATCGGAGCCACCGGAACACTCGGCCGCGCCGTCCACACGGTGCTGCGCGAGCGCGGCCATGAGATCGTCACGGCCTCACGGACCGGCTCCGACATCTCCGTGGACATCACCGACCCCGACTCCATCCAGGCGATGTACGAGCGGGTGGGCCGGGTCGATGCCGTGGCGAACGCCGCCGGCTCCGTCCCGTGGAAGCCCTTCACCGAGTTGAGCGCCGAGGACGTGCGGGACGGCTTCACCGGCAAGGCGTTCAGCCAGATCGAACTCGTCCGGCAAGGCAGCGCACGCGTGGCCGGGGACGGGTCCTTCACCCTCATCAGCGGGATCCTCGTCCGCGACCCGCTCGTGAAGGGCTCGATGGCGTCCGTGGCCAACGGCGCCGTCGAGGCGTTCGTCCGAGCCGCCGCGATCGAACTGCCGCACCGCCAGCGGATCAACGCCGTCAGTCCCACCGTCTTCACCGAGTCGCTGGACGTCTACGGCGATCTGTTCGCCGGCTTCGAACCCGTCCCGGTCGCCGCCGCGGCCAACGCCTACGTCCGCTCCATCGAAGGGGGCCAGACCGGCCAGACGTACGAGATGTGACGCGGCCGCGGCGCCTCCCGGACCTCCACCTCGTTCTCCTCTCACCACGGCCGGATTCCCCGCGAGCCCGACTCCGGTCGTGACTCACCCCTGAGGTTGATCTTGAGGATCGGCAGCGTGGGCGATGCGTGCCCGGTGGGCCCCGCAGCAATCTGGACGACGTTCGCGCTCATCGATCCAGAGGAATTCCGCCATGAATCGCTTCCTTGGCCCTGTCGCGGTGGGCGTCGCCGCTTCGGTCATCGCCGCGGGCCTGACCGTCTCGGCCGCGCCGGTGCTCGCCACCTCGACGCACGACGGGAAATCTCCCACTCATGCCCATCCGGCCTCCTGGAGGGGGCAGTTCGTCTCGTCCGTCCATCTGCGCGGCTTCTCTGCCGGCCAATTGCGGGAATGGCTGGCCGGTGACGGTTTCGACACCGGTACGGTCCGCTATGGAGTGGACGCCTACCGGGTCGTCTACCGCACGGTGGACGTGCGCAACCGGCCGACCACCGCCAGCGGCCTGGTCGTCCTGCCCCGCAACGGTGAGCGGCGCCTCGCCACCGTCTCCTACGGCCACGGCACGAACATCAACAAGGCCGAGGCCCCGTCCATGTTGGGGAACGTGTGGACCGGGGCGCCCGCGGCCACGTTCGCCGCGGGAGGCTTCGCCGCCGTCGCCCCCGACTACCTGGGCATGGGCGTGGGGCCCGGCGCGCCCCCGTGGAAGCACGTCCCGTCGGAGACCACCGCCTCGCTCGACCTGCTGCGCGCGGCGCGCCGGTTCGTCCCGCGCCACGGGAGGACCCTGGAACGCGACGTCATGGTCACGGGCTTCTCCCAGGGGGCATCGGCGGCGCTGGGGCTGGCCAGGGTGCTCCAGGACGATCGCTGGTTCCGGCTGCGCGCGATCGCCCCGATCTCGGGTGCCTACGACTTCCGGGGGGCCGAACTGCCGGCACTGGTGAGCGAGGAAGAGCCGCCGCAGATCAACCCCAAGGCGGCCGTCGTCTACTCCTCGTACCTGCTGACGTCCTGGAACCGGATCCACGGGTTGTACGACGACCCCTCAGAGATCTTCGAGGCTCCTTACGACACGCGCGTCGAAGGGTTCTTCGACGGCACCACGCCCGCCCAGGATGTCGTCGGAGGACTGCCCGGCACCCTGGACGAACTGCTCACCGAGGACGGACTGGCGATGCTGCGCCACCCGCGGGGCCGGTTCGCGGAGGCCCTCCGGCAGGACGAGGTCTGCACCGGATGGGTCCCGCACGTCCCGATCCGTCTCTACAAGATCAGCAGGGATGAGGAGGCCGTGACCGCCAACACCGACCACTGCCACGCCGCGTTCGCCGCGTCCGGCAGGGACGTGCCCGTGGTGGACGTGGGCGAGGTGACGTACGAGGGTTCGCGCCACCTGGGCTCCAACCTGGCCGGGACCGCTCTCGTCGCGCGCTGGTTCGCCGGGCTGCGCTAGCCGGCCGCCGCCCGGTTTCGCGGAGTGTCGGATGATCTCCGGCGGTCATGCCGCCCCACAGGCGACCGGCTTCTGAGAAGATCTCAGCTGTTCGGTCAGACACGAGTTTTCCTGTGAGGGGTGCCGCCGTTGGAACCGCTGAGGCAGGACGGCTCGCGACCGGTGGCGGACGGGGACGGGCAGGTGCTGGCGGGCCGGTACCGGCTGGTCTCGCTGCTCGGCCGGGGCGGCATGGGAGCGGTCTGGCGGGCCCACGACGAGCAACTGGACCGTGAGGTGGCGGTCAAGGAACTGCGCGTGCCCGAGCATCTGGACGACGCCGTACGGCGGACCTGGATCGCCCCGGCTGGACCGGGAGGCACGCGCCGCGGCCGGGCTCAGGCATCCCGGGATCGTCACCGTGCACGACCGCGTGACCGGTGATGACGGCCGCCCCTGGATCGTCATGGAGTTGGTGAGGGGGCGTTCCCTGGACGACCTGCTGAAGGCCGAGGGGCGGCTGCCGCCCGCCGCGGTCGCGCAGATCGGGTTGCGACTGCTGGACGCTCTGCGCGCGGCTCATCAGGCGGGCATCACCCACCGCGACATCAAGCCCGCCAACGTCTTGCTGGAGAACGACCGCGTCGTCCTGACCGACTTCGGCATCGCGGCCGTCGATGGCGATGCGACCCTGACCGGAACGGGCGCCGTTCTGGGCACTCCCGCGTACATGTCTCCCGAGCAGGTCCGCGGCCAAGAGGTCGCGGCCGCCGCCGACCTGTGGTCCCTCGGCGCCACGCTCTACACCGCCGTGGAGGGGCGCCCCCCGTTCGAGGGCGCCGGCACGGGGGCCATCTTCATCGCCATCGCCACCCAGGACCCCGCACCACCCGCACACGCCGGCCCCCTCGAACCCGTCCTCAGGGCGCTGCTGCACCGAGACCCCTCCCAGCGCCCGGTCCCCGACAGCCTGCACGCCCAGCTCACCCGGGTCGCCCAGGGCGGCGCCCCTGCACAACCGACCCTCCTGCTGCCGCCGGCACAACCGCCTGTTCCGCCGCTGCCCCGACGCTCCGCCCGCAGTCGCAAGAAGAAGGTCGTTCTCCTCGCTCTCGTGGCGGCCACCACCGCCCTGATGCTCGCCATCACGGTGACGTGGGCGGTGACGGCAATCCGGGAGAGGCAGGGGGACATGCGCTACGAGGCGAATCTGCGCGCACTCGCGGGGCTGGGAACGAGCCCTGGTCATTCAACCGAGTTCAGAAGGACTTACGACAACACGACCGTGGAGGTCGACTCGACCCTGTGTAAGTACGAGTCCGTCGACGACGGGTGCAATCTGGAGGGCCAGGTCACCACCGTCGTCAACTGGTTCCGGTCGAGGCCCGGCGTGCGGTCCGTGATCCTCGAGCCCCCCACGGAGGAACCCAACACCTTCCCCAACCGTTCGCTGTTGGTTCTCACTCAGAGCTCACTCAGGATCACCGAGGTCGTCATCTACGACCAGACGTACGACCACGTAATCATGCTCAGTTTCACCGTGGGCTGACGGCCGGCGGTCACTTCATCGGCGGGTGGCTCAGGCCGGCTCGGCGGCGCCGATTCGCCGCGCCCACTGATCGCGGGCCCGGTCGGCCTTGGAGGAGTGCGGGGTGCCGGCCCGTACCTGCGGCGGTCCGCTCATGGACCACATCGGCGCGGATCTGCCCCGCGCGTGCGAACCGCCGTCGCCCCGATCTTGAAGACGAGGCTCGCAGCCCCTTGTCGTGGTGGCGGTGGTGGCCTTAAAGTGCACTCCAAGGTTTTATAGACCGAGTGGTATGTAAAACGTTTCCGCAGTAAACAGGAGGTCAGACGGTGCCGATGCAGCCACCTCGCCTTCTGCTCGATCGGCCCATGGAAGCTCGGCCCGAGCGGAATCGGAGGTCCTGATGCTCGATATCGACCGGCTTCTCGTCACCTACGGGGCGCGTGAACCCGTGATCAAGGAGGTGTCTCTGCAGGTCGGAGACGCGGGAGTGGTCGCACTTCTCGGCAGCAACGGAGCGGGCAAGACCACGCTGATGCGTGCGATCTCCGGGACGCTGCCACTGTACGGCGGCGCCGTGAGGGGTGGGTCCATTCGTTTTCTCGACCGTCCTGTCGAGAAGTCGAGTCCGGCCGAGATCGTGCGGAGCAGGCTCGTCCAGGTGCCGGAGGGACGGCACGTCTTCGCGGCGCTGACCGTGGCCGAGAACCTGGCCGCCGGGGCGCTCCCCGTCAAGTCGCGGACGGAGCGCGAGAAGTCGAGGAAACACGTGCTCGACCTGTTCCCGCGCCTCGCGGAGCGGATGAAGCAGCCGGCGGGCACCCTCTCGGGAGGCGAGCAGCAGATGCTCGCCATCGCCCGCGCGCTGATGTCGCGGCCGAAACTGCTGCTCCTGGACGAGCCGTCCCTCGGGCTCGCGCCCAGGCTCGTGCAGCTCATCTCCGAGACGATCAAGAACATCAGCGAGGAGGGCGTTCCGGTTCTGCTGGTCGAGCAGAACGCGGCCATGGCGCTTTCCCTCGCGCGGTCGGCCTACGTGCTCGAACTCGGCCGGGTCGTGCTGCAGGGGCCGGCGGACGAACTGGCCGGCAGCGACGAGGTCCGCCGCCTCTACCTGGGCGAGTCCGCGGACGAAACCGTCCGGGAGGCCGCGCCGGTGGCCGCCCTGAGCAGGTGGAACGGATGACGGCGCCGAGTCTGCGCATCGAGGGTGTGACCGTGCTGTTCAGCGGGCTGCACGCCCTGGACGACGTGTCCTTCACGGTCGAGCCGGGAACCGTGCACGCGGTGATCGGGCCGAACGGCGCCGGCAAGTCCACCCTCCTCAACGCCCTGTGCGCCATCTATCCCGTCACGTCCGGGGCCATCCACGTCGGCGACCAGGAGGTCACCGGGCTGCGTCCCCACCGTGTCGCCGCCCTGGGGATCGCCAGGACCTTCCAGAACATCGTCGTGTCACCGGGCGAGTCCGTGTTCGACAACCTCATGGTGGGACGGCACCGGCTGACCCGCACCGGGGTGATCGGCGCGGCCTTCGGGCTGGGACGCCGGGAGGAGCGGGCGCACCGCGAACGCGTCCGCGAGATCGCCGCGTTCGCCGACCTGTCGGACAAGCTGGACGCGCCCGCGTCGCGGCTGTCCTACGGGGACCTCAAGCGGCTGGAGTTCGCGCGGGCGCTGTGCCTGGAGCCGCGCCTGCTGATCCTGGACGAGCCCGTCGCCGGGATGAACGCGGCGGAGAGCGCCCGGCTCGGCGACCTCGTCTCCGCCGTCCGCGACGCACTGGATCTGACCATCGTGTTCGTCGAGCACGACATGGGCGTCGTCATGTCGATCGCCGACCGCGTCACCGTGCTGAACTTCGGCCGGGTCATCGCCGACGGCACGCCCGCGCAGATCCGCCGCGACCCCGAGGTGATCGGCGCCTACCTCGGCGGTGACCCCGCGCGGCCCGCGGGGCCGGAGGCCGGGGCATCCGTGTCGGAACCCGCGGCCGACAGGCTCACGGAGAGGCCTTCCTCATGACCCATCTGCTGGAGCTGCTGGCGAACGGCGTGTCGCTCGGGCTCCTCTACTCGATGATCACGCTCGGTTTCGTCGTGGTGTACAAGGCGACGCGGGTGGTGAACTTCGCCTACCCCGCGTTCATGATGACCGGCGTCTTCCTGGTGGCCGTGACCTCACCGGAGATCGGGTTCGCCGCCGCCTTCGTGCTCGGGCTGGCCGTCACGGCGCTGCTCACGCTCCTGTCGGAGCGGTTCCTGGTGTCGCGCGTCAAAGGCGGCGATCACCATGGCATGGCGATCCTGACGATCGGCCTCAACATCGTGATCCTGGCGGAGGTCAGCCGCCGGCTCCACGAGCGCATCCTGCCGCTCGGCGCGCCCTGGGACGGGCACGTGGTCCGGCTGGGGTCGCTGACCCTTCCGCTCACCGTCATCATCACGGTGACCTTCATCCCGCTGCTCATCGCCGGACTGGCGCTGGTCCTGCGGATGACCGGTCTCGGACTGGCGATCCGGGCGTCCGTGGAGGACGCCGAGGGCGCCACCCTGGTCGGGGTCCGCCTGCGCCGCGTATCGGCGGGCGCGTGGGCGGTGTCGGGGCTCCTGGCGACGGTGGCGGGGGTCGGGCTGGCCTCGTTCCCCAGTCCGGGCGTGAGCCTGAGCATGGAACTCGTCGCTCTCACCGCCTTCCCCGCCGCGATCATCGGCGGCATGGACTCGCTCGGCGGCGCCATCGCGGGCGGGCTGATCGTCGGCATGGTCCAGGTTCTGGTGGCGGGCTACCAGGACGAACTGTCGTTCCTCGGCCTGGGCCTCGGGGACGTCGCCGCCTACGTGGTCATGCTCGCGATCCTGCTCTGGCGGCCGTCCGGGCTGTTCGGGGCCAAGGAGGTCAGTCGTGTTTGAAACCCTCACCCGGCGGCGGGCGGTGATCGGCACCGTCGCCATCGCGGCCGTCCTGCTCGTCCTGCCCCTGTACGTCGGCGGTTTCTGGCTGCGGATCGGCCTGTTCGCGATGGCGGCGGCGATGGGCGCGATCGGCCTCACCCTGCTGTTCGGCGCGGCGGGACAGCTGTCGCTCGGGCACGCCTTCTTCATCGCGATCGGGACGTACGGCTACGCGTTCCTGTCCGGCGAGGACCACGGCAAGGTCCAGGGACTCGGCCTTCCGCCGCTGATCGCGGCGGTGCTGGCGGTGCTGCTGGCGGGCGTCGCCGGGCTGCTGTTCAGCCCGGTGGCGAGCCGGATCCGAGGTCTGTACCTGGGGATCGCCTCACTCGGCCTGGTCTTCCTCGGACACCATCTGATGTTGAACCTGCCGTCGCTGACCGGCGGCTACGACGGCCGCTCGGTGACGGCGTTCTCGCTGGCCGGGCACGAGTTCTCCGACGCCTCCGGCCTGGTGGTGGCCGGTGTCCCGTTCGGGGACGTCGAGCACCTCTGGTACCTGTTCCTCGCCCTCATGGCGGGCGGGATGCTGATGGCGCACAACGTGCTGAGCGGACGTCCCGGGCGGGCGTTCCGCCTCATGCGCGACAGCGAGGTCGGGGCGTCCTGCATGGGCGTGGAGATCCGGCGCGCCAAGGCGTCCGCGTTCGTGCTGTCCTCGATGTACGCGGGACTGGGCGGGGTCATGACCGCGCTGGCCTTCCAGCGGGCGATTCCCGACTACTTCGACCTGATGCTGTCCATCGACGTCCTGGTCATGGTCGTCCTGGGCGGCCTGGGCTCGGTCGGCGGAGCCGTCGCCGGGGCGACGTTCGTCGTCGGGCTTCCGCTGGTGCTGAGCAAGTACGCGGACGTGCTGCCGCTCGTCGTCGCGAGCGGGCAGAGCGGCGGCGTGGACGCCTCGCTCGCGGCGAAGTTCGCCTATGGGGCGCTCGTCGTGATCGTCGTGCTGAGACAGGGCCGGTCGATGCGGTCGTTCCGCACGGTGCGCCGCCGTCCCGCCGCCCCCGAACCCGCGGCCGCGTGAGGCGTTCCACGCCGACCGATCGCCGACCGCACCGACCTTTCATGATCAGCCTGTGTTCCGAGCCTGTGTTCCGAGGAGGAGCAACCATGTCCAGAATCCCCCGGCCCAAGGTGACGGCGGGCGTCGCCGCCATCGCCCTGGCCCTGTCCCTGACGAGCTGCTCGACCCGCGGCGGCGACGACGGCGCGACCACGGGCGTCGACAAGGACACCATCAAGCTGGGCGTCCTGGTGGACCTGTCGGGCCCGCTCGCGGGCAGCGGCAAGACCATCCACCAGTCCCACCAGATGGCGGTCGAGGAGATCAACAAGGCCGGCGGCGTGTGCGGCCGGAAGATCGAGATGGTCGTCCGCGACAACGGCTACGACCCGCAGAAGGGCGTCACCGCCTACGACGAGATCGAGCCGCAGGTGTTCGGGTTCCTCAACATCTACGGCTCCGCGGTGATCACCGCGCTCCGCGACAAGATCGGCCAGAACGGGGTGCTGTCCGGGCTGACCAGCTTCTCCTCCGAGCTGCTGGGCGACGAGCACCTCATCGTGATGGGCTCGACCTACGACATCCAGATGATCAACGGGGTGGACTGGCTGCTCCGCAACGACAAGATCAAGAAGGGGGACAAGGTCGGGCACATCTACCTGCAGGGCGACTTCGGCGGCAACAGCTACAAGGGCAGCCAGTACGCGGCGAAGCAGCTGGGGCTGACGCTGGTCGCGCAGCAGATCAAGCCCAGCGACAGCGACCTGACGAGCCAGGTCAACGCGCTGAAGGCGGCGGGGGTGAAGGCCGTCCTCATCGACGCGACGTCCAAGCAGACGGCGTCGGCGGCCTCGGTGATGAAGGCGAGCGGCCTGGACGTGCCGATCATGGGCAACGTGTCGTCCTGGGGGACGAGCATCCTGTCGACGTCGGCGAAGGCGGCGATGGAAGGGCGCTTCCAGCGGGTGAGCCCGATGGGGTCGCTCGGCGGCACCGCCGAGGGCAACAAGAAGCTGGCCGCGAACTGGAAGGCGAAGTACGGCACCACGAGGCCGGAATCCGACTACGCCGTCGTCCACGCCTACACGCTCACCCACCTCTACTCGAAGATCCTCTCCGAGGCCTGCGGCGACCTGACCAGGCCCGGCCTGCTCAAGGCGCGGGGCAAGGTCACCGACTTCGAGATGCCGGGGCTGCTGCCGCCGCAGAACCTCTCCGACCCGGCGCAGCCGACGACCCGGCAGAGCCAGGTGCAGCAGATCGACCCTGAGGCCCTGGCCGGCCTCGGAGTCAAGGAGGACTTCCGGGCCTCCGACACCGCCAAGACCTACAAGGTCGACGGCTCGGGCTGACCTCCCGGCGCGACGAACCGGCCCCTCCCACGTGATCCGTGGGAGGGGCCGGTTCGTGTGCGCGTCAGTTCCGCGGGCGGAGGTGCGCCGTGGCCACGCAGTGCCGCTCGCCGTCCGGCGAGGCGACCCACAGTTCGAGGGACGCGTCGGGCGGCCCCTGGACGAGCCGGCCGCCGATGACGAGTTCGGCGCCGCAGAAGGCGGGACGCACGTTGCGGTACTCGATCGACTCGACCCGCAGCCCCAGCGCCCGCGCCCGGGAGTCGGCGAGTTCCAGCAGCCAGGAACCCTGGAGGGGGCCGGGCACGACGACGCCCGGATAGTCCTCGACGTCCCGGCAGTAGTCGGCGTCGTAGTGGACGCGGTGCGGGTTCCACGTGGCGGCGGAGAAGGTGAACAGCTGGACGGGCCCCGGCGTGACCGTGAACCCGTCGATCGGCGTCCCGGTCATCGCAGCACCCGCGCGTACGTCTCGGACACGACGGCCTCCCCGTTGTCCTGGTCGGTGTAGTCGAGCGAGTAGGACACCAGGATGAGCGGGCCGGACCGGCCCTGCTTCTCCTGGATGCCGCTGATCGCGGTGGTGAGCCCGATGACGTCGCCGGCGTGGATCCGCCGGTGGAACCGGGCCCTGGTGTCCCCGGCCATGATCTTGGACGCGCGGCTCGGCGGCGTCAGCCCCGGCGACACCCCGTCGCCGTTCAGCTCGTCCAGCGGGACGAGGTTCTGCGACTGGAGCCGGACGGCGACGTAGAAGCCGAGCGGGGCCACCACGTCGGGATGGCCCTGCGCCCTCGCGGTCTCCGGGTCGAAGTGGACCGGGTCGCGTGCCCCGATGGCCACCGCGAACTTGGCGATGTCGGCACGCGTCACCGGGTACGGGGGAGCCGTCACGGTCCGTCCGACCCAGGACATGGTCGTCTCGTCGAGCAGGCTGGTGGTCATCGGCCCTCCCGCCCGGCCGGGACCGGTGTCCAGACGGGCCGGCGCCCGCCCGCGGGGGAGTCGGCGAAAGTCCAGCGCACCGGCATGCCGGCCGTGAGCTCCGCGGCGGGTGCGTCGATCCTCCCGATCACCCTGATACCGGCGGCGGGCAGGCCGATCATGCCGACCGGGTACGGGACGGCGTCCCGGAAGCCGCCGAGCCGGGTGTGCGCAACGACCGTCCAGGTGAACAGCTCGCCGGTGTCCGGCAGCCGGACCCAGGACGTGTCGGGGCAGCGGCAGTGCGGGCAGGCCGGGCGCGGCGGCCAGAAACTCCTCGCGCAGCCCGTACAGCGCTGGGCGCGCAGTTCCTCCTCCGCGACGCCCGCGCGGTATCCGGCGAGGTCCGGATGTCCATCGGTCACCGTCCGGCTCCCTTCTCGTGATGTGCTCAACCGGCCGACAGGAGGGCGAGGGCGCCGTCGCCGAGGTCGCCCCAGCCGGTGACGGCCGCCACCCGGGCGCCGTCCACCTGCCGTGCCCCGCAGGTGCCGCGGAGCTGGCGCACCGCCTCGACGACGTGGCTCATCCCGGCGGTGTGGGCGTGCGACAGCAGCCCGCCGTGCGGATTCACCGGCAGCGAGCCGGTGAGGGCGATGTTCCCGTCCTGGACGAACCGGCCGCCTTCGCCGCGCGGGCAGAAACCCGCCTCCTCCAGTTGCTGGATCACCTCGAACGTGAAGCAGTCGTAGATGAGCGCGACGTCGACGTCCTGCGGGGTCAGCCCGGCGGCGCGGAACGCGCGGGGCGCGGCCCTGGTGAGCCCGGTGTCGAAGAGGTCGGTCCGGCCGCACAGATCGTCGGGCGAGTCCGGGTGGCCCTCGGCCGCCGCCGAGATCGCGACGGCCCGGCCCGCGTCCACCGCGCCGGCGGCGGAGACGATCACCGCGGCGGCGCCGTCGGTCTCCAGGCAGCAGTCGAACAGCAGGTACGGGTCGGCGATGACGCGCGAGCCGAGGTAGTCCTCGCGGGTCATCGGCCGGCCGTGCATCTGCGCGGCCTCGTTGAGCTGCGCGTTCGCCCGCATCGTCAGCGCGACCTCGGCCAGCGCGTCCCTGCTGGTGCCGAACTCGTGCATGTGCCGGCGGCAGATCATCGCGTACCACTGGGCGGGGGTGCTGAGCCCGTGGACCTCCTCCAGCTCCTCCCGGAAGTGGCGGCCGGCGAGGTGGACGACCCGCTGGTCGACGCGCGTCCCGGACCGTCCGTTGCGGGCGACGAACACGGCCACGTGCTCGGCCTGCCCCGACTCCACGGCGAGCGCCGCGAGCCGCAGCCCGGCGATCGCGCTCGCCCCGCCCAGGTGCGGGACGGCGGTGAACGTCACGTCCGGGAGCCCGAACACCGAGATCACGTCCTCGGCCGTCGGCCCCATCGGGTACGGGACGACGCCGTCGATGCGGGCCGGGTCGATGCCCGCGTCGGCGGCGGCGGCCGAGACGGCCTCGAAGGCCAGCCGGGTGGTGCTCCTCCCGCTGGCCTTCGAGAACTCCGTCTCCCCGACGCCGCTGACCACCGCCCTCCGGGGAGGGCGGGCGGCCGCGCCGGTCACAGGTCCAGGCTCTTCGCGAGCAGGTTCCGCTGGATCTCCGACGATCCGCCGCCGATCTCGCCGAGCTTGGCGTCCCGGAAGTGCCGCTGCATCGGCGTCTCCATCGTGTAGCCGAGGCCGCCGAGGATCTGCAGGCCGTCGTGCGCGGCCTTCATGTACGCCTCCGACGCGACGAGTTTGGCCAGCGACGCCTCCCGCCGGCACGGCAGCCCCTCGTTCAGCATCTCCCCGACCCGGTAGGTGGCGAGCCGGGCGTGGTCGATCGCGATGTGCATGTCGACGAGCTTGTGCCGGATCACCTGGAACGACGAGATCGCCCGTCCGAACTGCTCGCGCTCCTTGGCGTAGGCGGCGGCGTAGTCGAAGGCGTCCTGTGCGGCGCCCACGTACGCGGCGGCCAGGGTGAAGCGTTCCACGTCCAGGGAGTGCGTGATGACCTCCCAGCCCTGACCGGCCTCGCCCAGCAGGCAGCTCGCCGGGATGCGCGCGTGGTCGAGGGAGATGTTGAACGTCGGGTTCGTCCAGATGCCGAGCTTCTGCATCTCGGAGAAGGTGATCCCCTCCGTCTTCGGGTCGACCAGGAAGACGGAGATGCCCTTGTGCTTGTGCTCGCCGGTCCGCGCCACGAGGATGACGTGGTCCGCGATGGCGGAACACGTGCTGAAATGCTTGGTCCCGGTGAGGACGAAGTGGTCGCCGTCCCGTTCCGCGCGCGTCGACACGGCCGCGGCGTCGCTGCCCGCACCCGGTTCCGACAGGGCGATGGCCAGCAGCAGCTCGCCGGACGCGAGGCCCGGGACGATCGTCTCGCGCTGCCGCTCGCTCCCGTACCTCAGGATCGTCTCTCCGTAGCCGGTCACCTTGAAGTAGTTGCTGGCCAGCGAGTACGACACCTTGCCGAGTTCCTCGGTGACGAGCCCGAGCAGCGTCCCCCAGCGCGGATCGCGCTCGCCGGTCTCCGCGTCGGGGAACGCGATGCCCATCCAGCCCGTGGCGCCGAGCCGCTTCATCAGGTCGGCCGGGTAGGTGTGGGCCTGGTCCAGTTCGTCCCAGTGCCCGGGCGGGCATTCGCGGCGGACGAAGTCGCGGACGGCCGAGCGCAGTGCCAGCTCCTCGTCCGTCAGATACGGCATCACCATGCCGGAGACCACCTTTCTCACAATCAGGAATGGGCGAGCTTGACCAGGCTGTCGGCGATCGTCGCCGTGCCGTCGCCCGCCACGATGACCGGGTTGCACTCGATCTCGCGGATGCGGGGGAGCCGGGCGGCGAGCCCGCTCAGCCGCGCGATCAGCGTGCACAGCGGCCCGAGATCCGTGCTGCGCCCCCGGTACCCGGACAGGACGTGCCCGACCTTCGTCCGAGCGAGCAGCTCGCGGGCGGCGGGCGCGCCGATCGGGCCGGCCATCGCCCACAGGTCGCCGATCAGCTCCGCCTGCACCCCGCCGGAGCCGGCGACCACGACCGGCCCGTAGGCGGGGTCGTGCCGGGCGGAGAGCAGGACCTCGACGCCGCGCGGCGCCATCTGCTCGACCGTCCACCCTTCGATGACGATGCCGGGGACGCGTTCGCGGGCGGTCGCGGCCGTGGCGCGGACGGCGGCGAGCAGCTCGTCCTCGTCGCGGACGTCCAGGACGACGCCGCCGATCTCGGTCTTGTGCCGGACACCGGTGGCCTGGAGTTTCACGGCGACGGGGAACGCGACGCCGGGGATGGGGCCGAAGCCCTGCTCGCCGGCCGGGCCGATGAACGCGGCGGACGCGATGGGCAGCCCCGCCGCCCGCAGCAGCTCACGGGACTCCGCTTCGGTGAGGAAGCCGGTGCCGTCGGGGGTGAGGCCGGTGAGGTCGGGCAGCGGGCCGTCGTCCGCGGCGTCCACCACCTGGACCGGTCCAGAGCGGCGCAGCACCGCCGCGACGCCGACCGCGTTCGCGAGCGTCGGGCTCACCGGCACCGGGCCCGCCGCGAGGACGGGCTTCACGTTCTCCGGGCACGCCTGCCAGACCAGCTGGTTCGGCTTCGTCAGCTTCGGCGCGGCCTCGATGAGCGCCTCGGCCAGCCCGGCGGCATGCTCACCGCCCGCCCCCATGAGCGTGATGAGCTGCCCCAGCCCGGGATCGGCGTCCAGGGCCTCCAGTGCGCCGACCATGATCGACGCGTCGTAGACGGCCCCCGCGGTGGTGTCGGTCGGGTTCCCCGGGACGACGAAGCCGGGCAGGGCGGCGCGCAGCCGCTCCATCGTCTCCGGCGCCGGCTCGGGAATCTCCAGCCCGGCCTCCGACAGCCGGTCGGCCGTGATCACACCGGCTCCGCCCGAGACGCTGACGATCCCCACCCCCGGCGCCCGCGGTTCCCCGTGGCCGAGCAGCACGGTGACCGCGCCGAGCAGCTCCTCCGGCGTGTCGGCGACGAAGGCGCCCGCGTTCGCCGCGAGCATCCTGGTCAGCACGTTCGAGGACGCCATGGCCGCCGTGTGCGAGGCCGCGGCGCGCGAGCCGCCGGCGCTCTCCCCGGCCGGCAGCAGCACGACCCGCTTGCCCAGCGAGTCGGCGAGCGCGATCGCGTCCAGCAGCGCCCGGCCGTCTTCGGTCCCCTCGACGTAGAGGGCGAGGACGTCGATCCCCGGGTCCCGGGCCAGGTGCGCGACGAGGTCGCCGGCCGGCAGGACCAGCTCGTTGCCCGTGCTGAACATGTACCGGAAGGGCGTCCTCGGCTTGGCCATGCCGCACAGGTAGGAGCCGATGGCGCCGCTCTGGACGATGAGGGCCGCGCGCCCGACCTCGTCCACGGCGGGGGCGTGGCCGCCGATGACCGTCCCGAACGTCAGGTGGACGCCGGTCGCGAAGTTGAAGACGCCCAGGGAGTTCGGGCCGAGGACGGTCAGGCCGCGTTCCAGCGCCAGCGCCTTCAGTTCCGCCTCCCGGGCGCGTCCCTCCTCGCCGGCCTCGGCGAATCCCGAACTGAGGACGAGGAAGCTCCGTGTCCCGTGGTCGGCGGCCTCCCGCACGACGTCCGCCACCGCCTTGGCCGGGACGGCGACGACGACGACGTCCGGGACCTCGGGCAGGCTCGCGACGCTCGGGTGGAACCCGTCATGGTCCGCGTACCGGTTGTTGACGGCGTACGTCGCGGGCGGGTCGGCGGCGGCGCGCAGGTTCGCCAGCACGGTCGTCGCGGGCCCCTTCCGCGTGGGGGACGCGCCCACCACCGCGACGCTCCGGGGCGCGAGGACCCGGCCCAGGCCGGTGTCCGGGCCGGTGCGGTCGTCGTTCATCTGTCTCCTATTGGGTGAGGGCGCGGGCGATGACATTCCGCTGCACCTCATTGGTTCCTTCGCCGATCTCCAGGATCTTGGCGTCGGCGTAGAAGCGGGAGATGTCGGACTCCCGGATGTAGCCGTACCCGCCGTGCACCTGCAGGCTCTGCGAGGCCGCGCGGTTCGCCACCTCCGACGCGTACAGTTTGGCCATCGCCGCCTCGGTGGCGTGCGGGCGGCCCTGGTCGGCGAGCCAGGCCGCCTTGTAGATCAGGCCGCGCGCCGCCTCGTACTCGGTGGCGATGTCGGCGAGCTTGTGCGCGACGGCCTGGAAGTCGACCAGCGGGCGGCCGAACTGGTGGCGGGTCCTGGCGTGCTGGACGCCGAGCTTCAGCGCCGCCGCGGTGAGCGACAGGCCGAGCGCGGCGACGCTGATGCGGCCCTTGTCCAGGACGGCCAGGAACTGCCGGAGCCCGTTGCCCTCCTCGCCGATGAGGTGGTCGTCCGGGACGAAGCAGTCGGTGAAGACCAGCTCGCGGGTGTCCAGGGCGTGCCAGCCGAGCTTCTTCAACCGGTTGCCCTTGGTGTAGCCGCCGGTGCCCTCCGGGACGAAGAACGTCGCGTAGCGCCGGCGGCCGTTCTCACCCGTCCCCGTCACGGCGAGCACCGTCACGCCGAGGCTGATGTCGGTGCCGGCGTTGCTGATGAACATCTTCGTGCCGTTGAGGACCCAGCCGCCGGCGGACCTTTCGGCGCGGGTGGCGATGCCCGCCGCGTCGGAACCGGCGGACGGCTCGGTCAGCCCGAACGCGCCGAGCCGCTCGCCGGACGCCAGCGGGCGCAGCCAGCGCTCCTTCTGCTCAGGCGTGCCGAAAACGGCGAGCGGCAGGCTCGCGATGGTGGAGTGGGCGTTCCACGCGGCGGCGACCGACTGGTCGGCGGCGCCGAGCTCCTCCATGACGGCGACGTAGGCCACCATTCCGGCGCCGGTGCCGCCGTACTCCTCGGGGACGAGCATCCCCATCAGCCCGAGGTCGGCGAGCCGGCGGAACACCGGGGACGGGAAGTGCTCGTCCTCGGACCAGCGCTGCGCGTGCGGCGCGATCTCCTTGGCGGCGAAGTCGCGGACCGTGCGCTGCAGGTCGACGATCTCGGGGGGCAGGTCGAAGTTCATGGGGGTCACGGTGCCTTCGGGGACAGGAGCGCCTTGAGGTGGCCACCGCGGCCGGCGGCCAGATCGGCGAACAGCCCGGGGCCCTCGGACAGCGGGAAACGGCCGGTGATCATGAGTGCGGGGTCGAGGACGCCGCCGGACATCAGGTCGACGACCCGGCCGACGTCGAAGTTGTAGCCGAGGCTTCCGGCCAGGGTGCGCTCGTAGAACGTCAGAGCGGTCAGGTCGAGCTGTGCCGGGCGGTCGCCGATGCCCGCCAGGACGATCCGGCCGCCGCGGCGGGCCGACGACACCGCCGCCGCGGCGAGGCCGGGGAGGCCGGTGGCCTCCACGACCACGTCGGGGCCGACCTTGCCGGTCCGCAGGTAGACCTCGCGGCGCACGTCGGAGGCGTCCGGGTCGTACGCCTCGGTCACGAGGCCGGAGATCCGCTCCCGGCGCGCGGGCTCCGGCTCGCTGACGTAGACGCCGGCCGCGCCGGCGGTCTTCGCCGCCAGCACCACGGCGACGCCGATCGGGCCGGCGCCGAGCACCAGCACGTGGTCGCCGGGGCCGACGCCGCCGCGCCGCACCGCGTGCAGGCCCACCGCCAGCGGCTCGGCCAGCGCGGCGAGGTCGTCAGGGACGCCGTCCGGCAGCCGGACGAGCCCGGCGGCGGGGACGGTGACCCGCTCGGCGAAACCGCCGGGGGAGGCCAGGCCGACCGACCCGCCCTTGGGGCAGATGTGGTACTCGCCGCGGCGGCACCAGCGGCACTCGCCGCACCGCCAGCAGGGGTCCACGGCCACCCGGTCGCCGACCTCGACGCCGGGGGCGGGACCGCCGAGGGCCAGCACCGTCCCGCTCATCTCGTGGCCGAGCGCGAGCGGCGGGCGGTGCCCGGTCAGCGGATGCGGGCCGGGACGGATCATGTGCGGACCGGAGGCGTACTCGTGCACGTCGGTGCCGCAGACACCGCAGTAGGCCACCTCGATCAGCGCCTCACCGGGCCCTGGCGGCTCAGGCTCCGGAACGTCCTCCAGGCGCAGGTCGCGTGGTCCATGCCAGCGCAGGGCTCTCATGGCACCTCACAGATAGTTTCATGTACCGATCGGTCAATGAAATCCCCGCGGTCGATCAACTGTCAAGGCCAGGGCGGAGATCGAGACTCCCTCCGCGACACTCCGCGGAGTCCGTCCGAGGGCTTGTCAAGGTCGTCCGTGCCGTTTAGGGTGCCGTTCACGCGGTTTTATATACCGGTCGGACTGATTAACGGGCCGGCCGATCGGACGATTCCGGAGGAGAGGCCCGGCGATGTACAGCCTCGCGAGTGTTCTCGACCAGCACGCCCAGCGGCGGCCCGGCAAGACCGTCGTCGTGCACGGCGACCGGCGGCTCACCAACCGGGACCTCCAGGCGCGCGTCGACGCGCTCGCGCACGGTCTGCTCGACCTCGGCATCGGCCGCGGCGACGTGATCGGGCTGCTGCTCTACAACCACGCCGAGTTCCTGGAGGCGGTCTTCGCGGCCAACCGGATCGGCGCGGTGTTCCTGCCGCTCAACTACCGGCTCGCCCCCGCGGAATGGGAGTACATCCTCGGCCACGCGGGCGCCCGCGCGCTCATCACCGAGAGCGAGTTCGGCGCGGCCGTCGAGAACCTCGCGCTTCCCGAACTGCGCCACCGCATCACCCTCGACGGGGCCGCCGGCCCGTCCTGGACCCGCCTGCCCGACCTCGTCGAGGCGAACCTCGGCCGCGGCGTCCCGCCGGTCGACACGGGCGAGGGAGAACTGCAGCGGCTCATGTACACCTCGGGGACGACCTCACGGCCCAAGGGCGTCAAGATCACCAATGGCAACGTGATCTACAAGAACCTCGGGCAGATCATCCACCTCGGCCTCACGCACGCCGACATCACGCTCGTCTGCGGCCCGCTGTACCACGTCGGCGCGCTCGACCTTCCTGCGCTCGCGACCTGGCACGCCGGCGGAAGCCTCGTCGTCCAGCGGAAGTTCGACGCGGACGAGGTGCTGCGCGCGATCGAGCGCGAGCGGATCACGAACGTCTGGCTCGCCCCCGCCATGATGAACGCGGTGCTCGGGTCGGCGGAACTCGGCCGCCGGGACACCTCGTCCGTGCGGTTCATCGTGGGCGGCGGGGAGAAGATGCCCGAACCGCTGGTCCGCCGCATCCTGGAGGGATTCCCGAACGCCTGGTTCGCCGACGCCTACGGCCTCACCGAGACCGTGTCCGGCGACACGTTCCTGGACCGGGAGCACACCCTCGCCAAGCTCGGCTCCGTCGGCCGTCCGATCCCGCATGTCCGGGTGCGCGTGGTCGGCGAGGACGACCGGGACGTGCCCGCCGGAACCCTCGGCGAGATCGTCCTGCGCGGCCCCAAAGTGTGCGCCGGGTACTGGCGGGACGAGGCCGCCACCGAGCGGGCCTTCCGCGGCGGCTGGTTCCACACCGGCGACGTCGGGCGGCTCGACGAGGACGGCTTCCTCTACGTCGAGGACCGCAAGAAGGACATGATCGTCTCGGGTGGGGAGAACATCGCCACCCCCGAGGTCGAGCGTGTCCTCTACGAGCACCCGGCCGTACTGGAGGCCGCCGTGGTCGGCCTGCCCCACGAGCGCTGGGGCGAGGTGCCGCGGGCGTTCGTCGTTCCCCGGCCGGGCGAGACGGTGACGGCGGAGGAGATCCAGGACTTCTGCCGTGCCCGGCTGGCCCGGTTCAAAGTCCCCGCCCGGGTCGAGCTCATCGGCGAACTGCCCCGCACGCCGTCCGGCAAGGTGCTCAAGCGGCTGCTCCGCGACCGCCCCGCCACGGCCGCCCCGTGACCGTCACCGACCCGCGGAAGGACGCCATGACCGGCTCCCGCCCCGACCTTCTCGAACTGCACCGCAGGATGCGGCGGATCAGGCGCTTCGAGGAGCGCGCCGCCGAGCTGTACCGGCGGTCGGAGGTGCCCGGGTTCGTCCACCTGTCGATCGGGCAGGAGGCGAGCGCCGTGGGCGCGTGCGCCCCCCTCGACGAGCGCGACGTCATCACGTCCACGCACCGGGGCCACGGCCACTGCCTGGCGCGGGGCCTGGACACGGAGTCGATGTTCGCCGAGCTCATGGGCCGGGAGACCGGCGCCTGCCACGGCCGCGGCGGCTCGATGCACATCGCCGACCCCCGGCACGGCGTCTTCGGAGCCAACGGCATCGTCGGCGCCGGGCTGCCGATCGCGGTCGGCGCCGCCACGGCCGCGTCCATGCGCCGCACCGGAGGCGTCGTCGTCGCCTTCTTCGGGGACGGCGCCGTCGCGCAGGGCATGTTCCACGAGGCGGTGAACCTCGCCGCCGTCCAGGACCTGCCGGTGGTGTTCATGTGCGAGAACAACCACTACGCCGAGTTCTCCAGCGCCGCCGACCAGCACCGGGCGCCGCTGTCGGCCCGCGCCGCCGGCTACGGCATCGGCTACGAGCACGTGGACGGCAACGACGTCGCGGCCGTGACCGACGTCGTGGCGTCGGTGGTCGAGCGGCTGCGCGGCGGGTCGGGGCCCGTCCTGGTGGAGGCGGAGACCTACCGCTGGCACGGCCACTACGAAGGCGACCCCGAGCGGTACCGGTCACCGTCGGAGCTGGAGGACTGGAAGAAGCGCGACCCGCTGCTGGTGTCCCGCCGGCGGCTCACCGCGGCCGGTGCGGAGGGCGCCGCGATCGACGCCGTCGAGGCCGAGGTGGAGGCCGAGATCGAGGCGGCGGTCGAAGCCGCCCGTGCCGCCCCCGCTCCCGCCCCGTCCAGCCTCTTCGACCATGTCTCGGCGCCCCGCCCGAGCCTGCCCGAGCCACCCGAGCCGGCCGGTGCGGACTTCCGCATGATGGACGCGGTCAAGTCCGCCCTCGAACACGAACTGGCGGCCGACCCCGACGTGTTCGTCGCGGGCATCGACGTGGGCGCGGGCGGCAACGTCTTCGGGCTGACACGCGGGCTGGCCGAGCGCTTCCCCGGCCGCGTCCGGGACATGCCGATCTCGGAGACCGCGATCGTCGGGACCGCGGTCGGGGCCGCGATGGCCGGCATGCGGCCGATCGTGGAGATCATGTACATGGACTTCATCGGCGTCTGCTTCGACCAGTTGCTCAACCAGGCCGCCAAACTGCGGTTCATGACCGGCGGCCGGGCGAGCCTGCCGCTCGTCGTCCGCACCCAGTTCGGCGCCGGACGCTCCTCCGGCAGCCAGCACTCGCAGAGCCTGGAGGCCCTCCTCGCGCACGTGCCGGGTCTCACGGTCGTCATGCCGTCGACGCCGGCCGACACCTACGGACTGCTCCGCGCCGCCGTCCGCGACCCGAACCCCGTCGTCTTCGTGGAGAACCGGCTGCAGTACGGGAGCAAGGGGCCGCGCCCGCCCGCCGAACACCTCGTCCCCATCGGGAAGGCGAAAGTGGTCCGGGAGGGCAAGGACCTCACCCTCGTCTCGTACTCGCGGATGGTGCACGACTGCCTCGCCGCGGCCGACGCCGTCGCCGCCGAGGGCATCGACGTCGAGGTCATCGACCTGCGCACGATCACGCCCCTCGACCGGGAGACGGTGCTGGCCTCGCTCGCCAAGACGAACCGCCTCGTGATCGCCCACGAGGCCGTCCGGGACTTCGGTGTCGGCGCGGAACTCGTGGCGATGGCGGCCAACGAGGGCTTCTGGCACCTGGACGCACCGGTCGTCCGGGTCGCGCCGCCGCCGATGCCCGCCCCCTACGCCCCGTCGCTCGAACGGCTCTGGCTGCCGGACGCCGACACCATCGCGACGACCCTGCGCCGGGTCGCGGCGGTCTGACCCGCCATGCCCCCGCCCGCCATGCCCCCGCCCGTGACGGGCTCGCCCGTCACGGGCCGGCCTCCTCCGCCTCCAGCGGGTCCAGGACGAGTTCCGGGTGCTGTTCGCGGAATTTCAGCACCCGCTCCTCCAGGTCGTCCGCCGGGCCGTGCACCGCCCGGAAACCGGTGAACAGCGTCGCGCAGTACTCGCGCGACAGATATCCCGCGTCCCACCTGCCCTCGGGCCTGACCCACTGGTAGGTGTGGTTGTGCATATTGAGAAACTGCAGCATCGCCAGCCGGGGATTCATCTCCCGGAATTCTCCGGAATCCATGGCCTCGGCCAGCAGATTGCTGATTATCCCCTCGAACTCGCCGCGCTGCCGCAGCAGCCGGGTCCGGTTATCGCCGCCTAGCATCCGGTAGTCGTGCTCGTAAACCCAGATATGGTCGAGCCGGCGCAGGATGATGGACAGCAGCGCCTCCGACAGCAGCCTGAGCCGCAGCACGGCGTCCACCTCCAGGCGGGCGACCCGGCGTGCCGTCCGCAGCAGCGGCCGCATCACCCTGGACTGGATCTCGACCAGCAGGTTCTCCTTCGACCCGATGTAGTAGTAAAGCGCGCCCTTGGTCAGGCCGGCCGCGCCGCCGATCTCATTGATCCCCGTCGCCGCGTACCCCTTCCGGGCGAACAGTTCGGCCGCCCGGTCAATGATCTCCTGGCGTTTGATCTCATATCCCGGGCCATGGCCTGGAGGGCGGGGCATCGCGTTCCCAGTTTCTCGCTAGGCGGTGACGAGATGATTCGCAGTCTCGTTTCTCAAGAGAACACGATAATACCCGTTGCCGCTCATTGCCGGAATGACGGCCGGCCGCCCGGACCGACCGCGTCCGCGATGACCGGACCGCGTGATCACCCTGGGTGTCCTAGTGGCTCTGCCAGACCAGCCGGACCCGGTCGAAGCGCCGCGCCTCAAGGTCCTCGCACATGATCATCCAGTAGAGCCGCCCGCCGTCGCCCCACTCCATGCCCGCGCCCTCGTCACCCGCGATCTGCGCCAGCAGCATCCACCGGCGCGCCTCGTCCCACAACCGCTCGTCGTCGTCCAGGTTCCCGACGACGCTCCCGGCGATCTCCAGGGCGACCGGATGCTGGATGTGCTGAGGTCTTCCGCCCACCTGATGACCGGCCTCGCCCTGGTCCTCGTCGAAGAGCACGTACTCGAAGTGCTTGACGCCGTCGAGGTCGTCCGGCGTCAGCCCCAGCGGCTTCCACACCTCCGAGTCCATGAGGCGGACCGGGTCCATCCCCGTCACTTGACGCAACGGCACGTGCCGGTACGGGGACAGCGGCTCCGGTGTGCGGCGCGGTTCACCCTCTGTACCGTCCGGAACGTACAGGACCCGCGCGCCTGCACAGGTCTCCGGATCGTCCGTGTTCACGTATGAGCTGAAGTTATGGGCCTGCGGGTCGAAATAGAAGAAGAGCAGCTTCCCGTCCTTGGGGAGCCCGACACCGGGCAGCCCGGCACAGTCCAGCGAGGCGACGAACGAGAGCGGGCCGTGCCCTTCCCAGTGCGGCCATTCGACGGAACCCGGCAACAGCGGCTCGCCACCGAGCGCGCCGACGGTCTCGTCCCCCGCGCCCGCCGCGAACAGGCGATACCCGTCGGGCTCGGCAAGATGGATCCAACGCTCGGCGAGATCCTCGGGGAGCCCGGCACGGACGAGTTCGGCGAATCGCGACATCGCGAGCATGACGGGCATGCTGCCAGAGGCCACGGACGAAAACGACACAGCGTCCAGAACCCGGCCACGGCCCTCGGCTACGCGTCCGTGGGGACGATGGCGTGGTCGACGAGGTTGAAGACCGTGAGAGGGTCGCGTCCGCCGAACAGCAATGAGATCACGATCGCGGCCATCGCTTCGAGGTGGAGACTTTGCCGCAGGTCACCGATCGGCAGTGGTTCACCACCGATGTCGGCGATCAGTTGGCGCGTCGCATCCAGAGCCGCCGGGTGGTCACCGCAGTAGGGAACGACCAGACGGCGATCGTCGAACAGCGGCGGCTCCATCTGCCAGACGCGCGCGTGGCAGAGGTTGAACGCCTTGACCACGTGTCCGCCGGTCGCCCGCTCGATGTCCTGCGCCATCGACCGGCCGGGTTCTGCGACCAGAGTGAATCCCTCGATCTCGACGGGGTTGAGTCAGCCGATACTCCACACCCGCGGGTGCGGTGGCCAGGACCCGCCGCTCCACGATGTTGTTGCGCTCCAGCTTGCGCAGTGTCTGGGTCAGCATCTTCTTGCTGATCCCGCCGATTCGTTCCCGCAGTTCGCCATGGCGGTGCGGACCACCTCCCAGCCCGAACACCACGACGACCGACCAGGTGTCGGCCACCAGGTCCAGCGTGGTGCGGGCGGGGCAGTCGGCGAGGAACACATCGTGGTCACTCATACAGCGCCGATCCCCGCGTCCTCCGACGTCGCGGAGCGAATGGCTCACGCCGAGGATCTGCTCTCACCAAGTGCCGCATGCCTCAATCATGCGCCTTCCGTGGCAGTTCTCCATCGTCAATCCCCTGAAGCGTGGAGACGCGCACGTCCGGTGCTGCTCAGCGGCCCAGGTCGCGGCGGGCGAGCCGCCAGGCGCCTGCGGCGATCAGGATGATCGCGGCTGCGGCCAGGACGGTTGCGTCGCCGAGGTGGAGGCCGTTCTTGAGGGGCTCGCCGCCGATGTAGTAGTGGTACGGGGTCAGGTGGCGGAGCCGGTCGGCGCCTATCTGGGGGGCGAAGCCGTTCAGGGCGTAGGCGGCGACGCCGAGACCGGCGGTGATGCCGAAGACGGTGGGACGGCTCTTGCCGGTCGCGGCGCCAAGGCCGGTGGCCAGCGCGCCGAACAGGATCGTCAGCAGGGCCAGGTTGACCGCCTGTGCGGTGAAGCCGGCGAGGCTGATGGTGTCGAGTTCGGCGGTCGAGCGGATGGCGAGCATGGCGGCCAGGACGGTCACCGCGATCGCCAGGGCGCCGGCGGCCAGGGCGGCGAAGCGGTGCAGCAGCAGGCGGGTGCGGCCGATGGGGTGGGCCAGGAGCAGGTCGAGGTAGCCGGATTCCTCGTCGGCGGAGATCATGCGGGCGCCGGTGGCGGCGCCGTAGAAGGTGGCCAGCAGCGGGACCAGTAGTCCGAACACCGCGCCTTGGAGGTAGCCGGCCGCGTCAGTGGCGTCGTCGAAGCCGAAGCCCCGCATCGCTTCGGGCACGCCGGCCAGGGAGTCGGCGGTGATCTGGGGGTAGAAGCTGCCGTACATCATCGCCAGGAGGCCGGTGGCGACGGCCCAGACGGTGAAGATGCGCCGGTTGTCGTACAGGGTCCTGGTGAACATCGAGCCGCTGAAGGCGCGGGCGGGTCCGGACGCTCCGGGGATCGTGGTGGTGGCCGCGGGGCCGGTGGTGGTCATGGTGCCGCCGTTCGTGATCGTGTCGGGTGGGGGGAGGGGTCAGGCGGCGGCGCCCCTGCCGGGCTCGTCGGTCTGGCCGGTGTAGTAGCTGTGGAAGAGCTCTTCCAGGTCCTGGGTGTCGGCGTGCAGGCCGGTGACGGTGTGCCGGGCGGCGGCCTTGATCAGGGGATCGGGGCTGCCCTCGACCCGGCAGGTCAGGGTGGCGCCGTCGGCGGCCAGGTCGGTGACGCCGGGCAGGCCGGCGAACTCCTCCACCGGCACGGGGGCGGCGAAAGTGATCCGCACCTGGAGGAAGGAGCGGGCGCGCAGGTCGGCGACGGTGTCCATGGCGACCAGGCGGCCTTCGCGGATGATGGCGACGCGGTCGGCGACCGCTTCGACCTCGCTCATGATGTGGCTGGACATGAACACCGTTTGGCCGTTGGTCCGGGCCTCGGCGACCATGTCCAGGAACATCTGCCGGATCAGGGGGTCCAGGCCGGAGGTGGGCTCGTCCAGAATCAGCAGTTCGGGCTGGTGCATGAACGCCTGCACCAGGCCGACCTTCTGCCGGTTCCCCTTGGACAGGGTCTTGATCCGCGCGTCCAGGTCCAGTTCCAGCCGGTCGGCCAGTGCGGCGATCCGGTGCGCCGGGACGCCCCCGCGCAGGCCCGCCAGGAACGTCAGGCACTCACCGGCCTTCTGCCGGCCGTCGACGACGAAGTCGCCGGCCAGGTAGCCGATGCGGCGGTGCAGCCGCACCGCGTCGCCGCGGGGGTCCAGTCCGAGGACGCGGGCGGTTCCGGAGGTGGGGCGGATCAGGTCGAGCATCATCCGGATGGTGGTGGACTTGCCCGCCCCGTTGGGGCCCAGGTAGCCGAACACCTCGCCTGCCCGCACCTGCAGGGACAGGTCGGCCAGGCCGCGGCGGGTGCCGTAGGTCTTGGTGAGGTGGTCGATGTCGATCGCTGCGACGCTCATGCCGGGAGACGCTATCAGAGTCTTCAAAGATTTTTGAAGACTCTGAGCTGTTAAGATCTCGTCAGGCGATTTTCAGGAGGGGGACCTTGGCGGACACTACCGAGGCTGCCGAGCATCTGGCGCTGGTGCTGGCCCAGGGCGGGCTGCAGAAGGCGACCGCGCGGGTGCTGGCGGCGTTCATGTTCGCCGACGAGGACAGTGTCACCGCCCCGGATCTGGCCGAGCGGCTGGGGATCAGCTCTGGCAGCGTGTCGGGGGCGATCAAGATGCTGTCCACCGTCGGGCTGATCGAGCGGGCCCCCGCGCCGGGCAGCCGCCGCGAGCACTACCGGGTGCGCGAGGGCGCCTGGGCCACGTTGATGTCGGCCCAGAACGGCCTGGTGCAGGCGATGTTCGAGTCCGCCGACCGGGGCATCGAGGCCGCCGGGCCCGACAGCCCCGCCGCCCGGCGGCTGGACGAGATGCGCGACTTCTACGGCTTCATGTTCCGCGAAATGCCCGCCCTGATCGAGCGCTGGCGGA
Source organism: Spirillospora sp. NPDC048823 (assembly GCF_043198445.1). Classification (NCBI taxonomy): domain Bacteria; kingdom Bacillati; phylum Actinomycetota; class Actinomycetes; order Streptosporangiales; family Thermomonosporaceae; genus Spirillospora; species Spirillospora sp. NPDC048823. Next base: position 239,695 of record NZ_JBICUT010000007.1, on the reverse strand, counting down.
CCGGACGCGACCGCCGCTCCGGTACCTGACCACGGGCGCCTGAACACGGGGTCGCCCGACCACTGGGGCACCTGAACACGTGCCGCCTAAGCACGGGGACGCCGCGGTCGCGGGTAGGCGTCCACCGGAGCCGGGGACGCCGGTCATGGGTCGAGTGGGACCGAACCCGCCCCGTTCCGCTGCGCCCCGGGCGCGATGTGCTCTAATGCGGATCGACCTCGGGAGGGCGACCCTGTTTCGGCGCAGGACTCAGCCAATGCGCGTGCGGCCGTGGGGGACGGTGCTGCTGGAACGCTTCCAGCACCCGGCCCAGATCGTGGTCACCGGGTTCGCGGCCACGATCGCGATCGGGACGCTGCTGCTGTGGCTCCCCGCGGCCACGCACGAGCCCGGTTCGGCCCGGCCACTGGACGCGCTGTTCACCGCCACATCGGCGGTGTGCGTGACCGGACTGGTCACCGTCGACACCGCGGGCCACTGGACGACGTTCGGCGAGGTCGTCATCCTGTGCCTGATCCAGATCGGCGGGCTCGGGCTGATGACGCTGGCCACCCTGTTCGCGATCGTCCTGTCGCGCCGGCTCGGGCTGCGTGCGCGGCTCGCCGCGCAGGCCGAGACCAAAACCCTGCGGATGACCGACCTCCGCCGGGTGATCAGGCAGGTGGTGCTGTTCACTCTGGCCTGCGAGACGATCGCGGCCGCGGTGCTGTGCGGGCGGTTCGCTCTGGGGTACGGCGTGCCGTTCGGCCGCGCCGCCTACCTGGGCGTCTTCCATTCGGTGTCGGCGTTCAACAATGCCGGGTTCGCGCTCTGGCCGGACAGCCTGGTCCGGTTCGCCGACGACCCGTGGATCAGCCTGACCATCTGCGCCGCGGTCATCATCGGCGGGCTCGGGTTCCCCGTGGTGTTCGAGCTGGCCCGCGGCTGGCGTTACCCGCGCACCTGGTCGATCCTCACCCGAATCACCGTCGGCACCTCGGCGGTGCTGCTGGTCGGCGGCACCCTGGTACTGACCGCGGCCGAATGGACCAACCCCGCCACTCTCGGCGCCCTGCCCGGGCAGTCGCGGGTGCTGGCCGGGTTCACCGCCGCGGTGATGCCGCGCACCGCAGGGTTCAACAACCTCGACATCGCCGCGATGCGTCCCGAAAGCTGGCTGGCCACCGACGTCCTGATGTTCATCGGCGGTGGCAGCGCCGGCACCGCCGGCGGCATCAAGGTCACCACCTTCGGCCTGCTGGCCTTCGTGCTGTGGTCCGAAATGCGTGGCGAACCCCGCGTCAACATCGGCCACCGCCGGCTGCCCGACTCCACCCAGCGCCAGACCATCGCGATCGTGCTGCTCAGCCTCGGCGTGGTCACCACCGCCACCCTCACCCTGCTGGCCATGACCGACCATCCGCTGGACCGGGTGCTGTTCGAGGCGGTCTCGGCGTTCGCCACCGTGGGCCTGTCCACCGGCATCACCGCCGACCTGCCCGCCGCCGGCCACCTGGTGCTGATCGCGCTGATGTTCATCGGCCGTATCGGCCCCCTCACCCTCGGCACCGCCCTGGCCCTGCGCGAGCGCACCCTCAGCTACGAACTCCCCGAGGAACGCCCCATCGTGGGTTGACCTTCCGGTTGGGGTCGAGTTCGTTCCACGGGCGTGGTCTAAGCCTCGCTTCTCCTCCACGATCTGCAGTTCCCCGGCCGGGACGGGCGAGACTGGACTATCCGCCGGTGCGGACCCGGCCGATGAGCGCGGCGAGCTTCTCGCGGAGTTCGGTGCAGGGCTCGGCCGCGCGGACGCTCTCCAGCACGTCGACGGCCTCCGGTGGGAACTGCTTTGGGGACCAGCGCTGGAGGGTGAGTACGGCCAGGCTGCGGTAGCCGTGCGCATGGCTCCGCAAGGCGGTGTGGATAATCTCCCAACCGTGGCCGGGATAGGTGCGCAGCCGGCTGAGGACAAGGTCGAGGATCTCTTCGTAGGGATCCGCGTCCCCGGCGGGCTCCGGCGGCCCGGTCATCAACCGCCGCAGCGGCAGCAGCCGTCCGGCGGCGGCGAGCGCCACGTCGATGCCTTCGGCGGTGTTCGTGGCGCCGACCCGCGCGCCGGGGCCGCCGTCCAGGAGCCAGCACAGACATGACGGTTCAGGGGATCGGACTCCAGCCGGCGCAGCAGGTGATCCCGTACGGGTAGACCGGCGTGCCCGGCGACCCAGGCCGCCCTGACGAATTCTCCCGGATCGGCCGCTGCCAGGCTCGTGGTCACGATCGCCTGGGCCGCCGGTGACGACAGAAGGTCCCGGTAGAGGTCACGTACGCGAGACAGTCCTTCGGTGCTCCAGTGGGCGTCCCTGGCGAAAGGGCTGCACAAGAACGCGTACACCGGCACCAGCTGCCCCAGCCGGTTCAGTGTCGGTGGCCGTGCGGCGACATGCCGGGCAAAGTGCTGCACGGCGGCCTCGGCGTCGGGGTATCCGAGGATGCCGAGCGAAGGCCATTCGAGTTCACACAGCGCGTACAGCACCAGTTCGGCGCCGCGCAGGAGATCGTCGTCGACGGTGTCGGCGGCGAGCGTTCCGGCCAGGTCCCCGGTCTCGGCGACGACCTCGGCGAAGTAGACGTCCAGAAAGCCGCCGTCGCAGGCGTCGCGGATCAGCCAGTCCTTGTCGCGCTGCTCCACCTGTGCTCCACGCAGGCCATTGATCGCGTCCACCCGTCCCCAGTCGCTGGTCTGGTGGGCCATTTCCAGCAGCGCTTCGTGCGGGCGCGACTGTGAGGTGGCCAGGGCGTCGGCCGCGCCTCTGGGGTGGCTCAGCGAGGCGAGGGTGAGGATGAGGTCGCGGTCGTCGTCGTGCCCGGCCAGGCCCAGCAGGATCAGACCGAGGTCGACCGCGCTGACATGGGTACCGGTCCCGGCCAGCCATCGCCCCAGCAGGCGAAGGCGGTCCGCGGGCACATGATCGAGTTCCCGGATCCCGGCGGCCAGCTTGTCGCGGCTGCCACTGACGTCCAGGGGCCGGATCCGGTCGTCGAGCACCGACAGCAGTTCACGGTCCGGCGGCCAGTGAGTGACCGCCCGGTCCAGCGTCCGGACGAGTTCCGCGATGTCGGCACGGGTCAGATCGCGCCGATGGGGCGCTTCATCCCCGTCCGCCGGCGCGTCCGGCATCGGACGGCCGCCTTGGGGCAGTGGACCGGAGCCGTGCATCCGCCGCAGCCGCTGAGCGTGTTCGTAGTAGGGGAGCCCGTCCCCGACGGGGCCGCCGAACTCCCACTGTCCCGGGCCGCTCATGCGAGCGCGGCCTGGACGTCCCTTCGATAGATCATGGACGAAACGTACACCCTGGGCGCCGAATGGATCAGCGTGACATCACAGACCGGAATGACGGGGAGGCTCGCTACGGTCCGCCACATGGCCATTCGCTGCACTTGAACACTGGCGCCGATCCGTCGCCGAAGAAGCCCGACAGATTGCCTCGGGCGAGCTTGACGCCGGCTGCGCGTCCTCGGCAGAGCTCTTCCCAGAAGCCATGCTGATCCGCACGGACGAGGTCCTTCAGCCCTTCGAGCGCGAGATCGCAACGGTCCCGATTGAGCCGTCCCGCCGCCGGATCAGCCGGTGGGCGAACGGCGGGCCCCATCGGCCGGCCGGCCGGCGAGGCCGAGGACGAGGGCGCGGAGTTCGTCCGTGCGCTCGATGGCGAAGGCAGGTGTGTGCCACCATTCGCGGGCCATGTCCAGGCCAGACCCAAGCGCGATCCGGCCGTTGGCGCCACCAAGCGCGAGTTAAAATCTAGGTAAAATGATCTCGTGGTCCTCATTATTGTTGTTTTGAGCATCCCCGTGCTGGTGCTGGTCCCTCTCGGGTTGTTGGGCCTGGTTGGAGGGCTGCGCGAGCGCGAGCCCAAGGTGGCAATCGGTGGTTTGATCTTCTTGGTTGCCGCTGCGGGATTCGGGTGGGGGATCTCCTTGGTCGTCTCGGTGAATCATGAGATAACTGGCAGCCGGGTGGCCCGCGCCCACGCGGTCAACTGCACCGCCGAGATCCTCGGCGTGCGCGGTGAGCGCGCCCAGATCAACGACACCCGCTTTTACCGCGTCCGTGTGCGGGTGCAGGTTCCCGGAAAGGCCCCTTTCGAGACCGACAGTATCGCCGCAGTGTCGCCGCTACTCGCCGGTGACATCGGTGCGAACCGGTCCGGTTACGCCTGCCTGGCCGATCGCGACGACCTCAAGAAGGTGGAGATCCTCTGGGACCAGCCGATCCGCTGACTGTCCGGACGGGGGCGGTTCTCCTTGTCTCCCCGGGCGCCGGTCACGGATGAAGACGGCTGAACAGCGTCGCGGCAACCGCCGCGAGGACGGCCCCCGCAACGGCGAAGACCCGCGATACCAATGCCGGGGACGTCGATGCCGGCTAGGGCAGGATGTTTGGGTCGGCGGGGGGAGGCCCGTCGCCATGCTGGCGATGATCGCCCACCGTTCGCCCTCGGGACGTCACCGAGCTTGACGGGCCGGGTCGGCGACGCGCCCGCCGCGACGGCGGAACCAGTGGCGGTGGGTGCGGAAGAAGACGATCAGGAAGAGGGCCTGGATGCCGCCCTCGATGAGGATCAGCAGTGCCGAGTCGACGGCGCGGAGCGCGGAGCCACCGGTGAGGCCGTCGGCGACGCCCGTGGCCGCGCGGACGAAGGCCGCGATCACGATGGGTCCGCCGAACAGTGCGAACGAGGTGAGGGTGACGGTGGCTCCGAACACAAGGAAGACCGAGTAGACGCGGGTGGCCAGGCGTTCACGGGGTGACAGGCCGGTCGTCGGGTCATGGGCGGCGCTCTGGCGTCGCAGCACCGCGGCGGTCGACCTGGAGAGCAGGTACTTGGCGTAGGCGAGCCCGTCCTCGAAGAGGTTGCGGGTGCGCAGCAGTTCACGCAGCACGAAGTACAGGTCGGTGCGCATGTAGACCTGGAGTTGGAACGGGATCGTCATCAGGACGGTGACGACCAGCGCCTGCAGGATCGCCTTCGCCGACGACGGCACGCCGGTGTGGGCGACCAGCAGCACCAGCGTCGCCATCAGGAACACGTCCCAGGCGAGCCCGGCGAGGTAGACCCGGTACCGTTTCCGGCGCGGCACCCCCCACACCCCAGTGACGTCGGTCTGCGCCACCAGGTTGTGGAGGCGGGTGCCGAAACCGATGCGTCCCGGCGCGCCCAGCGAGCGTGCCGCCATCAGGTGCGTCATCTCGTGCACGCTGATCGACACCGACATCATCACCGTGTTGACCAGGACGGCGAGCCCGACGTAGTCCGTCCAGAAGAAGTCGGAGTAGGTCGGCAGCAGAGCGGGCCGCAGGGCGAGCGTGACCAGCGCCGCGCCGACCGCCGCCGCCCAGACGACCTTCGCCGGCAGGCCGAACAGCCACGCCACGTTGCGCTCGGTGAGCCGGGTGAAGTGGCTGGGCGGGGCGTCCTCGGCCGGGTCGGGGAGCGGGTCCCCGTCGATGGACCGCACGAACCCGAGGTCGGTGAGGGCCTCGACGAGTTCGGCGAGGTCGACCTCGACCTGGTGTTCGGCGGCGATGCGCGCCTCGGCCGCGTCGACCGTCAGGCCCTCGCGCATCAGGATGATCGCGTCCCCGTACACGGCGGGGAGCTCCGCGAACTCCCCGATCCGCAGGCGTCCGACGACGACCGCGTCGGGGTCGTCGTCGTCCGGACGGACCACAAGCGGGTGGAACTCGACCGTGGTCACGGCGTTCCGCAGGTGGGGCAGTCGTGATCGTGCGGGATGTCGATGAAGTACGAGTGATCCCACATCGCGTAGTTCCAGTGGAAGACCCGGCCGCGTGCCTGGGTGGGCAGCCCCGCGAGGTGGTACAGCACCTCCAGCGCGCACAGGTGCCCGCTGACGTTGGCGCTCGCCGCGATCACCGCGTTCGGGCGTTCCTCGGTGAGGGAACGTCCGTGGGCCTTGAACTCGCGCTGGTCCTCCTGGCGGCGCAGGCACGCCCAGCATCCGGTCTCGCGCGGTACCAGCCCGCCCACCACGGCCATCGGCCCGGTGTAGAAGCTGACGAACCAGGGGGTGCCGGTCCGCAGCGCCGCCTCGTTCGTCCAGAACATGATGTCGGGGTGCGGCTCGTCGGCGCACAGGACGAACAGGTCGCAATCCTCCATCAGCGCGGCGATCCCGTCGGGACCGTCCGCCTTGACGGTGTCACCGGTCACCTTCACCAGGCCGTTCATGGCGCGGAGCCGCTCCACCGCGCGGTCGACCTTGGGCAGGCCGATGTCCTGCTCGGTGTAAAGGAGTTGCCGGGTGAGGTTGGACTCCTCCACCACGTCGAAGTCGGCGACGTGCAGAGCGCCGATCCCGCTGGCCACCAGCCCGGCCGACACCGCCGAACCCGTGCCGCCGAGGCCGAGCAGACAGACCTTCGCGTCCTTGATCTTCGACTGGATCGCGTACGGCGAACTGCGCTGTGCCGTGTCGATCCACGCGAAGAAGTTGCGGGCGGGCTCGTAGCGGACGGCCTCGCGTTCGTCCAGGTTGCCGGGCAGCGGCGCGCCCGCGTCCTCGACGAAACCGCCCTCGATCAGCTCCTGGATCACCTCGCGGGCACTGTCCTCGTCGACGCCCGGGTGGGTCTCGGCGAAGGCGGCGCACACCTGGTCGACCGTGCGGCTGCCGTCCATGAGGGTGATGAGCCGGGCGATCCCGCCGTCCTCACCGTCCTGGATCTCGGCCGCGACGCCCTGCTGCATCAGGCCGATCAGGATGCGGTCGCCGGGCAGGGCCAGGGGTTGGTGGACGCGCTTGATTCGAGGAAGCCGCATGCGAGCCTTCTGGTTGCCGACAGGGGAAGGCCGGCCAGGCCGAGACCTGACCGGCCGGACACTAAGCGGAGGATCAGCCGCCTTCGCGGAGACCGGTCGTCTCGATCTTCTCCAGACGCTTGATCTCCAGCTTGATCTTCTTGACCTTCGGAACCTGCTTCGCCTGCTCCACCTTCTGCATGGGACCTCCTGGCGGATCGAGGTGCAACGCGCCTTGCCGCGCGATGATCTTGATCATAAGCTGAAGATCACCTCTTGAGAAGGTATGCGTCGAGAAAGATTTTCGTCGGGTACGGCGCCGCCGACCCGGCCGGAGCCGATGCGCCCCCGTGCCGCGCGGGGAGTTGACCTCCCGGCGGTGGCTGCTGCCAGAGGTGATCGTGGAGAGGTTGAACGCCTGGCCGTTGAAATGAGAAAAGTGCCTCTGGCTTGGGAGGATCGGGATTGCGAAGTCACGATTCAGCCCATGCCGGAAGGCATTTTCAAATTCAGCACCTGAGAACGCATTAGCCCTGGCCTTGTGGGGAGTTCAGGCCACGAAGACCCGCCGGTAGAGCGCCGACAGGTGGTCGGCGAGTTGCTGGCGGGTCCACTGCCGCTCGTTGAGGAGCAGGTCGATCACGTCGAACGAGCTGAGCGCGAGGAGCATGTCCGCCCCCGTCCCGATCGTCCACTGCGGGGCCAGCCGGCCCTCGTCCGCCAGCAACTCGATGGCTCGCCGGCACCCGCCGTAGCGGGACGCGGTGGCCACCTCCCAGTGCTGGACGGCGTCCGGGTCGTGGCGGGTCGCCTGCTGGATGGCGCGGGCGGTCGGCATGATGCGCGGAAGGAAGTCGGCCGCCATCTGGGCGCGCGCGTCCAGCGCCGCGATCCCGTCTGCCGCCTCCCAAAGGGGCCGGAAGGCGGCGTCATGGTCCTCGACCTCGTTGAGGTAGTCGACCAGCGCTGCCAGGAGGTCGCTGCGTGAGGAGAAATGCAGGTAGATGGCCCGTCGGGAGACTCCGGCGCGTTCGGCCACCGCCGCCATCGTGGCCGCCGCCGGGCCCTGCTGCTCGATCAGCTCCCGGGCGGCCTTGAGCAGTGCTTGGGAGGTTCGGCGGCTGCGTGCGTTCCGTGGGGTCTCGATGGCGGCCATGTCGACAGTCTAGCCAAAACTTCACATGGTGAGTATTTTATGGAGTGCGCAACATGTGAAGTTAGGAGCATCGTGATGTCGGATCTCGCCTCCCGTCGGCTGATCACGGCGGGCGGCGCGGTCGTCGCGGTCTGGGCGGCCGCCAAGGGCGTGGGCCCCGGCCTGAAGCAGCCCGCCAGCGGCTCCGCACGGCCCGGCCGGATCTGGACGGCCGTCGCGACCGCCTGCCTGCTGCTCTCGCTGAGCGGCCCGTTCACCGGACACGGGGTGAGCACAGCCAACTGGCTCGGCCTGGTCCTGCTGCACCTGGCGGTAGGGGCCGTGGTCATCCCTGCCCTGGCCATGACGACCCGTCGCGCCAGCTGAACCACTTGCCGCCCTCTGGGCCGCGAACTTGGAGGTTTTTCATGCCCGTCGGCTATCTGATCCCTGTGGCGCTTGTCGCGCTCGGCACGCTTTTCGCGCTGCGGCCGGTGCCGTTCGAGCGGCCGCTCGGCCGCCCGAGCTACTACTTCGGCCTGGCCGCGAACGAACTGCCGTTCGCGGCCTTCTTCTGGATGCTGCTGCTCCCGACGGCGCTGGCGTTCGCCCAAGGCGACATCGACTCGGCGGGCGGCTGGGCGATCGTCGCCCTGGCCGCCGTGACTACGCCCGGGCTCGTGGTCATCGCCCATCGCGCGCTCGGCGACCGCGCGCGGATCGCCCGCGCCTTGGACCAAGGACTGGGCGCCGGATGGCGTGCCGCCCTCGACGCCGACCTCGCCGAAGGGCTGCGGCGCCGACCGCCGCTGGCCCGCATCCTGTTCCTGCCCATCCTCAAGCGCCGGCCGGATGTGCGGCGCGTGGCCGACCTCGCCTACGGCGACGCCGGCCGCCGCAACCTGCTCGACCTCTACCACCACCGCTCACGCCCGCAAGGCGCGCCCGTCATGATCCACCTGCACGGCGGCCACTACGACAGCGGCCACAAGAACAGCCAGTCGCTTCCCCTGCTCTACCACCTCGCGAGCCAGGGCTGGGTGTGCGTCAGCGCCAACTACCGGCTACGGCCCCAAGTCCAGCACCCCGACCACCTGATCGATCTCAAAAAGATCATCGCCTGGGTGCGCGAGCACGGCCGCGAGTACGGCGCCGACCCCTCCACGCTGTTCGTCGCGGGCAGTTCGGCGGGCGGGCACATGGCGGCGCTGGCCGCGCTCACCCCCAACGACCCCGCCCTCCAGCCGGGCTTCGAAGACGCCGACACCTCCGTGACCGGAGCCGTCTACCTGAACGGCTGGTACGGCCCCTATTTCAACGGGGAGCCCGGGTCCTCGCCCCTCGACCACATCGGACCGGACGCCCCGCCGTTCTTCGTAGCACACGGCGACCTCGACCCGATGGTGCCCGTGACCGACGCGCGGAACTTCACCGACCAGCTACGCCAGGTCTCGAACGCCCCCGTCGTCTACGCCGAACTGCGCGGCGGCAACCACGCCTTCGACCTGTACCACTCCTTCCGCTTCGAGGCGCTCATCGACGCCATCGAGGCATTCACCGTCCAGGTCAGATCGCAGAACAAGGCCCCCCAGCCTTAGAGGCTGTCCGTGCCCTCGTCGGCGGGGGACGGCGCAGTGGCGGGCGCCTCGCCTCGTCGCGATGCCGGTGCACGGGCTTCTGTCTGATCATGGTGTTCCTTTGATGTCGGGCCTTCTCGACGTTGTGGGGCTGATAGTCGAAGCTGGCGGAACGCGGGACGCCTTCAAGTAGCGTCGACAGATGGCTATCCGCACCGTTGAACTGCCGCCGGAGTTGGACGCGGAACTCGTCAAGCTGGCGCTGAGCGCTGGCGTCACGGTTGAGCAACTCATCGTCCAGCTCCTGGAGAGCGGGGTGGCGGCTCGAGCAGCGGCTGTCGGCGAAACCGTCGCCAGGGTCGTCGGGGAAGACCAAGACCTGCTCCGGCGGCTGGCCGACAGCTAACCGGGCATCCGCCGGAGCGGACGGCGGCCCGCGGTCAGGTGTTGACCCAGCCGAAGAAGTGCCAGCCGCCGAAGTCCGCCGCCCGAGCGCTGCTACCCGGTGGCCGCGCCCCTCGTTTCGGCTGCGCGTCGGGTGAGGGTTCGGGTGAGCCGGGATGGGGTGTGTGTGAACCTTTACCAGCGCGGTGCGGGGCGTCGGCGTCAAGATGGCCATCATGGGTCGGGGCAAGGGCTGGTGGACGTGGTTGGCGGTGCTGGCGGCGGTGGCGGGGGTGCTGGTGCTGACCGGGGTGACCTTCGAACCGGTGTTCGACAAGGGCAAGGGCGGAGTGCCGGAGGCGGCGGACCTTGCGCAGTTGACCGGGGGGCTTCTGCTCGCCGCTGCGGTGGCCCTGGTCGGCACGGTGCGGTGGGCTCGGCACCGCACCCGCCGACTCGGCGCCGCCGCACGGGCCGCGGACGTCCTGGCGCAGGCCAAGGAGTTACTGGCCGAGCTGGTGGACCAGCAGTGGAAGAACGAGGCGCGGCTGCGGTCGCTGGACGCCCCCGACCCGATCCCGGTACGGTGGCGGACCCCGGACGCGGCCGAATTGATGGACCATGCCGTCAACATCGACCCGTCCGCCGGAGCGGCCGGTGGGCCGGCGCGGTTGTGGTGGGCAGCATCCAGTGCCGATATCGGCACGCTGGCCGACCGGTTCCGCCGCACCCGGCGGCGCCGGCTGGTGATCCTGGGCGGACCGGGGGCCGGAAAAACCACTCTGGCGGTGCAGCTGCTGTTGCACCTGCTGGCCACCCGCACCGGCGATGAGCCGGTCCCGGTGCTGCTGCCGGTGGCCGGCTGGGACACGCGGCGCCACCCTCGCCTGCAGGAGTGGATCGCCGACCGGCTCACCGGCGACTATCCGGCGCTGCGCTCACCGGAGCTGGGCGCCGAGGTGGCACGGGCCCTGGCCGGTCGCGGGCACATCCTGCCGGTCCTGGACGGGCTGGACGAGCTGCCCCCACCCGCCCAGAAGGCGGTGATCACCGCGCTGAACCGATCCTTGGGCGGGGACGACCAGCTCATCCTCACCAGCCGCACCACTGAGTTCACCGCCGCGGTCACCACCGCCGGGGACGTGATCACCTCCGCCGCCGTCCTTGAATCCCTCCCGCTCACGCCTGCGGCCGCCGCCGACTACCTCACCCGCTGCCTGCCGCCCTCCCCCGGACCGGCCTGGCAGCAGACCCTTACCGCGCTGCGCGCCACACCCCCCGCCGACCAGACCCCACCCGGCCAGGAGGCGGCGCACCGGCCGGCGGCGGCGCTGGCCGACCTCACCGCCACCCCGCTGGGACTGTGGCTGGTCCGCACCGTCTACACCGCACCCGCCGCCGACCCCACCCCACTGACCGACCCCGCCCGCTTCCCCACCCCCACCGCGCTCCAAGCCCACCTGCTCGACCAGCTCATCCCCGCCCTGATCACCACCCGCCCCCCCAGCGACAATCCCGCCGACCCCTTCCGCCCCCGACGCTCCCACGACCCCGCCCAGGTCCGCCACTGGCTGGGATACCTGGCCCACCACCTCACCACCCAACCCGCCACCGGCGGTCACGGCAGCCAGGGCACCCGCGACCTCGCCTGGTGGCGACTGGCCGCCACCACCCACACCTTCGCCCCCACCACACGACTTCGGCTCACCCTCACCACCACCCTCACCACCGGACTCGCGGTCGGGCTCACGTTCGGGCTCATGACCACGGGGGGGCTCTCGAACAGGCTCACGGTCGGGCTCACAGCCGGGCTCACGGCCGTACTCAGTTACGGGCTCGCGTTCGGGCTCACGTTCGGGCTCACGGCACGCGGTCATGGGCGCAAGATGCACCCGGATACGCCGACCTGCACATCCGCCGACGCTCGGCCGCCCTCGCGCGCGCCCTCGCGGCCAGGCTCCCGCTCGGACTCGCGGTCGGGCTCGCGTTCGGGCTCGCGGTCGGGCTCGCGAGTGGGCTCGTGGAGGGGCTCGCGTACGGGAACTCGAGCGGGCTCGCGGACGGGCTCAGGGAGGTGGTCGTGTATGCAGGGCTCGTGTTCGGACTCCCGCTCACGCTTGCGCTGGGGCTCGTGGCTTGGGCAGCGACACCAGCGCAGACCCACCACGCCACAACACCGATGAGCAGCTGGCGCACCGACCGGAGTCTTAACCTGCTCCGCGTCAGCACCATCACTCTTGCGTTCGGTCTGGCGTTCACACTCGTGGTCGGGCTCTCGGACGGGCCCGTTTTGGGGCTCGTGTTTGGGCTCCCCTTCGGGCTCGCGGCGGGGCTTTCGGGCGGACTCACGGTCGGGCTCGCGTTCGGGAAACACCGAGCCTGGTGGGCCTTCCTGCTCGCCACCTGGAAGGTGGCACGGGCCGGTCACCTGCCACGTCGGCTGATGCCCTTCCTGGACGACTGCCACCGCCTCGGCCTGCTACGCACCGCCGGCCCCTACTACCAGTTCCGCCACGCCGAACTCCACGACCACCTCGCCGCGACCCACCCACCCCCACACAACACCGGCCGACGCCACAACCGCCCCACCTGACCGGCAACACCAACACCGCCCACGCCAAAGACCGCAGGACGACCCCACCGGAAGGCCCGGACGCCCCGCCACCCCCGCCGCACCGGTAGCGCAGTCGGCCGTCCAGCAAGGTGCTCTGCTACCTGGCGGCCAAGGTCACGTTCGGGGGCCCTCAGTTCGTCAGTGGGTTGCGCGCCCGGCAGGATTCGAACCCGCGACCGTCGGATTAGAAGTCCGAAGCTCCACTGCGGCTCCGCACCCTCGTTCACCTGCGCATACTCTCCGGCGGGACGGCGCTCCACACAAGATCATTCCGTACATACTCCGGATCATGCTCGGAGGCCGCTGCTTGCTCCGCGGGAGGCCCGGCGCGGCGTGCGGCCCACAGGTAGATTGGACACCATGACCGCCCAGCCCGAGGAACCGACTGCGCCGCGCGATCCCGGCGAGGATCCGGCTGCGATCTTCGATGCGCTCCCGCAGGCGCATCGTGACCAGTTCCGGGCCGAGTATGACGAGGCGCTCGACGCCGCTCACGACCTGGCGCGCTTCAAGCAGGTCCAAACTCTCCTTCGGCAGTGGCGCCTGCGGGCCATCGCCTACGACCGTCCCGGATACGACGAGGCGGTGCAGGACGCCCTGCAGGGCAGGGAAGACACCTTCGTGCGCTACACGCCGCCGGGCTGGGAAGGCCGGGTGTGACGTACCGCTGGGACGGCTTCCACGGACGCGCGCTGTACGAGCTGAATGGGCTCCCTGACGAAGTCCGCGACGGCCCACTACTTGAGCGACTCCTCGACCTATTGGAAACACCGTGGGACGCGGTACCTGAACGGCCAGGTCAGACAGCCATCCGCCACGCCTTCTTCGGCGCCAACAGTGAGGGCATGCTCACGCTGCTGATCGACGACGAGGCTGAGACGCTGCGCATCATCGACATCCTGTGGATGGGGTAGCGGCGTAGCCGCTGTTCTTCCCCCACCTTCCTCCCCCCGGCCCGACGAGACCTGTACCTAGCGGCGGACGGGTTCTGTCAAGGGTGGCGAAGCCATCACAGCGTGACGCCCGTAGGGCGCCCTTGACGGGTTCCGTCCGCCGACATCATCAACACATCGGGTCGGGGGGAGCCCCGCACTCTTCCAGCCCAAGCGGCAACATTCCGCCACCACGAGTATCCCGCCCGAGGGCGGTCCCCACGGGCCTCGGTCTTCGCCATACTCACACCATGGACACGTATGAAGGTACGGCCCGGCTGGAGTGGTGGGCGAACCGGAACACGTGCCTATGCTCCGTGAACGTGCGCGTCGTCATTGTCAGCGACGATTCTGGATGGCGCGTCTCGGCGACCTTCGTTCCTCCGCTGACCGGCGAAGAGCGGGAAGGCTGGATGTTCTTTGTGGCGCTGTCGCCCTACTGCACCCTGCGGTTCGACGAAGACGAGGATGCGACGATCGACGTGCGCGTCGAGGAACCGAGCGAGGGAGAGCTGACTCTGTCCGCTGTGTGAAGTGGTGGCAGGGCGGCGGCGCGACCCCGCGGTGAGCGGTCGGGCCTGGGCCAGCGGATGCGTCGCGATGCGCGGCCCGGCGCGGCCGTCCGGTGACCGGCGCCCACGCCGCACGCTCCGGGCGGCCTGGCGCGGGGCCGCGCAGCGGCCTGAGCGCCGCCGCCCCTTGATCCAAAACAGCCCAATTCGGCAACCTTTGGCTTCGTGAATCGGGTCTGACGGTCCTAAGCTAAGTGACAGGTGAGCGCTATAGGGCTACGGTAATAAGCATGAACATCACCCCGGACTCCCCTGAAGAATCTAAGACTGTCCAGTCAGTGGAAGCTTTGAAGGGGGAAATCTCTCCCGATAATCCAATGTTTGAGGTAGAGAGGATTTGTAATTCAGCAAAAATTGAAGTGGAATGGGATGCCCAAACTTACGGGAGGATATGCCTGAAAATTGGCCTTCCAAATGGCCGCGAGAAGCGGTGGCGTGTAGTACCGGACGCAAGTCGAGCGGAGATGTATCGCGCATCAGAATTTCAATTCGTCAGATATTTGGGCGATTACAGCGCGGTCCATTTCATCGATGAGGGCATAATCGAAGCCTCGTTGGTCCGCACAGGCCTCGAACGACCTTTGCTTGACATTCCAGGTCTCAGAATGGATGCCAATAAGACTTTGCTCGGCACGTCGGACTTCCGCGTACTTGAATATGATTCTCAACTAGATATACTAATGAAAACTGAAACCTGGACCATCCCCATTGAGGCAAGTGGCCGCCCGGGGGAGCCCGTTATTGAACTCGGGTCACCTTCAGATCGCTTCCGTATCTATAGTGATCGGAAGAAGTATCGAGATCCGGTGATACGAATCCGTGAAGTTTCTTGCAAGAGCCATGAAGAGGCTCTATCTCTTTTGCAAAAAGTGTCAGATGCGGTACTCTTCGAACTTGATCTAAAGTATTGCACGGCATATACGCTTGCTCGTTCGATGGAAAGTCGTACTGGCCTCGACGCCAGGAAGCTGGTTGCGCCGAGCAATTATACACCCAGTATGCCCAAGAATCATTACCAAGCAAAGCCGCTAAGCCTATATCGGTATGCCCGCTCTGCACTTGGAATGCCGCTCCTGCAGTACCTTGCATACTATCAGGTTCTCGAATTTCATTTCCCAATGTACAGTCGGCGAGACGCGCTCGACAAACTTAAAAATGAATTGCGAGATCCCTCTTTTGATGCCAGCGATGATTCTCACCTCTCGAGAATACTGCTGCTGGCGAGTCGATCTGGAAAAGGTTACGGTGGCGAACGAGATCAACTTAAGGCCACAATTCGCAACTGCGTGGACGTGGAGCGTCTCCGTGGATACATCTCTGATGATCCTGAAAGGAAACCTCACTTTGTCAACTCGAAAGCAATTAAGAATGTGGCGCGCATCGACCTCGGTAACCCTAAAACCGATATTATTGATCAAGTTGCTAATAGGGTGTACGATTTGCGTTGCCGAATCGTGCACGCGAAGGACGGCGACGCAAGCGATCTCCCGGAGCTGATACTTCCCTTTTCGCGAGAGGCGAGCTTGCTCGGCGCAGATATCGATCTAGTGCAGTTCTTGGCTCAACGAGTATTGATTGCGAGTTCATCGCCCATGCGTTTTTGAGCCGGCTTGCCTGCCCCGAGGAAGGTGAAGTATCGCTCGGCTGGGCCGCTGGGCCTGGCGGATATCTGTGGACGTAGGGTACTGCCATGATTCGTGCGGTTGTGTTTGATGTGGGTGAGTGTCTGGTTGATGAGTCTCGGGAGTATGGGACTTGGGCGGACTGGTTGGGGGTGCCTCGGCATACGTTCTCGGCGATGTTCGGGGCGGTGATCGCTCGGGGGTTGGACTACCGGGAGACGTTCCAGGTGTTCGCGCCGGGGTTCGATCTGACGCAGCAGCGTGAGGAGCGGGCCGAGGTTGGGCGGCCTGAGACGTTCGGGGATGAGGACTTGTACCCGGATGCGCGTCCGACGCTGGCCAAGCTTCGGGGTGATGGGCTGTGGGTCGGGATCGCGGGGAATCAGACGGTGCGGGCCGGTGGCATCCTGCGGTCGCTGGAGCTGCCCAGTGACATGATCGCGACGTCGGATGACTGGGGTGTGTCCAAGCCTGATCCGGGGTTCTTCCGGTGTGTGGTGGAGGCGGCGCCGTGTGAGGCCGACCAGGTGCTGTATGTGGGTGACCGGCTGGACAACGACATCATGCCCGCGGCGCAGATGGGGTTGCGGACGGCGCTGATCCGGCGGGGGCCGTGGGGGATCATTCAGCAGGACGACCCGGAAGCCGACCGCGTTCCGACGATGCGGATTGATTCGCTGGGTGAGCTTCCGGGCCGTATCGCTGAGTTCAACGCTGCAGCGCGCTGAGGGTGGTTTGCCAGCCGTACAGGCGGTCGTCCAGGCGGCGGACGCAGTCGGTGTCTGCCCATGGCTGGAGGGCGCGGCGGACGTCGTGCACGCGGTCCATGCCGGTGGCGTACCAGGTGACGGAGAGTTGGTCCAGGGCCTGCTCTGCGTAGGTGCATGCGGCCTCGGGGTTGCGCTGGGCGACCTCGACGGCGGCCAGGTCTCCGAGGATGACGGCGCGCTGTTTGGCGTTGGTGTCGCCGATCGCCTCCAGGACGCCGAGCAGTGTGGCCTTGGCCTGGGCAGGCTGACCGGCCTTGAGCTGGGTGTCTCCCTTGAATGAGGCGAGGCTGACCGGCGAGAACCAGTTGAACCAGTCGGGGGCCGGCGCTCCGGTGCTCTCGGCCAGCATGCGTTCGGCGTGGTCGATGAGGCGAAGGGCTTCGCGGGGGTGTCCGCAGCGGGTCTCGCATTCGGCTTCGACCGCGTCTAGCCATGCCCAGAACTCGGCGGGTGGGTTGCCGCGTCGGGCGTAGGTGCGGGCTGCGCGCATGCGTTCGGCTGCCTCGTCGCGTCGGCCGTCCCATCCGGGGATGAATGCGGCGTGGGCGAGGATCGCGGCGCCTAGTAGCGGGTCGTCGGCTTCTCCGGCGGCCTGGAGGGCGCGGACGTATGAGGCGTCGGCGTCGTCGGGCTGGCGTAGGTCGAAGAACTCGATGCGGCCGACCAGCAGCAGCGACTCCGCGAGCGCGGTGGCGAGGATGGTGCGCGGGACGCCGGTGGTCTCGGCAAGTAGCTGGGTGCCGAGTTTGGTGTGTTCGACCACGGTCGGGTGGAGCTGCGCGGGCTGGACGGAGAAGTACAGGCGGCGTAGGGCGCCATTGATGGCGGAGAAGTCGGCTCCCACGGTGGGGGGTTGGACGGCGGCGTTGGCCTTGGGGAGAGGGAGCGCGGCACCGGTTCCCTGGCCGTGGGTGGTGGGTGCGCTGGTGCTCGGGCGTGCCGGGGCCGGGGCGTCTGCGGTCTCCCAGGGTGGGGTGAAGCCCAGTTCTTCGATGGGCAGTTGCAGGACGTGAACCAAGAGGCGTTGGTGGTCGGCGCGGGGCCATGGCGGGGATGCGGACTCCCAGCGTCGTATCTGTCGGGCGCTGATCTGCATGTGGCCCAAGCCCAGCAGGGGGGCGGCTGCTGTCATCGCGTCGGCTAGTGCCTGCTGGGACGCGTACCCGGCGTGCTGCCGGGCGGCCTTGAGTCGTGTGTTGCCTGCTGGGCGCGGCATCGCTGGTCCCTCCGCTGTGTGTCCTCTTCGTGTCCGACTTTAGCGGTGATACGGGCACTGAGCGGACACTGTGACACGGCTAACTCGATCAAACGTCCTTGTAACGTCCTATAGAAGACCTAAGAAGGACCTTCAATGGGACGTTTCGAGGCGAGAGTGTTGGCCGCATGCGCGACAAGCAGGCAAACAGCGGGTGCGGGCACTGCAGCGGCCGGGGGTGGAAGTTCGTCCATCCTCGTCGGGCGGTGCTGGTGGGAATGCCGGGCGGCTCCGGCCCTGAGGTCGAGCGGGTGCGGTGTGGTTGGTGCGCTCCGGCTCGTGGGGTGCGTGCGGCGTAGCGGGCTGCGGGGCCGGTGGGTGTTGCGGCGGCTGTGGGCGTGGTCGATTCCCGCCGAGTGGCCGCGCCTTCGGGGTTGGTGGGTCTCCTCCGGATGGTCGTCGCCCTGGCGGTCCCGCTTCGTCTTCTGTCTGGGAGTGGAGTGGTGGTCGTGGGTCGTGTGGTGGCTCGGGTGGCGTTGGGTGAGTCCTGGAGGTCGGGGGCGTTGGCGCTGGTGGATGCGTTGGAGACGCGGGGCTTGGTGGCCGAGGTGTGGGGGCATGGCGCGGTGCGGGTGCGTAACCCGGCCGGTGAGCCGGGCCCTGATGACCCGCAGGGGCAGGTGTTCTCGCCGGGGTTGCGGCAAGAGGTGCTGTGCCGTCCCCGTGAGGGCGTGCTGTGGTGGTTGTGGGTGTGGTCCGGGCCGACTCGTAGTTCGCCGGTGGAGTTGGAGCCGTTGTGCCCGGTGGCGGACACGGTCACTGCGGCGGAGCGGATCGCGCGGGTGCTGGCGGTGCCGTTCGCCGGTGCCTCGACCTCTTCGGCCTTCTCGGGCTCTTCGGCGTCGTCGGGTGGGTGTGGGTGATGGGTGTCTCGTGGGTGGCGTCGTCGGACGAGACGGCGCGGCGGCCGGTGGCGGCGCAGATTGAGCGGGAGTTCTCCGGGGTCGTGGCCTGGTACGGACAAGCGACCGGGGCGTGGTGGGCGATGGTGCGTATCCGCCGTGATGTGCGCTTGGTGGAGGCGGGCGACCCGGGGCAGTTGCGGGAGGCGATCGTGCACGCGCGGGGGTGGCAGTGGCCGAGGTGATCGGCGCGGAAACTGGCACGCATCGGGCGGGGCATGAAGAGATCGGGCCAGAGTGCCCGGTCTCTTGTCTTGGGGTGCGGACGGTCGGTGATCTGCTGCGGCTGCTGGTGGAAGCGGGCCGGGCCTCGGGGTTGCATGCGCAGTCGGTGGCAGTGCCGGGTGAGGGTCCGCATGAGTGTGACCGGGTGACGGTGGCGTGCCCGGTGGAGTGCCTGGGGCTGTCGGCTCACGTGCTGAACGCGTTGCGCAACGATCGCGGGCGTACGGCGACGGTGGGGGATGTGCTCGGGCTGCTGCGGTCGCGTGAACTGGCCGAGGTGCGCAACATCGGGCCTCGCCGGGTCGGTGAGGTGCGCACGGCTCTGGTTGCCGCCGGTTTCCCGGTGCCGCACCACGTGGTCTGAATCCTTTGAGTCCCTGAATGCTCCGTGTCGTGGGGGCTGTGGCGGTGTCGGTACTGCTTGCGGCGGCCCTGGGGCGTGACGTCTGCGGATGTGGTCGCTACCCTGCCCACGTGAGCCGCTTGTGTGGTCAAGCGTCCTAGTAGTCAGGTGGTCGTAATGTCGAGCTTGGAGTTCGAGCCTCCGAAGTACGCGCGGGTGGTGCTGGAGATGCGGCGCCGGATCGAGAACGGCGACTACCCGCCCGGTTCGATGCTTCCTTCGGAATCTCAGCTTGTCCGGGAGTTCGCGGTGGGCCGTACCACGGTGGTCCGGGCGTTGCAGATGCTTCAGCAGGACGGATGGATCACCCGTGAACACGGGCGCGGCTCGTTCGTCAAGGGGCGCCCTGCCTCGGCTGCGCGGCCGTCGCGTCCGGGCCTTACGGTGTTGGATCAGCCGGAGACCTCGGCGGGGCTGCGGCTGGTCGATGTCGGTCAGGTGGAGGCGCCTGGCCCGGTCGCTGGGCCGCTGGATTCGGGTGGGGCGCGGGTGGTGGCGCGGCGTTGGGTCGCTGAGCGGGACGGCATTGCCTCGGAGGTGGTGACGTGCTGGTTCCCGCAAGAGCTGACGTTCGGTACCGACCTGGACAAGCCCGAACCCCTGCCGGTCGGGCTGCGGGATCATCTGCGTACGGTCAGGGGCCTGCGCATCGACCACATCACCGAGCGACTGACGGCGCGGCTCCCGGCCGGCGACGAAGCCAAGCTCTTGGGGATCAAGGAGAGTGAGCCGGTGTTGGCGACGTTGGCGAGTCTGCATGACGCCTCTCATGCGGTGCAGTTCGTGGCGCAGGTCGTGATGCCGGGGTCGTTGCATGAGCTGGAGGACGTGTACAGCGTCCCGGACTGACCGCGTGGCGGCTTGACCTGCCCGCCCGTGAAATGTGACACAGGTCACTCAAGTAGGAGGTTGTTCGGTCGAGTGTGCGAGGTATCTTCAAGGCGTGCACTCGTCCGGACAAGCGGACGGGTGAATGTCTGGAGGTAGCCAGAGATGGCAGTGCAGGGTCCGTTCAAGGTGGCGTTCGGGGACGTGTTCCCCTACGGCGCGTTCGTCAAGGGCGGTGTCGAGCCGGTGCGGGACTTCGACCGGTCGACCCGGGAGAACTTCGTCCAGGCGCGGGACAAGGACACCGGGGAACTGGTGTGGGCAGTGGAGGTCCTGGACGCCGATCCGGAGTCCAAGGGGACGTTCAAGGTCAAGCTGATGGCGCCGGTGCAGCCGGTGATGCCGGAGGCTCCGGCGGGGTTCCCGTTCGTGCCGGTGGAGTTCGATGGGCTGTCGGTCACGCCGTACGTCAACTCCGGTACCGGTCGGCTGGCCTATTCGCTGAAGGCGGCGGCGGTGCGTCCGGCCAACTTCAAGGGCGGCGCGGCCCGCGGCTCGGGCAAGGACAACGCCGCGAAGGATGCGGCGTGAAGGACGGATACGGCTCGGTGAGCGTCCACTTCGGCGCGGATACGCGCTTTGGCTGTATCACCTACTCCGACGATCCGCCGACGAGCCCGATTCTGACGATCTCGACGCCGGGCCTGTCGCTGGCATTGTCCGGCCGGAGGCTCGACGTAGAGGCGGGCGATGTGCAGAACGCGCGGCGGCTGCTGGAGGTCGTCTCCCGGTTCACGGCCGAGGTGGAGCGGCTCCACTCCCTCAACAACATCCCGGCCGAATCCGCCGAGAGCCCGGCGGCCTGATCTAGGTGGGGCGGCTGGAGCTGGTACCTCCGGCCGCCCCGCTTCTCTCCCCTGAACAGCACAAAGAAGAGGTGTGACCCATCATGGCATGGGAGTTCCGCAAGCTCGCTCCTGGCGAAAACGTCGCCGTCGAAACCCAGCGTGACCCGTTCGCGGCCCCGAAGTGGGCGCCTCCGGTGTGGCACATGCCCGAGGGTCTGGTCCTCATCGTCAACGCCGTCCGCGCACTCGTCCGCGCGGTCGTGTTCCTGGTCCGCAACATCGTCCCCGTCTCGGCCGCGTCCGGGCTCGGCTGGCTCGGCTATGCCTACGGGTGGACCGTCCCCGTCCTGGTCCTGGCCCTCGTCGCCGTGGGCCTGGGCGTGTGGGCGGGGGTGGACCGTCCGTCCTTCGTCCGCTGGATCGCCCGTCCCGTCCAGTCCTGGTGGCGCCTCACCTTCGTCTACCGGCGCCACTGGCAACCGGTCCTGGTCACGGCGGGCCTGACCACAGTGCACAAAGGTCGGGAGTACCTGCCCTCCCTCGTCCGCGTCCGTTCCGGACCGACCTGTGATCGGGTGCTGGTCCGCATGCTCAAAGGCCAA
The DNA here is from genome assembly GCF_043198445.1 of Spirillospora sp. NPDC048823. Classification (NCBI taxonomy): domain Bacteria; kingdom Bacillati; phylum Actinomycetota; class Actinomycetes; order Streptosporangiales; family Thermomonosporaceae; genus Spirillospora; species Spirillospora sp. NPDC048823. Next base: position 218,223 of record NZ_JBICUT010000007.1, on the reverse strand, counting down.
GCCCCCGACGCATGGGAACGGGTCACGGCCAACCTGGCGCACGGCTTCGGCGCATCCCTGGTCCGGGTGCGGGACGGGGACCGTCCGGGACGAGTCTGGCTGGAGTTCGTCCGCCGCGATGCCCTCGCCGAACCGATACCGGCTCTCCCCGTCCCGGACGCCTCCGATGTCGACCTGTCCGGCCTGGTGATCGGGTGGTGCGAGGACGGCTCACCTTGGCGGCTGCGGCTCCTCGGCACGCACGTGTTGATCGCGGGGGCGACGGGGGCCGGCAAGGGCTCGGTCATCTGGTCGGCTGTCCGGGCGCTGCTGCCGCTGACGCTGTCCGGGCTGGTGGAGGTGTGGGCCGTCGATCCCAAGCGCATGGAGCTGTCGTTTGGGCGGGTGCTGTTCGAGCGGTACGGGCGGTACTCCTCCGATCCCAAGGGCGGCATGGTCGATCTGCTGGAGGCGGCGGCCGAGGACATGAACGCTCGCGCCGAACGCTTCGCGGGTGTGACCCGGTCGTTCACGCCGGCGCGGGAGTTTCCTTTCCGGGTCATCGTGGTCGATGAGCTGGCGTTCCTGACCGCCTACTGCCCCGAACGCGACCTACGCAAGCGGGCCGAGTCCGCGCTTGCGGTGCTCACCTCGCAAGGCCGGTCGGTGGGGTACTGCGTCATCGGTGCCCAGCAGGACGCGCGCAAAGAGGTCAACAACCTGCGCAACCTGTTCCCCGACCGCATCGCCCTGCGCCTCGACGAAGACGAACAGGTCGACATGGTCCTTGGCGACGGTGCCCGCGACCGTGGCGCCCTGGCCGACCAGATCTCACCGGTCCCGCACATCGGCGCGGGGGTCGGGTTCGTCCGGCTCGAAGCCTCCCCTGACCCGGTGCGGGTGCGGGCAGCCTACGTCTCGGATGCCGATATCCGCGCGATGGTCGCGCTCGCCCTACCCGATGTGGAGGCGGCGTGACCAAACCCCCTGCCCGCGTCACCCAACCCACCCTCGACGCCCCCGAGCCGGAACCGGTGGTCAAGACCCTTCCTCCGCTGGCGCGGGGGGTGCTGGAAGCGGTCGCGGTCGAACACGGCGTCTGCATCCGCCCCGTGCCCATGCGCCGAGTCGACCTGAACACCGGCGCAGCCGAGGTGGTGTACGTCCCGTGCGGGCACACCCTGGCCTCGGTCTGCCCCTCCTGCGCCGAACGCAAGCGCAAGCTGAGGGCCGTGCAGTGCCGTCAAGGCTGGCACCTGACCGAGGAACCGATCATCACGCGCGCTGACCCGGACGAGGAGCAACGCGCATGGATGGAGCTGCGGGCGCATGCTGCGGCGGCTCGTGACCGCGCGGGCGAGGATGGCACGGCGGACGGGGAAGGGCCGGAGTTCTGGGACGCGGTCATTCGTGACCTCGACAACGAGCTCGAACGCACGGGGGTCCGCGGCTCCCTCAAGACCGAACAGGGCAAGAGCCGGCGGACGCGGTCGACCCGTAGGCGGCAGGATGCCCCCGACCTTCCCCGGCGGCCGGTCGACTCCCGCACGGTCGGCAAGGTCTTCCGAGGCAAGGACGGCAAGGCGTTCCGGCCGTCGATCTTCCTCACCCTGACCCTGGACTCCTACGGGCGGGTGCGCTCGGACGGGACCCCGATCGACCCCGACACCTACGACTACACACGCGCCGCCCGTGATGCCCTGCACTTCTCCAAGCTGATCGATCGGTTCGTGCAGAACCTTCGCCGGTTCGTCGGCTACGACGTGCAGTACTTCGCAGCCGTCGAACCACAACGGCGCCTGGCTCCCCACCTGCACATGGCAATCCGCGGCACCATCTCCCGCGCCGAACTGCGCCAAGTGGTGGCCGCTACGTACCACCAAGTGTGGTGGCCCTCGACCGACCGCGTCGTCTTCGAGGGGGAACGGCTCCCGGTCTGGGACGAGCTGGCGGGCGAGAACGGCGGATACCTCGACCCCGCAACTGGCGAAGTCCTCCCCACCTGGGATGAGGCGCTAGACGCGCTCGGCCAGGACGAGGAGGCCCAACCCCTGCACGTGGTGCGGTTCGGGCGGCAGATCGACGCACAGGGCGTTCTGGCCGACTCCCCGCAGTCCCGCAAGCTCATCGGCTACCTGACCAAGTACCTCGTCAAGGGCGTCGCCGAATGCCACAACGCCGAAAGCACCGCGCAGCGCGAACACGTCGACCGGATGGCCGAAGCACTCCGCTACGAGCCGTGCTCACCCACGTGCGCGAACTGGCTGCGCTACGGCGTCCAACCCAAGAACCCCCGAAAGGGCCTCACGCCCGGCTACTGCAAGGGCAAAGCACACCGACGCGAACACCTCGGCTACGGCGGCCGCCGCGTCCTGGTCTCCCGCAAGTGGTCGGGGAAGACGCTGGCCGACCACAAAGCCGACCGCAAAGCCTGGGTCCTCGCACGCCTCGCTGAGGCCGGTGTACCCGTCACCAACCCGGCCGACCCCAACGCCGTCCACGTCTGGGAACGCGCCGGGCCTGGCGACCCGGACGTGAAACCAGCAGAGCAACGCCTACTGCTGCTGATCAACGAACGCATCCAGCGACGCAGGCAACTCGACCAAGCCACCCACACCCCCACCCCCGAACTTTCGGCAACTCCGGAGGCAGCGTGAGCGGCAAGCGGGATGAACTTCTCACGGTTGACCAGGTGCTCGAAGAACTCGGCGGGATCTCTCGGCGGACCTTCTACCGGTGGCGGGAGATCGGTCGGGCTCCGGCTGGGTTCAAGCTCCCCAACGGCGAGATCCGCATCTATCGAAGTGATCTCGACGCGTGGCTCTGGTCGCTGCGGGAGGCGGCGTGAACACGTCCTACAAGGTCAAGTTCTGGGAGACCCGACCGAACAAAGCGGGGCCGAGGTCAGACAAGCCAGGCAAGGTCATCTCGTACACCGCGCGTTGGACGGTCGGCGGCCGTGAGAAGTCTCGGACGTTCGAACGGTCTTCACAGGCAAAGAGCTTCCTGTCTGACCTCAGGCAGGCTGCCAAGAACGGTGAGGCGTTCGATACGGACACGGGCCTTCCGCTGTCCATGCTCAAAGCGGCGACCGCTCGGACGTGGCTGGAGTTCGCCCGTGCCTACGTCAAGGCGCGTTGGCCTCATGCGGCTGCCAAGTCTCGGGAGGGCCTCACCGACACCATGACGGCCGTGACGCTCGTGTTCGTCAAGGACATGCCCGGTCGTCCTGACGCGTCCCTCCTCCGGGTGCTTCTCCGGCGGTTTGTCTTCGTGCCGGACGATCGCCGTCCCGACATGTCGGCCGAACTGGGCGCGGCGCTTCGCTGGCTGGAGTCGGCGTCCATGCCGATTACCGAACTGGACGAACCGCGATTGGCTCGGGCCGCGCTGGAGATTCTCGCGCTCCAACTCGACGGACAACCCGCGGCCTCCTCGACGTTCCGGCGCAAGCGGGCGGTGTTCAAGCATGCGCTCGGCTACGCGGTCGAACTGGGGGAACTGGCGGCCAACCCCCTTGACCGAGTGAAGTGGCGTCCTCCCAAGCAGAACGGGGCCGTTGATCGGCGGGTCGTCGTGAATCCGTCCCAGGCTCGCGAGCTGCTGACGGCGGTTTCCTATGTCGGCCGGTCGCGGGGGCCTCGGCTGCGGGCGATGTTCGGGTGCATGTACTTCGCCGGCCTCCGTCCGGCTGAGGCGGCGGGGCTGCGTCGGCAGGACTGCGAACTTCCGGCAACCGGGTGGGGGCTGATCACGCTGAAGAAGACCCGGCCTCAGACCAACAAGCGGTACACCGACTCCGGGGAGACCTTCGATGATCGGGGCCTCAAGCATCGGGAGGACGACATCGTGCGGCCCGTCCCGATCCCTCCCGAGTTGGTGACGATGCTCCGGGAACACCTCGAAGCCTTCGGGGCGGCCGAGGATGGTCGGCTGTTCGTCACCAGTGGCGGCCGGTCGTTCTCCGGCTCGGCGTACGCGCAGGTCTGGAAGCGGGCTCGCGTCCTGGCGCTCGCTCCGGATCAGGTCGAATCGCCGTTGGCGGCCCGGCCGTACGACCTGCGGCACGCGGCGGTGTCGCTCTGGCTGAACGCGGGCGTCCATGCTCCCGAAGCGGCCGAACGCGCTGGGCACGGGGTCGATGTGATGTTGCGTGTGTACGCCAGGTGCATCGATGGGCAGCGGGAGGTAGCCAACCAGCGCATCGAGGACGCGTTGGCGGCATGATCGGCAACCGCGGTGGAGAGGCTCCGGGACGTTCCGGGGCCTCTCTTGTCTTGTGTGCTGACCTGGGCAAACGCGGGCGGAGTCATTCCGCGTATATTCCGGGAACAGTGCCGCGCGGCTGCGTTCGGTGGCATCTGGCTGCATCCGGCCGAACCGGCGCGAGAGGCGTCATTGCAGGTCAGGGCATTGATCGGCTGGTGGGGGTGGCGCGCCCGGCAGGATTCGAACCCGCGACCGTCGGATTAGAAGTCCGATGCTCTGTCCAGCTGAGCTACGGGCGCCCGGCGCCCGGCGGGACGCCGGGAAACAGTGTAAGGGTGAGGGTCCTCAGGCTCCACATCTATAACGGCCTTACCGGGCGGAAGAGGGCGGGCGGGTCTTATCTTGGGGTGCTGTGGCGGTGAACTTTGAGATGCCGCTCTCCGGTGGGGACGTGTCGGAGGGCGTGGTACGGGTCGGGGACACGGTGCGGAGGCCGCTCGGGGCGCACAGTCCGGCCGTGCACGGGTTGCTGCGGCATCTGGAGGCGGTGGCGTTCGACGGTGCGCCGCGGGTGCTCGGGGTCGATGGGCGGGGGCGGGAGGTGCTGAGCTGGGTGCCGGGGGAGGCGCCGCGGCGGCCGCTGGCGGGTCATGTGGTCTCAGATGAGGCGTTGCGGGGTGTCGGGCGGCTGCTGCGTCGGTATCACGAGGCGGTGGCGTCCTATGAGGCGCCGGAGGGGGCGCCCTGGGACGGGGAGACGTCGAATCTGGACGGGGAGCCCGAGGTCATCGGGCATTGTGATGTGACGCCGGAGAACGTGGTCTTCCGGGGCGGGATGCCGGTGGCGTTGATCGACTTCGATCTGGCGCGGCCCACGACGCGGTTGTTCGATGTGGTGACGGCGTTGCGGCATTGGGGGCCGATCGCCGATCCGGCGGATCGGGACGCGTTGCTGTACCGGGTCGACGTGGGGCGGCGGCTGCGGATCTTCTGTGACGCGTACGGGTTGGACGCCCGGGGGCGGCGGGACGTGCTGCCGGCGGCCCGGGTGCGGTTCGAGCGGTCGTATCTGGCGATGCAGGTTCGGGCGGAAGGCGGCGGGGGTTGGGCGCGGATGTGGCGCGGGGGTGCCGGGCAGCGGATCCGGCGGGCGCAGGACTGGCTGGAGCGGTACTGGGATGAGCTTGATGCGCGTCTCTGGTGAGGGCCTTGTTCTCGGGGTGGCGTTGGACGCGTTCTTCGGGGATCCGAAGAAGTGGCATCCGGTGGCGGGATTCGGGCGTGTCGCATCGGTGGCGGAGCGGTCCTTGTACGGGGATTCGCGGTGGCGCGGGGTCGTCCACACCGGGGTTCTCGTGGGGGGTGCCGGGGTGCTCGGGGTCGGGCTGGAGGCGGTCGCCCGGGGGCGGGTGGCGCATGCTCTGGTGACCGCCGGCGTGACCTGGGCCGTGCTCGGGGGGACGTCGCTGGGGCGTGAGGGGCTGGTCATGGCCCGGGTGCTGGAGCGGGGGGATCTGGAGGCGGCGAGGGGGCGGCTTTCTCATTTGTGTGCGCGGGATCCGAGTGGGCTCGATGCGGAGGGCTTGACGCGGGCCGTTGTCGAGTCGGTGGCGGAGAACACGTCGGATGCGTCGGTCGCTCCGCTGGTGTGGGGTGCCGTGGGCGGAATTCCGGGATTGCTGATGTATCGGGCGGTCAACACGCTCGATGCGATGGTCGGGTACCGGAATCCGAGGTATGAGCGGTTCGGGTGGGCGGCGGCGAGGCTGGACGATGTGGCCAACTGGGTCCCGGCACGGGTGACGGGCGGATTGGTCGCGGCTTTCTCCGGGCGTGCCGCGTGGCGGGTGCTGGTGAGGGACGGGGGCAAGCATCCGAGTCCCAATGCCGGACGGTGTGAGGCCGCGTTCGCCGGGGCGCTCGGGGTGCGGCTCGGGGGCGTCAACGAGTACGGGGGACGGGTTGAGCGGCGTCCCGAGATGGGCGGCGGCAGGGCACCGGAGGTGCGGGACATCACGAGGGCCGTGCGGCTTTCGGCGGCGGTGACGTTCGCGGCGGCGGCCGTGATCTGGGGTTTGCGGTGAGTGGACTTCTGGTCGCGGGAACGACGTCGGACGCGGGGAAGAGCGTGGTCACGGCGGGGCTGTGCCGGTGGCTGGCGAGAAAAGGTGTGAAGGTCGCGCCGTTCAAGGCCCAGAACATGTCGCTGAATTCGATGGTGACGGGTGACGGGGCGGAGATCGGGCGGGCGCAGTACATGCAGGCGCAGGCGGCGGGGGTGGCGGCGAGGGCCGTGATGAATCCGGTGCTGCTCAAGCCGGGGAGCGATCGGCGTAGTCAGGTCGTCGTTCTGGGACGGCCCGTGGCGGAGGTCGACGCGCTGCAGTACGGGGAGCACAGGGAATGGCTCAAGGGCGTCGTGAAAGAAAGTCTCGAGGAGCTTCGGGACGAGTACGACGTGGTGATCTGCGAGGGGGCCGGAAGCCCCGCCGAGATCAACCTGAGGGCCGGCGACATCGTGAACATGGGGCTCGCGAGGGCCGCGGAACTGCCGGTCATCGTTGTGGGCGACATCGACCGTGGTGGTGTTTTCGCGTCCTTGTACGGGACGGTCGCCCTGCTGGAACCAGCCGATCAGGCGCTGATCGCGGGATTCGTCATCAACAAGTTCCGGGGCGCCAGGGAATTGCTGGAGCCGGGGCTTGAGCAGCTGGAGACGCTCACCGGCCGGCCGACGCTGGGTGTGCTGCCGTGGAAGTCCGGGCTGTATCTGGATTCCGAGGACGCTCTCGCGTTGGAGGCGCCTCGGCCTGAGGCGAAGGGGCCGGTCGGGAACGAGACCCTGAGGGTCGCCGTGGTGCGGTTTCCCCGGATCTCGAATTTCACGGATCTGGACGCACTGGCCTGCGAACCGGGGGTCGTCGTCCGTTATGCGGCGAGCGCCGGGGATCTGGCCGAGGCCGATCTGGTCGTGCTGCCGGGGACCCGGGCCACGGTCGGTGATCTGGCCTGGCTGCGCGAGCGGGGAATGGCCGACGCGATCGGCGGCCGTGCCCGTGCGGGCAGGCCCGTGCTCGGCATCTGCGGCGGCTATCAGATGCTCGCCGAAGAGATCGTCGATCAGGTCGAGTCGGGGGCGGGACGGGTCGAGGGGCTCGGCCTGCTGCCCGCACGGGTCGAGTTCAGGGAGGAGAAGACGCTCGGGCGGCCATTGGGGAGTGCCTACGGCGAAGACGTCCACGGCTATGAAATCCACCATGGTGTCGTGGTCGCGAGGGGGGAGCCGTTCCTCGACGGATGCCGGCAGGGGGCGGTCTGGGGGACGACCTGGCACGGCGCCATGGAGAACGACGGGTTCAGGCGCGCCTTTCTCCAGGACGTGGCGAGGGAAAGCGGCCGCGATTTCACGCCCGCCCCGGATGTGTCGTTCGAAGCCCTGCGGGAGGCGACTCTGGACACGCTCGGCGACCTCGTCGAGGAGCATCTGGACACCGATGCCGTGTGGCGGATCATCGAGAACGGGGCGCCGCGGAACCTTTCCGTCGTCCCGCCAGGCGGGCCGCCGGAGGTGCGCGCCGATGGGCCGGGCACGGCCACGACGGTAGGGTGATCCCTTCGATGGCACCGGCCGCAACAGGCATCAGGAGGAACGTCCCGTGACCGACCCGCGGTCAAGTCTGATCGTCCCGCTGATGAAGGCGCGGGTGCCGGCGGAGGTCCAGCTGGAGTTTCCGCTGCCGCCGGACGAGGAGCCGATCCGCGACCCGTTCGCCGGCGATCTGTATGTCAGCTACGCGCTGGAGATCGCCGACGAGGCCGCCCCGGCCGGCCGCCGCTACGAGCATGTGGCCCGCCGGCACTGCGCCGAGCTGGGCGTGCCGCCGGAGGAGCTGCGCCGCCGCGCGGTGATCAACCTGCGTGGTCTGCGCCCCGAGCTGAGCCTCAGCTGGTATCCGGACGTGCGCGCCGTGACGGTGTCGCTGTCCGGGACGGGCGCTCCGGCGCGGCGGGGGAGCCTGGAGTCGGGCCTGCTGCTGGACGAGGGGTTCCTGGAGAAGCTGGGCCAGGACGTGGAGGGCGACCTCGTCGTGGCGGCCCCGGCGCGGGACGTGTTCGTCGCGTCCGGTACCGGTCACCCGGACGGCGTCGACAAGCTCCGCTGGGCGGTCGCGCAGGTGTGGGCCGAGGACCGCGGCGACGGCGGCGGCGATCCGGCGTGGGACGTGCCGCCGGGGAGCCTGCTCACCCACAACCTGATGGTGCGCCGCGCCGGCGTCTGGGACGTCCTGACGCCCTGAACCGCCCGGCGCGTCACGACAGCGTCTTCAGCCGCGGCCACAGCTCCGGCCACGGGGCGCGCTGCCCGCGGCAGATCCACACCGGTTTGCCCTGTTCCTGGTTGTCGAGGCCGACACCGTTGTCGATGCGGCCGGCGGGGCGCACGTCCGTCCAGAACCGCCGCAGGTAGGGCGCGCCCGCTTCGGTTTCGGGTCCGACGACGATCGCGGGGCCGCCGGTGTCCGGGGGACGTCCGAAGTACCAGTAGCCGTTGTGCCCGCTGTACGCGCGGGGCAGGCCGAGGCCGGGCCCGTACTTGTCGAGCGCCCCGGCCTCGCCGTAGTTGCTCACGATGATCGTCGCCTTGGACCGCTCGTCCGGCGGCAGGGAGCCGTGGACCTCCGCGACCCGGGCGGCGAACCGGGGCCAGCCGACCGTCTCGGCGGAGTCGGCGTTGACGGCGGGCTGCGGGGTGTCGGCCAGCCATTTCACCGGGTAGACGGGCAGGGTGAGCAGAGCGGTCGTGACGGCGGTGATCACGTAGACGGGCAGGGCCGGCACCCAGCCCCAGCCGCGCGGCGCGCCGTTCCGCTCGATCTCGACGGCCCCGGCCGCGAACAGCGCCGCCCAGAGGCCGCTGAGGTAGTACGGCTTCCCGGCGGTGAGGAGGAACAGGACGGTCAGCAGCACGTACGCGTGGCCGAGGAACCGGAACGGCCGCAGGTCCGCGGACCGGTACGTCCGCCACAGGCCGTAGATCCACAGCCAGGACAGGACGACGCCGGTCAGCAGTATCTGGAACGGGACGAACCCGGGCCGTCCGGCGAAATCGCCGTTCCCGGCGATCGCGTCCGCCATGTCGAGCTGCGGCCAGTCGTGGCCGGCCTGCCACATCAGCCCCGGGACGACCGCGGCGGCCGCGATCAGTACGGCGGCCGCGAGCATGGGGCGTCGCAGGAACTCGCGCGGCCCGGAGATCAGCAGCCCGGCGACGAGTGCGGCCAGCACGAACGCGGCCAGGTACTTGACGTTCAGTGCCAGGGCGGACACGGCGCCGACGGCGAGCAGCAGCCGCTGGTCGCGGATCCGCACCCATCTGACGACGAGCCACACGATCGTCGTCGACAGCAGCAGGTCGAGCGTCGCGGTCGAGAACAGGTGGCCGGCCGCGACGACGAAGGGACACACCGCGTACGCGCCGGCGGTGAGGAGCTGGGCCCGCCGTCCGCCGCCCATCTCCCGGGCCGTCAGCGCGGCGGCGACCACGCCGGCGGCGGAGAAGAGCGCGGCGGGGACGCGCAGCGCGACCAGCGAGTCGCCGAACACGGCGGTGACCGCCCGGCCGATCAGCGGCAGCAGCGGCGGCTGGTCCGGGTACCCCCACATCAGGTGCCGTCCGGCGACGCGGAAGTACAGTTCGTCGCGGTGGTAGCCGTACCGGGCGCTGACGGCGAGGAGCACGACGCCGAGCACCCCGGCGATCAGCAGGACCGGCCGCCAGGCGACGGCGGGGGAATCCGGTGGGGGGATGGTCTCGGCGGGATCGGATCCCGCGGAGGCCGGAGCGGACATGATCGAACCTTATGCCGCCGGTCCGGACGGAGTCACGATCGTCATCCCGTCCACAGCCGGACAGCGCCCGGCGCCCGGAAAACCGGTGGGACGGGACGGGGCGCGCGGCATACCGTGTGGTCATGGTGTCGACACATCAGATGCTCGCCTTCTCCGCGATGGCGTTCGTCATCATCGTGATCCCGGGCCCGTCCGTGCTGTTCGTCGTCGGCCGGGCGCTGGCGCACGGCCGCCGCACGGCCCTCGCGGGCGTCGTCGGCGGTGTGCTGGCCGCGCTGGTGCTGACCGTCGCCGTCGCGGTCGGCGTCGGCTCGATCGTGGAACGGTCCGCGGTCGTGTTCACGGCGTTGAAGACCGTCGGCGCGGTGTACATCGTCTATCTTGGGGTGCAGGCCTTCCGGCACCGCCGCTCGCTCCAGGAGGCGGTCGGCCGCGACGATGGGGCGCGCGGCGGGCGGGCCCTTCTGCAGGGCTTCATCGTGGGCGTCACCAACCCGAAGACGACGGTGTTCTTCGCGGCGGTCCTGCCGCAGTTCGCCGTGCGGGAGCACGGTCATGTGCCGCTGCAGATGATGGTGTTCGGGCTCATCTTCGCGCTCATCGCGCTGCTGTGCGACAGCGTGTGGGGCGTCGCCGCCGGGGCGGCCCGCACCTGGTTCGCCCGCTCGCCCCGCCGCCTCGCGGCGATCGGCGGCACCGGCGGGCTGATGATGATCGGCCTCGGCGTCACCGTCGCGACGACCGGCCGCAAGGAGTAGCCGGGCAAAACCGGACCTGGAGACTAGACCGAGCAGAGGGCGAAGTCGTCGAACGTCGCCTCGGACTGCCCGGAGACGCCCTCGGGACGCGACGCGATCAGCCCGCTGGGGCCGGGGTGATCGGCGGGAGCCGCCGCGGTGGTGCTCGTGACGTGCTCGCCGTTGACCCACATGCCGAGCTTGACGTCCGACCCGTCCTCGACGCACGCGGCCTGGACGCGGTCGTCGTTGCTGCGGAGGTCGGTGGCGGTGCCGGTCGCCAGGTCCGTCAGCCTGGAGCCGTCCATCTTGGCGATGCGCACCCGCCCGTCCTCGCGCAGGAGGAACGCGAAGCCGGTGCCCTGTCCGTGGCAGTAGACGCCCGCCTCGCCGCCCTTCTGCTCGACCTTCACTTCGATGAGCTGCGAGTCGGGGACGTCGTCCACGGGCGCGTCGACGGTGGTTCGGTTCGTCGCGGGGAGGACGTGGAGTTCGTACTTGCGGTCGCGGTAGGACGCGTCCCAGATCGGCGTGGCCGGCGTCCTCCAGCCCGAGGTCTCGTCGCTGAAGTCGTCGTCGAAGACCTTGTCGTCGACCTCCGGAGGCTGCTCGCCGAAGCCGGCGGCGGCCCGGGTGGTCTCAGAGCCCCCCGAGGACTTCCCATCGTCGGACCTCAGGTTCGGCACGCCGAACACGGCGGACACCCCGACGAGGGCCGCTGCGGCGCCCACGGCCAGGCCCCGGCGCCGCCACGGGTGCGGCTTCGACATCATCGTCGATGGCGTCATCGGTGACGGCGGCATCGTGTGCGGCGTCATCGGTGACGGCGGCGTCTGCGGCGGCGGCGCGGGCGGCGGGACCTGTGAGGCGCCTGCGGCGGGCGGCGCGTCCACCGGATGCGTCGCCGGGACAGACTCGACACTGGTGGGGACCGCCGCCTCCGGCGCCTCGGGCGCCGGTCCGGGCCTGGCCTCCGGCAACGTCCGCACGGCCGCCGGCAGCGCGACCGCGGGGGGCGTCGACGGCGGCTCCTCCTCGCCGGTCAGCGCCTGGATAAGCTGCTTGACCGAGGGACGTCCGGCCGGGTCCTTGGCCAGCGACCGGGCGACGACGGCGCGCAGCGCCGTGTCGTCGAGCCCGTCCAGATCGGGTTCGCCGCTCGTCACCCGGTTGATCGTCTCCGGGAGCGTGCCGCCGCCGAACGGGGCGTGTCCCGTGCCCGCGTACGCGACGACGCAGCCCCAGGCGAAGACGTCCGCCGCGGGTGTGATGTTCCTGCCGTGCATCAGCTCCGGCGCCATGTAGGCGGGGGTGCCGATGAACTGGCCGGTCCGGGTCGGCCCGTCCGGGGCGTCCAGGGCGCGGGCGATGCCGAAGTCGATGACGCGCGGCCCGGCGGGGGACAGCAGCACGTTGGACGGCTTCAGATCGCGGTGCACGATCCCGGCGCGGTGGATCGCGCTGAGCGCAGTCGCGATGTTGACCGCGAGGGCCTCCAGGTCGCCGCCGCGCAGCGGCCCGCCCTCCTTGACGGCCGCGTCCAGCGCCGGGCCCGTGACGTACTCGGTGACCACGTACAACGGGTCGCCGTCCAGCCGGGCGTCCAGCACCGCGGCGGTGCAGAACCGGCGGACCTGCCGCGCCGCCGTCACCTCACTGCGGAACCGCTCGTGGAACGCCTCATCGTCGGCCAGCTCCGGGTTGATGACCTTGACCGCGACCTGCCGGCCCGATGCGTCCTCGCCGAGGAAGACCGTGCCCATCCCGCCGCGGCCGAGCCGCCCGAGCAGCCGGTAGGGGCCGAGCTGCCGCGGGTCACGGTCACGAAGGGGGGCCTGCATGGGGGTCTCCCGGAGCCGGAGGGGTTTGTCTCATAGACGTGGGAACAAGGCCCGCGCGTTCCCGCGTGCGGCCGTGAACGTCCCGCCCATACGCTTAGATGCCGGTATCGATGGGCGGGTTCGGGAGGAAAGAGTGGACGTGACGGTGGACGTGCTCGGCCCCGGATACGAGGCGATCGAGCTGCCGATGGGCAGGGACGCCGAGGGGGAGGTCGTGGCCACGCTGGTGCGGCGAAGGCGCACCGCGCCTTCCGCCGCCGGCCCGTCCCGCGGGGCGGTGTTGTACCTGCACGGGTTCATCGACTACTTCTTCCAGAAGCATCTGGCCGACTTCTACGTCGACCTCGGCTTCGACTTCTACGCGCTCGACCTGCGCAAGTACGGGCGGTCGCTGCGCCCGCACCAGACCCCGAACTATGTCGAGAGCCTGTCGGACTACTTCCCCGAGATCGACGAGGCCGTCCGGATCATCCGGGACGTGGACGGGCACGGCACGCTTCTGCTGAACGGCCACTCGACCGGCGGCCTGATCGCCGCGCTGTGGGCGGACCGGGCGAAGGGCGAGGGGCTGGTCGACGCGGTGTTCCTGAACAGCCCGTTCCTCGACATCGCCGAGCCGCTCGTGATGCGCAAGGCCGGCGCCGGGCTCGCGCGGCTCCTGCGCCCGCGGTTCCCGAAGGCGAAACTGCCGGCGGGCGTGTCGGACCGGTATCCGCGGAGCATCCACCGCGACCACGAGGGCGAGTGGGACTTCGACCTGGCGTGGAAGCCGATCCTCGGGTTCCCGGTGCGGGCGGCGTGGCTGGCGGCCGTGCGCCGCGGGCAGCTCCGGCTGCACAAGGGCCTGGACGTCGACGTCCCGGTGCTGGTCATGGCGTCGACGCGCAGCGTCCGTCCCACCCGCAAGGTGCTGGACGTGACCGGCGCCGACGCCGTCCTGGACGTCGAGCACATGGCGCGGTGGGCGCCGAGGATCGGGCGGCACGTGACGCTCGTCCGGATCGACGGCGGCCTGCACGACCTGATGCTGTCGGCCGAGCCCGCACGCACGCAGGTCTTCGAGGAGCTGACCCGCTGGACGAACGGCTACCTGCCCGGCCGGCGCTGACGGCCGGCCGCCGGGCGGCTAGCCGAGGATCTTCGACATGTCGAAGTCGTCGAAGTCGGCGACGATCTGCTCGGCCGCGTTGCCGCCCCGGATGATCTGCAGCCCGACCCAGCCGTTGGGAAGCGGCTGGTCGGTGTCGGTCCTGTCGATGACCTGCTCGCCGTTCACCCAGAGCCGCAGCCGGACCTCCGCGCCGTCCTTCCCCTGGCCTTCGCAGGCGATCTGGACCGTGGTCGGAGAATCCGGGTCGAAACCGGGGACCGAGTCCGGGTTGGCGAGGTCCTTGGTGCCGAGGTCCCCGTTGAACTTGCGGAGCACCGCGCCCTTGCCGTCATTGCGGACGAGGAACAGGTACTGCTTCTTGCCGTCGTCGTTGGCGCGGCAGAGCATGCCGAACATGCTGTCCGGGGAGCCCTGGTCGACCGCCACGGTGACGGTCGCGAGCATCGGGTCGGGGATGTCCTCGACCTTGTCCTTCGGCACCCAGCGCGCGACCTCGCCGCTGGAGCCGTTGGTCTGCATCCGGTACTTGCCCGCCGCGTAGCCGTACTGCTTGTCGTAGATGTCGCCCCAGCCGGAGTCGCTGTTGGAGAACGCGTCGCTGAACGCGGTGGCCAGGTTGTCCGGCGGGCCGTCGGAGCGCAGGACGGTGAACCCGACGACGGCGAGCACGGCCAGCACGGCGGCGACCGCGGCACCGATGATCAGCGGGCGGCGGGGGAGTCCGGCCGTCCGGCCGGAGCGGGGGCCGGGGCCGCCGGGGTGTCCGCCGTCGCGGCGCGTGGTGTCGGCGTCGGGCGGGACCGCGGGCCGGGTGTAGGCGGACGGGCCGGCCTGTGCCTGGCCGGCCCGTGCCTGCACGGTCGGGTCGGCCGCGGGGCCGTGCCAGCCCGCCTGGACGGTCTCGGCGAGCGTCGCCGGGTCGGTCGTGCCGTTGCCGACGAGGCGCCCGAGCAGGTCCTGGACGGACGGGCGGTTGCGCGGGTCCTTGTCGAGGGCGGCGGCGACGATGTCGCGCAGGCCCGAGTCCAGCCGGTCGAGGTTCGGCTCGTCGTGCGCGACGCGGTAGAAGATCTCCGGGATGGTGTTGCCCGCGAACGGCGCGCTGCCCGTCCCGGCGTAGGCGACGACGCAGCCCCACGAGAACACGTCGGACGCGGGCGTCACCTGCTCGCCGCGCAGCAGTTCGGGCGGGAGGTAGTTCGGGGTCCCGACGAACTGGCCGGTGCGGGTGGGCCCGTCGGCGGCGTCCAGGGCGCGGGCGATGCCGAAGTCGATGACGCGCGGGCCGGTGGACGACAGCAGCACGTTGGCGGGTTTGAGGTCGCGGTGCACGATGCCGGCGGCGTGGATGGCGGCGAGCGCGGTGGCGACGCCGACCGCGACGCCTTCCAGGTCCGAGCCGGGCAGCGGGCCGCGTTCGGCGACGGCGCTCTCCAGGCTGGGACCCTCGATGTACTCGGTGACGACGTACAGGGGGTCGGTGTCGAGCTCGGCGTCCATCACCGGCGCGGTGCAGAACCGGCGGACCTGCCGGGCGGCGGTGACCTCGCGCCGGAACCGGTCCCGGAAGGTGCTCTCACCGGCCAGCTCCCGGTTGATCACCTTGACGGCGACGCGGCGTCCCGCCCGGTCCTCACCCAGGTAGACCGTCCCCATGCCGCCGCGGCCGAGCCTGCCGACCAGCCGGTAGGGGCCGAGCTCCTCGGGGTCCTCGGGGCGCAGGGCCTCGCCGTTCTCTCCTGCGTGCGTGGTCATCGTGATCCTGAACTGGAATACGGGAGTCTTTTCCGTAGAACCCTAGCGGTCCACGGCAATTGAGACGCGCGAAGCGTGTCAGGGCGTTCGGCGTGAACGTGGAAGAGTCCGGAAGGGCGGCAGTTTCTCGCCGGTGAGGCCGAACGCGTACGCCACGACACGGCCGGACCACCGCTGGCAGCCGACGACGAGCCCGTACAGCGGGCGGGGATAGCGGCCGGTGAACGGGATGACGAACCAGCTGAGCAGCATCACGCACACCAGTGCCGTGTACATGACCAGCATCACGACCAGGTGCGGGACCACCAGCAGGCCGCGCAGGAGGGTGAACCAGCGCCGCGGCCCCTGCCACGCCGCCGGGAAGGGCAGGTCGACCACGACGGTCTGCTCGGCCGCGCCCGGGTCGCGCTCGACGTCCTTTCGCGGCGCGGGCGCGGCGGCCGGGGCCTCGGCGGGTGCGGGCTCGTCCGCCCCGGGGACGGGGCGCGGCCGCGGGACCTCCGCGTTCGCCGCGGCCGCCGGGTGGTCCCCGACCGCTCCGGCCGTGTCCGCCGCGGCGATCGGGCCGGGTTCCGAGGCCGGATCCGGCCGCCGCCAGGACGCCGAGATCGTCTCCGCGGCGCGTTCGGGGTCGGCCTGCTCCTGCCCGACGAGCCGGGTGAGGAGCCGCCGTGCCGTCGGCCGGCCGCGCGGGTCCTTGGCGAGCGCGGCGGCGACGATCTCGCGCAGCCGCGGGTCGAGGCCGGTGAGGTCCGGTTCCTCGGTGCCGATGCGGTGGAACGTCTCCGCGACCGTCTTGCCCTGGAACGGGGGACGTCCCGTCCCGGCGTAGGCGACGACGCAGCCCCACGAGAACACGTCCGACGCCTGCTCGACCGGTTCGCCCCGCAGCACCTCGGGCGCGATGTAGTTTGTTGAGCCGAGTGAAACTCGTCGTTTGATTGGTGGCGGGTGGGGGCTGGAGGACGGGGTCCCGACGAACTGGCCGGTGCGGGTGGGCTCGCCGGGGGAGTCCAGGGCGCGGGCGATGCCGAAGTCGATGACGCGCGGGCCGGTGGACGACAGCAGCACGTTGGCGGGTTTGAGGTCGCGGTGCACGATGCCGGCGCCGTGGATGGCGGCGAGCGCGGTGGCGACACCGACGGCGAGGCCCTCCAGGTCGGAGCCGGGCAGCGGCCCCTTGCCCTGGACGGCCTTCTCCAGGCTCGGCCCGTCGATGTACTCGGTGACGATGTAGGGCGGGTCCTGGTCGAGTTCGGCGTCCAGGACGGGCGCGGTGCAGAACCGGTGGACGCGCCGCGCCGCGGTCACCTCGCGGCGGAACCGGGCGAGGAACGCCGGCTCGCCGGCCAGCTCCCGGTTGACGACCTTCACCGCGACCCGGCGGCCGTCGGGTTCGGCGCCGAGGTAGACGGTGCCCATGCCGCCGCGGCCCAGGCGTCCGAGCAGGCGGTAGGGCCCGAGGACGCGGGGTTCGTCCTGCTCCAGCGGGCCGGCGGCGGTCGTCGTCATGGGGGGCGGCGCTCCTCGGAAGATCGTCTCTCCGTCCCCACCTTATGGGAGCCGGGGGTCGCCGGCGTGCCGGTCAGGGGATCAGCAGGAGCTTGCCGGTGGTCCGCCTCGCCTCCAGGTCGGCGTGCGCCGTACCGGCTTCGGCGAGGTCGTGGCGGTGCCCGACATGGACCCGCACGGCACCCGATTCCACCCATCCGTAGACCGCTGCGGCGCGTTCCAGCAGCTCCTCGCGGACCTCGGTGAAATGAGTGAGCGACGGGCGCGTGAGGTACACCGATCCGGCCGCGTTGAGCCGCTGCGGATCGAACGGCGGAACCTTCCCGCCGGCCGCCCCGTACAGCGCGAGGACGCCGCGCCGGCGCAGGCTCGCCAGGCTTCCGTCGAACGTGGGCGCCCCGACGCCGTCGTACACGGCCGCGACGCCCTCGCCGCCGGTCAGCTCCCGCACCCTCTCCGGGAAACCGTCATAGCCCATCGTGACGTCCGCGCCCGCGTCCTTGGCGAGCTGCTCCTTCTCCGGCGTCGAGGCCGTGCCGACGACCCTGGCGCCGAGGGCCTTGGCCGCCTGGGTGAGCAGCAGCCCCATCCCGCCCGCCGCCGCGTGGACCAGGACGGTGTCGCCCGCCTGGACCGGATACGTCGACCGCGTCAGGTAGTGCGCGGTCATGCCCTGCAGCAGCGACGCCGCCGCGTCCTCCAGACCGACGCCGCCGGGGACGGGGACGACCTTGTCCGCCGGGACCACGGCCCTGTCCGCGTAGCCGCCCTGCACGCCGGACCAGGCCACGCGGTCGCCCACCGCGAACTCGGTGACGCCGTCACCCGCCGCCGCGACCGTGCCCGCCGCCTCCATGCCCGGCGTGTACGGGAGGGCCTGCGGGTAGGCGCCCGTCCGGAAGTACACGTCGATGAAGTTGACGCCCGCCGCCGCGACGTCGATCAGCACCTCCCCGGGGCCGGGTTCCGGGTCGGGGCGCTCCCCGGCCACCAGGACCTCGGGGCCGCCGGTCTCGGTGATGATGATCGCGCGCATGTCGCCCTCCTGCAGTCGGATGCTGGTCATCGGAACCCGCCGCCGCCGGCGGGCATTCCCGCCGGGACGTTCAGATCCAGTCGCGCATCGTCCGGGCGACCACCGCGACGGCCTCCTCCACGCGGGAGGCGACCGTCCCGGCGTCCCAGATGTCGCGCCGGGCGCAGTCCTCGAAGGCGACCTTGACCGCCGCCAGGAAGAACGCGACGACGATCCGCGGCCGCAGGTCGTTCTCGACGTCCACGCCCTCGCGCCGCGCGATCTCGGCGGCGAGCGTCTCCGCGGACGCCGAGTGACGCGCCATCTGCGCCGCCATCAGCGACGGCGTCGCCTCGATCACCTGCCGGACGCGGCGGAACCGGGTGCCGTCGGCCGGGTCGCCCTCGGCGATCGTCCGCAGCATCACGCGCAGCGACTCCAGCAGCGCGGTGAACGGCCGTTCCCCCGGCGGACGCGCCGCCAGCGCCTCCCGCAGGACGTCGTCGTGCTCGGCGAGGAAGCTCGTGACGACGTCCTCCTTGGTGGCGAAGTAGCGGAAGAACGTCCGCTGTGACACGTCCACGGCCGCCACGATCTCGTCGATCGTCGTCGCCTCGTAACCCTGGGAGAGGAACAGGTCCAGTGCCGCGTCGACGAGCGCGGACCTCGTCCGCTGCTTCTTGCGTTCACGGAGCCCGGCCAGAGCGCGCGCGGGAGCACGCTCGTCTGCGGGGCCTGACGGGTCGCCGGCGGGGACGGCGCTCATCGGCTCGCTCCTTCTGTCCGCTTGACGCGGGCGCTGGACGCCCGGCTCACAGAGGCTTCTATCACGGACGCGTCCTCCGTATGCGCGCCGGACTCCGGCATTCGGAAGTGACGGGCTCGGCCGATTGGCGCACGCGCACCGGGTGCGTCGCGCCGCCGCTGGAGGACCATCCCCCGAGGATTGTGAAAGAGCCGTCCCACTCTTCGGATTCTCCCTGCGCAGCCCCGGTTTTAGGGTCATGCTGAGGTTCGGTCACCAGTTGTCGCCGGATGATCGCCCAAGGTGGTTCCGGCGGTCCGGACCATGCTGAGGCGGCTGAAGTGTCTGTAGTCGGTGGGCGAGAGATCGCCGAGGAGCGCCGGCGTCACCTCGCGGTGCTCGCGCACGAGGTCGAGGCGCGCGGGCTCTCGTGGCGGCTCGCCGGTCCCGAGGAGTCCCTGCTGGGCGTGACGGGCCCGCGGACCCGGCGCCAGATCATGGTCGTCGCGAGCCTGTCCGGCGACGGCTGGTACTACCTCTGGCCGGGCGGTATGGCCGGCGTGGCCGACGCCCCCGACGTGGCCGACCGCCTGATCCACCTGCTGGGGTAGCCCCCGCCTTGCCCTCTCCTCCACGGGGTCTCTAGACTCGGGTGCGAACGTTTGTTCGAATATCCGCATGTTCTTCCCCCGTGCGGTGCGCGCGAGGGGGAGGCAGATGACACGCGTGTTCGGCGACCCGGTGGACGTCTGGGTGAGTGATGGACGTCCCATCCGGTTCGTCTGGCGTGACCGGCTCTACACCGTCCGGCGGGTGCTGGAGCACTGGGTCACGACCCGTGACTGGTGGCGGGAGCAGCAGCCCGACGGCGAGGCCACCGGTGAGCGGGAGTTCTGGCGGGTCGAGGCCACCCCGGACTGGGAGATCGGCGTCTACGAGCTGCGTTTCGACGTGGCCGCTGACAGCTGGCTGCTCTCCCGGGTATGGGACTGACGTGCACATTCATGTCGCTTCGGGATATTCGCTGCGGTACGGGGTCGCGCCGCCCGCCGCGCTGGCCGAGCGCGCGGCGGGCCTCGGCATGGAGACGCTCGCGCTGACCGACCGCGACGGCCTGTACGGCGCGGTCCGTCACGTTCGGTCATGTCGCGACGCGGGGATCGGGGCCGTCGTCGGCGCCGACCTCAAGGTCGCCTCCACGGGCGAGGAACGGATCGTGGTGCTCGCCGAGGGCCGGACGGGGTGGCGGTCGCTCTGCCGGCTGGTGACGGCGGCGCACGCGGCGGGCGAACGCGGCAACCCGCTGGTCACACGGCAGATGGTCGGCGCGCACGCCGAGGGGCTCATCGTGCTGCTCGGCCCGTGGTCGGACGTGGGCCGCGCCATCGCCGGACGGCGGCCCGACGCGGCGGCACGGCTGCTCGACGCGTGGCGCGCCACCGCCGAGACCGTCATCGAGATCGTCGACCACCACGACCGGGGCGAGGGGCACCGGGCGGCCCGGATGCTCGCGCTCGCCCGCGAGGCCGGGGTCCCCGCCGTACTGGGCAACGCCGTCCGCTACCTGGAGCCGGCCGACCACCCGGTCGCGCAGGTGCTGGACGTGACGCGCCGCCTCGTCCCGCTGGACCGGCGGCACCTCGACGACCGGACCGGGCACGCTTACCTGAAGTCGGTCCCCGAGATGCGCCGCGTCGCGGAACTGAGCTGCGGCCCGGACGAGGCGGACGCGCTGCTGGCCGCC
The DNA here is from genome assembly GCF_043198445.1 of Spirillospora sp. NPDC048823. Lineage (NCBI taxonomy): Bacteria > Bacillati > Actinomycetota > Actinomycetes > Streptosporangiales > Thermomonosporaceae > Spirillospora > Spirillospora sp. NPDC048823. The sequence continues at coordinate 197,725 of NZ_JBICUT010000007.1, read as the reverse complement.
ACCCGCCGGCTCTCCGAACGCTGCGTCCTGGACCCGGCCCGCGACCTCGGCATGGACGACGTCCACCTGCCGGCCGTGGCGGGCGACCCGTACGCGCGGCTCGCCGCCCGCTGCGCCGCCGGAATGACCCGGCGCGGGCTCGGCGGATCATGGCGGGCCGCGGCCCGGCTCGACGACGAACTCGGCGTCATCGCCCGCAAGGGGCTGGCGTCCTACTTCCTCACGGTCGCCGACGCGGCCGCGCTGATCAGGTCGCGCGGCATCCGCTGCGCGATCCGCGGCTCCGGCGCCGGCAGCCTGGTCAACCACCTGCTCGGCATCGGCGACCTCGACCCGCTGCGGCACGACCTGCTGATGGAGCGCTTCCTCGCCGACAGCCGCGAGGGCCTGCCCGACATCGACCTGGACGTGGAGTCGGCCCGCAGGCTGGAGGCGTACGAGGCGCTGTTCGACCGGTTCGGGGCGGAGAGCACGGCGTGCGTGTCGATGATGGAGACCTACCGGGCGCGCAGCGCGATCCGCGACGTCGGCAACGCCGTCGGGCTCCCGCCGCTGGAGATCGACGCGATCGCCAAGGCGTTCCCGCAGATCAGGGCGAACCAGATCCGCGCGGCGCTGGACGACCTGCCCGAGCTGCGGCAGAGCAACCTGGCGGCGGGACGCCTGGAGGTGCTGTTCCGGATCGCCGAGCGCCTGGACGGCCTGCCCCGGCACATCGCCATGCATCCCTGCGGCGTCCTGCTGTCGAACCCCACGCTGCGGGACCGGACACCGATCGAGCAGGCCGCCGTGGGTTTCCCGATGAGCCAGTTCGACAAGGACGACGTCGAGACGATGGGCCTGCTCAAGCTCGACGTCATCGGCGTCCGGATGCAGTCGGCGATGGCGCACGCGGTGGCAGAAGTAGCACGGGTGTCGGGGGAGCGGATCGCGCTGGAGGACGTCCCGCGCGACGATCCCGCGACGTACGAGCTGGTCCGCACGTCCCGGACGCTCGGCTGCTTCCAGATCGAGTCGCCGGGCCAGCGGGAGCTGATCGGCAGGCTCCAGCCGCGCGACCTGGACGACCTGGTCATCGACATCTCGCTGTTCCGTCCGGGGCCGGTCAACTCCGACATGGTGTCGCCGTTCCTGGAGTCGCGCGCCGGGACCAGGGAGCCCGCCTACCCGCATCCCGACCTTGAGCCGGTGCTGCGGGAGAGCCTCGGCGTGGTCGTCTTCCACGAGCAGGTGCTGCGCGTGTTCGACGTGATGACCGGCTGCGGCCTGTCGAAGGCGGAGGCGGCGCGGCGGAGCCTGAACCACGAGCGGGGGCAGGCCGTGGTCGGCGCCTGGTTCCGTGAACGTGCCCTCGCCCGGGGCTATGACGAGCCGGCCGTCGAGCGGGTCTGGCGGACGCTGACCGCGTTCGGCGCGTTCGGCTTCTGCAAGGCCCACGCCGCGTCGTTCGCGCTGCCCACCTACCAGTCCGCCTGGCTGAAACGGCATCACACGGCCGCGTTCTACGCGGGCGTCCTCACCCATGATCCCGGCATGTACCCCAAGCGGGTCATCCTGGACGACGCGCGGCACTTCGGCGTCCCGATCCTCCCCCTGGACGTCAACCGCTCGGCCCCGGACTGGCACGTCGAACCCGTCCGCGAGGGCGGCCCGGCCGGGATCCGCGTCGCGCTGAGCGAGGTCAGGGGCATCAACGACGGAGAGATCACCGCGATCGTCGCCGAACGCCCCTACGCGTCGCTGACCGACTTCTGGCGCCGCGCCAGGGTCTCCCGCCCGACCGCCGAGCGCCTCGTCCTGGCCGGGGCGTTCGACGGCGTCTACGGCGACGGCGACGTCGCGCGCCGCGACCTGCTCTGCCGCGTGGGCGCCCTGGACCGCGCCACCGCCCGCGCCCCCGTCGTCGAAGGCCAGCTACCCCTGGGCCACGAGGACGGCGACGGCGCCCTGGAGATCCAGCTCGCCGACGACGTCCCGGCGGGCGAACTCCCTCCGATGACGCCCGCGGAGGTCGTCGAGGCGGAACTGGACATCCTCGGCATGGACGTCAGCCGGCACGTCATGACCTTCTACGACGGGCTGCTCGCCGGCCTCGGCGTCGTCCGCGCCGCCGACCTTCCGGGCCGTCCCGGCGGAAGCGAGGTCCTGGTCGCCGGCGTCAAGGTCGCCACACAGACCCCGGCGGTCAGGTCGGGGCAGCGCGTCATCTTCGCCACGCTGGACGACGCGACGGGCCCCATCGACCTCGCGTTCTTCGAGTCGGTGCAGGACAGGTGCGCCGCCACCGTCTTCGGCTCCTGGCTCCTGGTCGTCCGCGGCCGTGTCCGCCGCGCCGGGGCCCGCGCCGTCTCGATCACCGCCTACGCCTGCTGGGACCTGAACACCCTGCACGAGGAATGGCGGCGGGGCGGCCCGGACGCCGTCCGCGCCGCCATGGCGGGCCCGGCGCCGCGGGGCCGGCCGGTCGGCGACCGCGTCGTCCACCCCACCGGGTTCGCGATGTCCCCGTACTCGGACGTCGGCCACGCCGGACCGGGCATCAAGCGTCCCCCGAGGGCCGCTCTCTGGCACACCAGCCAGGGCAGCTCAGGCCCAGCCCCGGGCTAGCTCTCCCGGGGCGATCTGGAGCCTGGTGATCTGGAAGACGGTGGCCATGGAGAGGGAGGCGGCGAGAGCCTGGAGGGCGGCTGCGGCGACGCCGACGTGGACGTCGAAGCGGGCGTCGGCGAGGGTGTCGACGCTGCCATGGGTGAACGCGTAGGCGAGCACGACGCCGAGGAGGGTGCAGGCCCACCAGCCGGCGACGACGAGCCCGGCGGCCTGGCGTTCGGCCGTCCGGTACCGGCCACTGTTCACCCAGACCTCGTAGATCATCCGCGGGGGGAGCCACAGGTTGACGATGGGGCAGAACCAGCCGAGGAGGATCCAGGCCCGGTGGTACTGGTGCGGCCCCGGCGACTGCCGGTAGGCGCGCCAGAGCCAGATGAAGTACAGCACGCCGGTGACGGCGGCCATGATGGCGCTGATCGTGAACACGTCGGCGTAGGGCGCGAGGGCCTTGCCGGTGGCCGCCGCGTCATAGGTCCCGTGCGTGGCGGAGCGGAGCGGGTCGGAGAAGCGCAGGAGGCTGATCCCCGAGCCGAGGGCGACGAACGCGTTGAAACCGAGGAGCATGAAGACGGCGACGCCGACGGCGCGGAAGTCGCGGCGCCGCGCCCACGCGCCGCAGGCCGGGCACCGGTCCACCTCGGTCGGGATGATGTCGCCGCACAACGCACACGGCATGATTCACCTCCGACGGGTTTTGCGGTTCGCTGCATTGGATACTACGTACGTTTGACTTACGCGGCCCATGGCGGGTTCGGGTCCGCGGACCGGATGTTCAGATGTGGAAGACGAGCCGCGCGCCGGCGAGCGTCGCGGCGGCGGTGACGGCGGCCCACGCGGCGAGGCGGCCGAGGCCGCCGGTGGACAGCAGCCGTTCCGGGCGGAAGCCGGTCACGAGCAGCAGCGCCCACCATTCGGCGGTCAGCGCGAGCGTCCCGTACAGGGATCCGAAGCCGATCAGCGAGAACGTCAGGACGATCCCCGCGGGCGTCGCGGTGTGCGCGAACAGCGTGGGGCCGCGGGCCGGTCCGTGGATGCTCCTGCGCAGGCCCGCGAGGACGATGCCCCATCCGCAGGCGCACAGCACCCAGAGGGCCACGACCGCCACGGGCAGCCCGTTCAACGACTCCGGTGCCAGTGCCTCGTCCTTCCCCCGCGTGTCCGTCGTCCTGATTCTCGACGATCAGTACCCGGATGACCACAAGGCGAATTCTGTCAGCATTGCGAACCCGGCCGGGGGGGTCGAATAAAGGTTCGAGAATGTCAGAGGTGCTCCGTACCGTTGGCCTTGTGATTCGGGCGACACCTGGGAACAGGAGTCGAACCGAGTTGCTTGTGATGACGTACGTAGGGGTATGTGACAGTCGGTGGCCTCCGCAAAGGCGCGGCCCACCGGGCTAAGGAAGGGGTGTTGGCATGAGAGCAGCGACCAGCACGTTCCATCTCTCCCACCCGCGGCTTGACGGGCCCGCCGAGCGGACCGTCGTGGAGCCGTGGCTCACCGAGCTTCCGCACGCGACGCTGAACGCCTACGCCGAGACCTCCCCCGCGCTGGCTCCTGTGGAGGCACTGCCCATGCGGCAGACGCCGTCCACCAGGCCGGTGCCCGCACGCATCGCCGTGGCGGCCTGACCGACGACGAAAAAAGGGATTGAGCGACCTCGGTCCCTTTTTTCTTTGTGATGCTGTCTCAAATACTGATACATAGTTCCCAGAATGTGAGAAGTGATCGTAGGGTGAGGGCACGGACAGAGAGGTGATCCCGATGGCCCCGACCTACACCCATGGCCACCACGCGAGCGTGCTGAGCTCACACCGGTGGCGCACGGCCGAGAACTCCGCCGCCTACCTGATCGGGCACCTGCGCCCGGGGAACGCGGTGCTGGACGTGGGCTGCGGCCCGGGCACGATCACCGCCGGGCTGGCCGGACGCGTCGCCCCGGGACGTGTCGTCGCCGCCGACGCCGCCGAGGACGTCGTGGACGAGGCCCGCGAGAACACCGCCGGCCTGGACAACGTCGAGTTCGCCGTCGCCGACGTCCACGCCCTGGACTACGCCGACGGCACGTTCGACGTCGTCCACGCCCACCAGGTCCTGCAGCACGTCGCCGACCCCGTCCGGGCCCTGCGCGAGATGCGCCGCGTCACCAGGCCCGGCGGCATCGTCGCCGCACGCGACGCCGACTTCGGCGCCATGATCTGGTACCCGGAGCCGCCCGGCATGGACGCCTGGCTGCCGATCTACTACCGGGTCGCCCGCGGCAACGGAGGCGAACCCGACGCCGGCCGGCGGCTGGTGTCCTGGGCCCGCGCCGCCGGCTTCACCGACGTCACCGCCTCCTCCTCGGCCTGGTGCTACTCCACGCCCGGGGAACGCGAGTGGTGGAGCGAATCCTGGGGCGGCCGCATGATCAGGTCCTCGGTCGCCGACCACGCCGTCGCCGGCGGCCACGCCACCCGCGACGAACTTCAGCGCGTCTACGAGGGCTGGAAGGAATGGGCGGCCGCCGAAGACGGCTGGTACTCCGTGACCCACGGCGAGATCCTCTGCCGCGCCTGATCCGCCGCCGCCCGTCACCGTGAGGCGGGCGGCCCCTCCGCCGCGAGCGGGGGGTCCGCCTCCGGCTCCTCGTCGTCGGCCGCCAGCACGGACGCGACGCGGTACACGACCGCGACGAGCGGGACGGCGACGATGGCGCCCGCGATGCCCGCCGCGAGCGTTCCGGCGGTCACGGCGACGACGACCACGACCGGGTGCAGATGCAGCGTCCGGCCCATGATCAGGGGTTGCAGCAGGTTGCTCTCGGCCTGCTGGACGGCGACGACGGCGGCCAGCACGAGCAGCGCGTCGGTCGTCCCGCCGCTGACGAAGGCGATGAGGATCGCGGCGGCGCCCGCGAGGATCGCCCCGATGATGGGGATGAACGCCGCGATGAACGTCAGCAGCGTCAGCGGCAGGGCGAACGGCACTCCGATCAGCACGAGCGCCAGCCCGATGCCGGCGGCGTCCGCCAGCGCGACCAGGATGATCCCGTGCACGTACTGGCCCAGCGCCCGCCACCCCGCGCGTCCCGCGACGTCGACCTTCGGGCGGCGCCGCTCGGGCGCGAGCCGCAGGGCCCACTCCCACATGCTCCTTCCGTCCTTCAGCATGAAGAACAGCAGGAACAGGGCGATCAGCACGGAGGCGCCCACCTTCGTCACCATGCTCGCACTCGCGACCGGGTCGGGCGACGACCGCCGGAGGGCGCGCACGGCGCCGTCGACCAGGGTGTCGAGCTGCTGGTCGCTGATCGGCAGCGCGTTCACGATCTGGGTCTGGGCCCGTTGCAGCCCTTCGGTCAGGCTCCGGCGCATCTCCTGCCACTGGCCGGCGATCCGGTTGCCGACCAGCGCGAGGGACCCGCCGATGGCGATGAGCACGGTGAGCAGGCCGGAGAGCGCGGCGACCCAGGCGGGGGCGCGCAGCCGCCGCACCTGGCGCGTGACCGGCGACACCAGCGCGGTCAGCAGCAGCGCGGCGATCACCGCCATCACCAGTGACGCGACCTTCGTGAAGGCGTAGACCAGGACGCCGACCGCCGCCACGATGACCAGGAGGCACGCGGCCACCGCCGCCGTGTTGCGCAACGTGGACGGGACGGCGTCGAATCCCTTGCCGGACGTCACCCGCCGCCCGTACCCGGTGATCCGCCCGGCAATCGCCGCGCAGCGCGAACCGCTCGCTAGAAGGGGTCGGTCAAATCGCCCAGCTTGTCCGTCAGCCGGAGGTTGTGGGAGTAGTCGACGGGGACGGTGATCACGGAGACCGTGTCGTCGGCGAGGGCCTTGCGGAGGGTGGGGAGCAGCTCGGCGGCGCTCTCCACGCGGTGGCCGCGGGCGCCGAAGCTCTCCGCGTACCGGACGAAGTCGGGGTTGCCGAACTTGATGTTGGAGCTCTCACCGAGGTCGAGGTCCATCTTCCACTCGATCAGGCCGTAGGCGGAGTCGTCCCAGATCAGCACCGTGATCGGAATGTTCTCGCGGACGGCGGTCTCCAGTTCCTGGGAGTTCATCAGGAACGCGCCGTCGCCCGTGGCGGCGAGGACCCTGCGGTCGGGGTGGGCGAGCTTCGCGGCGATCGCGCCCGGCACGGAGAAGCCCATGGACGACAGGCCGTTGGAGACCAGCAGGGTGTTCGGCTCGTAGGTCGGGTACATGCGCGCCATCCACATCTTCACCGCGCCCGTGTCGGCCAGGACGATGTCGTTGCGGCCCATGGCGGCGCGGACGTCGGCGACGATGCGGCGGGGCGAGAGCGGATGGCCGTCCTCGGCGGCGCCCTCCGCCAGCTCGTCGTGGAGCATCTGGCGGATCCTCCGGCCGGTGCCGTTGACGTCGAAGCGGCGGTGCACGCTGCCGGCCAGGGCGTGCAGGGTGCGGGAGATGTCGCCCTGGACGCCGACCTCGACCGGGTAGTGGTCGTCGACCTCGGCGGGGAACTGGTGGATGTGGATGATCTTCTTGTCGGCGTTCGGGTTGATCTTCACGGGGTCGAACTCCTGGAGCTCGTACCCCACCGTGATGAGGACGTCCGCCTGGTCGAAACCGAAGTTGACGTAGTCGTGGCGCATGAAGCCGACGGCGCCGAGGGCGTTGCGGTGGTCGTCCGGGAAGACGCCCTTGCCGTTGAACGTCGTCGCGACCGGCAGGCCGAGATGCTCGGAGAAGTGCCGCAGCGCGGCGCTCGCGCGGGCACGGGTCGCGCCGTGGCCGGCCAGGACGACGGGGCGCCGGGCGACGGCGAGGACGTCGGCGGCGCGGGCGATCTGCGACGGCGACGGCTCCTGGGCGCGGACGACGTTGACCGGCAGCGGCTTCAGGTCGGCGGAGACCTTGGCGGCCTCGACGTCCTCGGGGATCGCCAGGTAGACGGCACCGGGACGTTCGGTCTGTGCGGTCTTGAACGCCTTGCGCACCATTTCGGGCAGGGCCTCGGCTCTGGGGGCCAGCTCCGACCACTTGGTGATCGGGCGGAAGAGGGAGACCAGGTCGACGATCTGGTGCGATTCCTTGTAGATGCGGTCCAGGCCGACCTGTGCGGAGATCGCGACGACGGGTGTGCTGTTGGTGGTGGCGTCCGCCACGCCGAGCTGCAGGTTGATCGCGCCGGGGCCGAGCGTCGCCGAGGCCACACCCGCCTTGCCGGTGAGCCGCCCGTAGATCTCCGCCATGAACGAGGCGGCCTGCTCGTGCCGGACGAGGACGTAGCGGATCGGGGAGTCGTTCAGGGCGTGGACGAAGTGGATGTTCTCCTCGCCGGGAATGCCGAAGACGTATTCGACGCCCTCCGCCTCAAGGGTCCTGACGAGCAGGCGGGCGGCGTCTTCCTGCGTGGACATGGTGCGTCCATCTCCAGTCTGTGTATGGCTGGGTGCTGTCTGTGCAGCACCCGGGCCCCTACCTCCATTCCGCCCGGTGATGTGCGATCGATCTCGTCAGGAGTCGGCCAGGTCCTTGATCGCGCGCAGTGTGGGCTCGTCCCGCACGCCGGCGATCAGCACGGTGGTGACGGGGCTGTCCCGCCAGAGCTGGAGCCGCTCCTTGATCCGCCCGATGGGGCCGAGGAGGGAGATCGAGTCGGCCAGTTCGTCCGGCACGGCCTTGATCGCCTCGTCGCGGCGGCCGTCGAGGAAGAGTTCCTGGACGCGCGCGGCCTGCTCCGCGTAGCCGAGCCGGCCGATCAGGTCGAGGTGGAAGTTGCGGTCCCGGGCGCCCATCCCGCCGATGTAGAACGCGAGCGGGATCTTGGCGAACTGCAGCGCGGACTCCAGGTCGTCGGTGACGATCGTGGTGACGGTCGCGGCGATCTCGAAGTCGCCGGGACGGCCGGCGAGGGACGCGCCGAACACCGGCTCGATCTGCTGCGGGTCGACGAACAGCGGCAGCCAGCCCTGCGCGACCTCGGTGGACAGCGCGACGTTCTTCGGCCCCTCGGCGCCCAGGTAGACGGGGATCTCCGGCCGGACGGGGTGGACGATCGGCTTCAGCGGCTTGCCGAGGCCCGCGCCGCCGGGGAGCGGCAGAGGATAGTGCGGGCCCTCGCTGGTCACCGGGGCCTCGCGGCGCCACACCTGCCGGACGATGTCGAGGTACTCGCGGGTGCGGGCGAGCGGCTTGGGGAACGGCTGCCCGTACCAGCCCTCGACCACCTGCGGGCCGGACGCGCCGAGTCCGAGGATCATCCGCCCGCCCGAGAGGGCGTCCAGCGTGAGCGCGTGCATCGCGGTCGCCGCGGGCGTGCGGGCGGAGATCTGCACGACGGCGGTGCCCAGCTTGATCCGGGACGTGCGGGCGGCGTACCAGGTCAGCGGGGTGAACGCGTCCGAGCCGTACGCCTCGGCGGTGAACACCGAGTCGTAGCCGCACCGTTCGGCGGCCAGGACCGTCTCGGTCTGGTCGTCGACGTCGCGCTGCCAGTAGCCGACGTTGATGCCGAGCTTGAGTTCCGCGGTCACGTTGCACCCCTCCGATTGCCGACGGAGGCGATACTAGAACACGTTCTAGTTCCGTGGAAGGGCCGGGGGCCGCGGCGCCTCCCGCCGCGGCCCCCGGATCGAACCGTCGCTAGACCTCCTTGATCGCGACCAGGAGACCCCGCCAGGCGGACGGTGTCAGCACCAGCGCCGGTCCGGAGGGGTCCTTGGAGTCGCGTACCGCGCACAGGTCGCCGGACAGTGGCGCCACCTCGACGCACTGGTCGCCGCTCCCGCTGTGGGACGACTTTCGCCAGGGGGCACAGGTGAGTTCGCGCTGCGGGTTGGTCACGGGCTGCTCCTTGCTGCCTCGGCGATGAGGTGCGCGGATTCCTCGGTGGACAGGGCGGCCGCCTCGATGCGATCGAAGCGGTCCCTATGTTTTGCTATTGCCTCCGCACTCTCAAGGTAAACGTCACCCATGGTGCCCTCTACATAGGCGATATCTGGGTCTGCGGGGTCCGGATACGACAATATGGTGAATCGTCCGTCTAGGCCCGCATGCTCCTTGGCTGTATACGGAAGTACCTGAATCGACACCGTTGGGCGGGTCGCCGCGGCGGTGGCGAGGGCGTCCAGCTGCGCCCGCATCACCTCGCCGCCGCCGATCGGGCGGTGCAGGACCGCCTCGTCGAACACGACCTGCAGACGCGGCGCGTCGGCCCGGTCGAGCAGGGCCTGGCGGATCTTGCGGGCGGAGATGCGGCGCTCGATGTCCTCCTGGGCGGGCAGCAGCCGGCCCGCCGTGATCACGGCGCGGGAGTACTGCTCGGTCTGCAGCAGCCCGTGGACGAGCTGGGGATCCCAGGTGCGGATGTGCGACGCCTCGTCCTCAAGCGCGACATAGCTGCCGGCGAAGACGTCCTGGTAGGCGGTCCACCAGCCGCGCTGGCCGGCCTGCCGGGCGAGGGTGATGAGCGCGTCGCGGTCCGGGCTCGGCACCCCGTACAGATCGAGGATGTCGGCGATGTCACCGGGTTTCGGGCGGGTCTGGCTGGTTTCGAGGCGGGAGACGGTGGCTCGCGACCAGTCGAGCCGGTCCGCCACCTCCTGGAGGGTCAGGCCCTGCTCCTCCCGCAGCTTGCGGAGCTCCCGCGCCAGGCGGCGGCCACGAACGGTGGGGCGGTAGGTCATGGGAGTGGAGTCTTACCACTCTCGGCGCGCGCCACAACGCGATTGACGAACCCGGCAGAAAGGGGGGAGCAATTCTGTGAAGACAGTTGCGATCGTGAGAATCTCACGACACGCTGTGTTCCGTGACCGACCGGAGACCGACAGTGACGGACCGGCCGGCGCACCCGGGCACGTAGACCGCGGGAGGAACCCGTGACAAGCACGCCAGCCGACCTGACGGCACAGTCCATGGCCGACGCCATGGCCGACGCCACCGACAACGCCCGTGCCGCGGCGGGCACCAGGCCCGGCTGGGTCTGGGCCCTCCCGGGCGGGCCCGGATGTGCGGGCCACGCCCGCGGCGTCCTGCATGACGCCCTCGCCTCGCTCGGCGTTCCACGCGACGTGATCGCCGACGCGCAGCTCATGGTCAGCGAGCTCGCGACGAACGCGCACCAGCACGCCGGCGAGCACGGCCCCCACGAGCTGTGGCTCTACGTGGCCGGAGGCGAGACCGGCGACGCCGAGGCCGGTGACGGAGATGCCGGTGACAGGGGTCCTCGTGATAGGGCGCCTGGTGACAGGGGTCCTCGCGGCAAGGGTCCTCGTGACGGGGGTTCCGGTGACGCCGGCGAGGTGCGGTGCGCCGTCTTCGACGCGCTCGCCGACGCCGCCCTGCCCGGCTATTCGTGGACGTCCGGCGACTGCGGACGCGGGCTCAGCATCGTCCGCGAGCTGTCCGGGGAACGCTGGGGCATGCTGCGGACGCTGTCGAGGCTCGGGCCGCCGGTCCGCGGCAAGGCCGTCTGGTTCGCGGTGCCAGGGGCGACCGCCGCTCCCGCCTAGCCCCGTCGAGCCGTCTGGTTCGCGGTGCCAGGGGCGACCGCCGCTCCCGCCCGGCCCGTCGAGCTTCTAGTGCTTCTCCAGAGCCGGGCTTATGTCGCACACCAGATTGAGCAGTGACCGCGCGAGCAGCGTGTGCACCTGGTCGCGGTCGAGCGTCTTCTCCTGGAGCCACTGCCGCGTCGCCGCGTCCGCCAGCCCCGAGTAGGTGCGCAGGACGGCGCGCAGGGTCTCGGTGGGCTCCGGCACCCGCAGGACGGCGAGCATGTGCTCGACCGCCTCGTCGCGGAACCGGTTGACGATGCGCAGCAGTTCCGGGTCCTGCCCGAACCCCTCGGCGTCCAGCGCCGCGAACCACGTCGTCGCGTTCTGCTCCGCCGTGTCGAGGAACAGGTTCACGCACAGTTCGATCGCATCGGGCAGCGTCATCCGCTCGTCCACCGGCGGTACCTGGAGCGCGGCCGACGCCGTGAGACCCTGGACGACCTTGAGGAACAGTTCTCGTTTCGTCCCGAAGTAGTAGTGGATCAGGCCGCGCTGGACTCCGGTCTCCCGTGCGATCGCGGCGGTGGAGACCTCGGCGTAGGGCAGCTCGGTGAACATCCGCCGCGCGACGTCGAGAATCTGGGCCCGCCGTTCGTCCGGGGACAGGCGCTGGTAACTCACCGCGACAGCCTATGCTGTGCAGGCGGGGAGGGAGCGCGCGTGAACGCCTTCGAGAGAACTGTCCGCCTTGAGGGTGAACGGCTCGTGCTGCGCCCGTTCGGCATCGATGACGCGCCCGCACTGATCGAGGTGATCCGCGCCGGTGAGGACTTCCTGCCGCCCAATTTCCCTGGCGTCCTGGAGGCCGACCCCATCGCGTGGTTCCTGCGGGAGGGCGTCCACAAGGTGCAGCGGTTCGGGCTGGGCATCCACCTGGCGGCGACGGACCGCGACACCGGCGACCTGCTCGGGACCATCGGGCTGTTCAAGGTGAACTGGGAGCACCTGACCAGCGAGGTCGGTTACGGGATGCGTCCGGGCGTCCGCGGACGCGGCCACGCCACCGAGGCCCTGTCGCTGGTCTCCGGCTGGGCGCTGCGCGACTGCGGGCTCTTCCGCGTCGAACTGCGCGCCATGGTCACCAACCACGCGTCCATCCGCGTCGCCGAGAAGGCCGGCTACGTGCGCGAGGGCGTCGCGCGGGGAGCGGAACGCGACGCCGGCGGCGTCAGCCGGGACATGGTCGTGTTCAGCCGCGTCGCCACCGACGCGCGGCCCGGATCGCAGCCCGCCGGCGTGCCGCGCCGGCGCTCCGGCGGCTCCTCCGGGAGGCTCGTCGCCCAGGACGAGGAGGGACGGCGCCGGTGACCGCTGAGGACAGGACGCTCGTGATGTACGGGGACGGCGTGCGCGACACGGCCCGCCGGATGCTGCCGAAGCTGCCGGACGCGTGTTTCGTCCCGGCCGGCACGGACGGGCTGCGCACGGCGGTCAAGGACGGGCTCGCGCAGGTCGTCCTGGTCGCCGGCATAGGCGAGCAGGTCGCCCTCCTGGACGATGCCGCCGTCCTGGAATCGATCACCGTCGACATGGACGGAGGCGCCGCGCTGGCCGCCGAGGTGGCCGGGGCCCCGGCGGCCCGCCACGCCTACGAGCTGTGGGAGGCCGCCGGCATGCTAGGCCCGTTCGGCCGGGAGCTGTGCCGCCGGACCGCCGGTGAGCTGGAGCGGCTCGCAGCCGAGGCCGCCGGCTCGGCCACCAGCCCGGTCGCCGCGCAGGTCGTTCTGGTCGATGCGGCGGGTGAGCGCATGGTCGGCATGTTCGGGCGGATGGCCCGGTAGGCGGCGGGTTCAGGCGATGTTGACGGTTGTCGGCCGCGACGGTTCGCCGCTTTCCGATGCGGCCCGGGCGGCTGTGGAAAGCGCCGCGGTGGTCGTGGGAGGCCCCGGTCGCCTTGACGGTCTCCCACTGGCGCCCGGCGCCCGCAAGGTCGTCACCGAGGACCTCGCGGGCGCGCTGAAAGGCGTCGACGTGTCAGACCAGGACGTCGTGCTCGTCGTGGACGGCGATCCCGGCCACTTCGGGATTCTCCGTGTGCTGCTCGAACAAGGCCACGCACCGGAGGCTCTGCCTGCCGCGCCCCTGGTGGCGCGGGCTTTCTCCCATGCGGGGCTGCCCTGGGACGACGCGCTGGTCGTCTCGGCCCGGGACGGGCACCTGCGGCAGGCCGTGAACGCGTGCCGAGCCCACCCCAAGGTCGCGGTACTGACCGGGCCTGGCGCGGGACCGGCGGAACTGGCGCGCGCGCTGTTCCCCGTGACGCCGCGTTCGTTCGTGGTCTGCGAGGACCTGGACGGGCCCGGGGAGCGCGTCGTCTACGTCCGGCCGGCTGAGGCCACCACTCGTCCCTGGAACGACCCGGTCGTGGTGCTCGTCCTGGACAACCGTCACGCACTGGGTGAAACGAGCTGGATCTCGGGGCCCGCTCCGGCCCCCGCCGGATGGGCGCTGCCCGCGGACGCATTCGGCGACGGGCCGGGGCCGCCGCCGGACGTCCGGGCTTTCGTCCTGGCCAAGCTCGGCCCGAGAGTCGGCGACATGGTGTGGGACGTGGAGTCCGGTGACGGCTCCGTGGGAATCGAATGCGCGCGCTTCGGCGCGGCCGTGGTCGCCGTCGACCGCGACCATGCGGCATGTGAGCGGATCCGGGAGAACGTCCGGCTGCACGGCGTCAAGGTGGCGATGGCGTCCGGGGACGTGCGGTCCACCGCCGGTCACCTGCCCAGGCCCGACGCCGTGTTCATCGGGCCCGGCCTCACCGGACGCGGCGGACCGGAAGCCGTCCGCGTCTGCGCCGGCCTCAAGCCCGCCCGCCTCGTCGCCGTCGCCGCCGCCGACGAAGCCCAGAAGACGCTGGACGTCCTGGCCGAGCAGGGCTTCACGGCCGACGCCGTCCGGCTCCAGGCGACCCCGCTGAACCCGTCCGGGCCGGCCGGGGACCCGGTGATCGTCGTCTGGGGCGTGCGGGACACCCCTGTCCCCGGACGGCGGACGTCCCGTACCTCCCGGCCCATCGAGACCATCCCCGCCCTTCCCGGCGAGCCGGACGACCTGGACGGATCCGGCCCAGGGGCGTGACCCCCCGCAAGCCGTGAAACCCTTGTCCCGTCCTGGAAGCGAAGCAGGAGGCGCAGTTGACCGTCCGTCAACCCCACCCGATCGAAGTCCGGTCGTATGAGATCCTGCGGTCCCGCGTCGACCTGTCCCCCATGCCGCCGCTGTGGCGGGCCGTGACCGAGCGGGTGATCCACGCGACTGCCGACCTGGAGTACGCGGTGGACCTGGTCACCAGGGAGGAGTACCTCCGGCAGGGCTGGGCCGCGCTGCGCGACGGCGCGCCGATCGTCACCGACGAGGGGATGGTCGCGGCCGGGATCACCGCCCGGGACACGGTCTGCCACGCCGCCGACCCGGCGGCCGCCCGGATGGCGCGCGCCGCGGGCATCACCCGGTCGGCCGCCGCGGTCCGGCTGTCGTACGCCGACGTGGGCCCGGGCGCGGTCTGGGTGGTCGGCTCCTCCCCGGAGGCGATCTCCGAGATCATCGCCCGCCGGGTGAGCCCGGCGCTGGTCATCGGGATGCCGGTGGGCTTCGTCGGCGCCTGCGAGGCCAAGGACGCGCTGCGCGCAAGCGGGCTGCCGCAGCTCAGCAACGTCTCGGAGAAGGGCGGTTCCGTGGCCGCCGCGGCAGCCGTCAACGCGCTGCTGTACCTGGACGACGAGGCGGGGTTCCTGTGACCGCGCCCCCCTTCGAGTCGGACGAGGTCGACCTGCGCCATCACGGGGACGCGGAGGTCGGCGGCGGGCTCGCCGACTTCGCCGTGAACGTCCGGACCGGCATGCCCCCGGAGTGGCTGGCCGAGCGGCTCCGGGCGTCCATCGCGGACCTGGCCGCCTACCCCGACCCGCGTCCGGCCCGCCGGGCGGTCGCGAGGCGGCACGGCAGGTCCGCCGGCGAGGTCCTGCTCACCGCCGGCGCCGCGGAGGCGTTCGTCCTGCTCGCGCGGGTTCTCGCGCCGCGCAGGGCGGTGGTCGTGCATCCGCAGTTCACCGAGCCCGAGGCCGCGCTGAGGGCCGCCGGGCACGCCGTGGAGCGGGTGATCCTCACCAAGGACTTCACCCTCGACCCCGTCTCCCTTTCCGGCGGGACGACCCCCCAGACCCCCCGGCAAGAGCCGTTCACTTCTGGGGGGACGACCCCCCAGACCCCCCGGCAAGAGCCGTTCACTTCTGGGGGGACGACCCCCCAGACCCCCCGGCAACAGCCGTTGATCCCCGACGACGCGGACCTCGTCGTGATCGGCAACCCGACCAATCCCACCTCCGTCCTGCACCCGGCGGACGCCGTCGCCGCGCTGGCCAGACCCGGCCGGACGGTCGTGGTCGACGAGGCGTTCATGGACTGCGTCCCCGGCGAACCGGAGTCCCTGGCCTCCCGGCTGCCCACCGGGGTCGTGGTCATCCGCTCCCTGACCAAGACATGGGGGCTCGCCGGGCTGCGCGCCGGGTACGTCCTGGCCGATCCCCACCTGGTGGGACGGCTCACCGAAGCGCAGCCGCTCTGGGCCGTGTCCACGCCCGCGCTCGTCGCCGTCGAGGCGTGCTCCACACCGGAGGCGGTCGCCGAAGCCGAAGCGTGGGCCGCCGAACTCGGCGCCGAACGCGACAGGCTCGCGGCGGAACTGAGCACGCGCGGCCTCTACGTCGTACCCGAGGCGCGAGCGTCGTTCCTGTGCCTGAGCGTGCCCGACGCCCTCGGTATCAGGGCCCTGCTGAGGCAGCGTGGCTACGCCGTCAGGCGAGGCGACACATTCCCAGGGCTGGGCCCCGACTGGCTACGCATCGCCGTACGCGACCGGCCGTCCAATGACGCCTTGCTAGAAGTGCTCGGCGAACTGGGCATCTGAGCAAGGGCCGCCCCAGAAAGGACACCGTGAACCTGATCGAGCAGACCATCGCCTCCATCGCGCCGCTGGACGAGACCGCCATGCGGGACGCCCGCGACCATCAGGCCCGTCTCACCAAGCCGCCCGGGTCACTCGGCGTCCTGGAGGAGGTGTCGGTCAGGCTCGCCGGGCTGACCGGGCAGTGCCCGCCGCCGATGCCCGAACCCGCCGCGGTCGCCGTTTTCGCCGCCGACCACGGCGTCCACGCCCAGGGCGTCACCCCGTGGCCGCAGGAGGTCACCGCGCAGATGGTGGCCAACTTCCTGGCGGGCGGCGCCGTGGTCAACGCGTTCGCCGCCCAGGTCGGCGCCGAGGTCACCGTCGTCGACATCGGCGTGGCCGCCGCCCTCGACGCGGCACCCGGGCTGCTCCTCCGCAAGATCGCGCCCGGCACGGCCGACCTGACGCGCGGGCCCGCGATGACCGCCGACGAGGCCCGCCGCGCCGTGGCGACCGGCATCGGCGTGGCGCGAGACCTGGCCGCCTCCGGCGCCGGGTGCCTGATCACCGGTGACATGGGCATCGCCAACACCACCGCGTCCGCCGCGCTGGTCGCCGCGTTCACCGGCCTGCCGCCGGAGCGGGTCACCGGCCGCGGCACCGGCATCGACGACGCCACCCACGCCCGCAAGGTCGAGGTCGTCCGGACGGCCCTGGACCTGCACGGCCTGCCCGCCGGAGACGGCGCCGACCCCATGGAGGTCCTCGCCGCGGTCGGAGGGCTGGAGCACGCCGCGATCGCCGGGTTCATCCTCGGCGCGGCGTCGCTGCGCGTCCCGGTCGTCCTCGACGGGGTGATCGCCGGGGCCGCCGCCCTGGTCGCCGCCGCGATGTGCCCCCGGGCCGCCGGGGCGTGCGTCGCGGGACACCGCTCGGCCGAGCCCGGCCACACCGCCGCCATCGACGCGCTGGGCCTGCGCCCGCTCGTCGACCTGGAACTGCGGCTCGGCGAGGGGACCGGCGCGCTGCTGGCGTTGCCGCTGGTCCAGGGCGCGGTGCGGGTGCTGCACGAGGTCGCCACGTTCGACTCGGCCGGAGTCAGCGGCAAGGACGCCGGACGTCGTCACCAAAAGATCACGGAATGAGTCACGCTCGGCTATCGAACGGGCTGAGGCACTCTCCATGCACTGGTGAACCCGAGTACCTTTGTTCGACGAAGACACGTGTCCGTAACCGGCGTCCGCAAGCTGCTCCGCACATCCGATCGAGAGACTCACCCACGTGCCCCCGTACCTGCTAGGCCTGCGACTCGGCGGGCGACGCGTCCTCGTCGTCGGCGGAGGACGGGTCGCCCAGCGCCGTGTGCCCGCCCTCCTGGACGCGGGCGCCTCGGTCGTGCTGGTCTCACCCGAGGTCACCGCCTCCCTGGAGGGCCTGGCCGAGCGCGGGAAGATCACCTGGCACCGGCGCCCGTACGAGCGCGGCGACTGCGCCGGGGCCTGGCTGGTGCAGGCCGTCACCGACGACGCGAAGGTCAACGGCGACGTGGTCGCGGAGGCGGACTCCGCGCGCATCTGGGCCGTCCGCGCCGACGACGCCGAGTCCTCGCCCGCCTGGACGCCCGCGAGCGGGCACGCGGGCGACGCGACCGTCGGCGTCCTGCTCGGCGGCGACCCCCGGCGCGCCGCGGGCATCCGCGACGCGGTGGTGGCCGGGCTGCGCGACGGGGCCCTGGAATCGCGGCACTCCCGGCGCAAGCCCGCCGGAGTCGCCCTCGTCGGCGGCGGCCCCGGCGACCCCGGCCTGATCACCGTCCGCGGCCGGCAGCTCCTCGCGATGGCCGACGTCGTCGTCACCGACCGCCTCGCCCCCGGCGGGCTGCTGGACGAGCTGGCCACCGACGTCGAGGTGATCGACGCGGCCAAGATCCCCTACGGGCGGACGGTCACCCAGGACATCATCAACGGACACCTGGTCGAGCACGCGCGCGAGGGACGGTTCGTCGTGCGCCTCAAGGGCGGGGACCCGTTCGTGTTCGGGCGCGGCGGCGAGGAGGCCCTGCACTGCGCCCGCCACGGCGTCCCGGTCATGGTCGTTCCCGGCATCACCAGCGCCGTCGCCGTCCCGTCCGCGGCCGGCATCCCGGTCACCCACCGGGGCGTCGCGCAGGAGTTCCACGTGGTCTCGGCGCACGTCCCCCCCGGGCATGAGGCCTCGACCGTCGACTGGGAGGCGCTGGGACGCACGAACGGCACCATCGTCCTGCTCATGGCGGTGGAGCGGATGAAGCCCATCGCATCGGCCCTCATGCGCTATGGTCGATCGTCCGACACGCCGGTCGCCGTGATCCAGGACGGCACCCTCCCCGGCCAGAGGTCGCTGACGGCGACCCTGGGTACGGTGGCCGACGCGATGGCCGCCGGTGAAGTCCGGCCGCCGGCGATCGTGGTCGTGGGCGACGTGGTGAACGTGGCACGAGAGATCGACATGATTCGAGCGGACATGGGACGGGATCCGTGACACCCCCGGCAGAGCGAAGCGCGGTCCACGACGAGGAGGCCGGCGCCGGTCCGGGACGCGGAATCGAGGACTCCGCGGTCCCCGGCGAGGACGCCGCGCCCGACGAAGAGGCGCGCGGGCGACGTGCGCGCGAAAAGGACGAGGTGCGCGACAAGGAGAAGCCGAAGAAGGGGACGTCCGGGAAGGGCGCCGACGACGAGACGCGGGCCGGCCCGGAGACCGCCGCCGGGGACGCCAAGCCGAAGCGCGGCCTGCGGGCCGCCAGGCCCGGCGGCGGGACGGTGCGCCAGGGCGAGCTGACCCGGGCGCTGACCAGCCTCCGCGAACAGCTCGGCGCCTTCGACTTCCTGCTGGACGTCCCGGGCGTCGAGGAGGCCCGCGAGGCCCGCGACGAGCTGCGCGGCCAGCTGGAGGACTACGTTCTCCCGCGCATCCAGGCCGCCGGCGCGCCGATGCTCGTGGTGCTCGGCGGGTCGACCGGAGCGGGCAAGTCCACGCTGGTCAACACGCTCGTCGGCGACCGCGTGAGCGCCACCGGCGTGCTGCGTCCCACCACCAGCAGCCCCATCCTCGTGTGCCACCCCGATCACGTGAAGTGGTTCATGGAGGGGCCGCTGCTGCCCGGTATGGGACGGGTCCGCGGCCCGGCGCCCGACGCCATCGCGGGTGACCAGTTGGTCATCATCGCCAGCGACGTCCTCCCGTCCGGCCTCGCGCTGCTCGACAGCCCCGACTTCGACTCGGTCTTCGAGGACCACTACGAGTTCGCGACCAAGCTGATGTCCGCCGCCGACCTGTGGCTGTGCGTCACCACCGCGGCGCGCTACGCCGACGCCCAGGTGTGGCAGATGCTCCAGCGCGCCAAGGAGAACGGCGCCACCATCGGCGTCGTGCTGTCGCGCGTCCCGCAGGGCGCCGGGCCGCAGGGCGCCGAGATCGTCGAGCACTTCGGCGAGATGCTGGACGAGCACGAGGTCGGCGACGCCCGCCGCTTCACCATCCCCGAGACGCGCATCGAGGAGAGCCGCCTCCCCGAGGAGACCGTCGAGGACATCCGCGCCTGGCTCACCGGCGTCGCCGAGGACGCCGAGGACCGCGAGATCGTCATCAGCGACACCCTCGCCGCCGTCCTGGACAGCTTCCGCACCCGCGTCCCCGAACTCGCCCGGCAGGTCGAGGCGCAGGTCGAGCAGCGCACCGAGCTGGCCGGGGAGGTCGAGGCCGGCTACGGCACCGCCCTCGCCGAACTGGACGAGGCCACCCGCAACGGCTCCCTCCTGCGCGGCGAGGTGCTCGCCCGCTGGCAGGACTTCGCCGGCACCGGCGACCTGCTGCGCTCCCTGCACGTCCAGCGCGGTCGCCGCGGCCGCTCCGCCGGCCGGCGCAACCGCCGCAGCCCCGCCCGCGTCCGCGCCCTCAAGGCGGCGCTGCGCAGCAGCCTCGAATCACTG
Source organism: Spirillospora sp. NPDC048823 (assembly GCF_043198445.1). Classification (NCBI taxonomy): domain Bacteria; kingdom Bacillati; phylum Actinomycetota; class Actinomycetes; order Streptosporangiales; family Thermomonosporaceae; genus Spirillospora; species Spirillospora sp. NPDC048823. The sequence goes on along the minus strand of NZ_JBICUT010000007.1, from coordinate 177,746 downwards.
ATCATGGCGTCCGCCGAGCACGGCGCCGAACAGGTCGTCGCCCGCTGGCGCGACCACCCGTCCGGACGCCAGGTCATCGCCGGGGCCGGCGCCGACCTCGGGCACGTCTCCCCGGAGCTGTCGCGCCGCGTCACCCGGGCCGTCAGCTCCTGGCAGGACCACGTCCAGGAGCTGATCCGCACCGAGGGCGTCACCAAGCGCTCGGTCGCGAAGCTGGTCTCGTTCGACACCGAGGCGGTCTCCCTCGTCCTGACGATCGGCCTGCTCGGGTACGGCACGTCCGACGTGGCCGTCGAGGGCGGCAACAGCGCCGTCCCGCAGCGGCTGCTCAAGGCGCTGTTCGGCGCCGAGTCGCTGCGCGGCATGGGCGCCAAGGCCCGCGCCGACCTGCGCAGCCGCATCGGGATGCTGTTCGACGAGGAGGCCATCCGGTTCGGGCAGGTGCTCGACTCCGCCGGCATCCCCGACGAGACCGTCCCCGTCCAGCTGTACCAGGCCACCTACAACCTCGAGGTCGCCCGATGACAACCTCGGCCCTCCCCGCGAACTCGCCGGCCGGCACCGGCGGGTTCCCGATCGCGGCCCCGGACATGAACGGCGCCGGCGAACCCGCCGGCCCGCCCGGGCTGACCGACCGGCTCAACGGGCTCGACCGCCTCGTCCACGCCGGCATCGGCCGGCTCGACCAGCCCGTCCTGGACGACGCCGCCGCGCTGCTGGACCGGGCCGGGCAGCGGCTGCGGCTGTCCGGCGAGCACACCGTCGTCACCCTCGCCGGCGGCACCGGCAGCGGCAAGTCGTCCCTGTTCAACGCCATCTGCGGGCTCGAACTGTCGCCGACCGGGATGCGCCGCCCCATGACGTCCCAGGCCCACGCGTGCGTCTGGGGGCTGGACGGCGCGGGCCCCCTGCTCGACTGGCTGGCCGTCGACAAGCGGCACCGCTACGCCCGCGCCAGCGCCCTCGACCTGGAGCGCGCCGACAGTTCCCTTCAGGGCCTCGTCCTCATCGACCTGCCCGACCACGACTCCATCCAGGCGATGCACCGCGCGGAGGTCGACCGCTTCGTCACCATCGCCGACCTGCTCGTCTGGGTCGTCGACCCGCAGAAGTACGCCGACGCGGCCCTGCACCGCAACTACATCGTCCCGTTCGCACGGCACACCGGCGTCACCCTCGTCGTCCTCAACCAGGTCGACCGGCTCACCCCGCACGAGATCGACGACTGCGTCGCCGACCTGCGCCGCCTGCTGGAGGCCGAGGGCCTCGCCGACCCGCGCATCGTGACCACCTCCGCGGTCGCCGAGGACGGAACCTACGGCTTCCGCGACGTCCTCGTCGACACCGTCGCCGCCCGCCGCGCGCGCACCGAGCGCCTGTCCGCCGACGTCGACAGGGTCGCCGAGCGGTTCGACGACTACCGCTTCACCACCGAGCCGCCCACCACCGTCGACGACGGCCGCCGCGCCGACCTCGTCCAGGCCTTCACCGACGCCGCCGGCGCGCCCGCGGTCGCGGAGGCCATGGAGAGCGCCTACGAACTGCGCGCCGCCGACTTCGTCGGCTGGCCCGTCGCCGCCATCGTCGCGCGGCTGCGCTCCGACCCGCTGCGCCGGATGCGCCTCACCGAACTGCGCGAGGAACTCCGCAACGCCTTCACCGGCCCGATCGGCGCCCAGCAGGGCGATGTGGACAACGCGCTCCAGAACGTCACCGAGGGCCTGTCCCAGGAACTGCCCACCCACTGGGGACGCTCCGTCCGCGCCGCCGCCCGCGCGCACGCCACGGAGATCCCGGAGGGCCTGGGCGAATCCCTCAAGGACGCCCTGCCCACGTTCAACGTGGTGCCCCGCTGGTGGTGGCTGGTCAAGACCTGGCAGTACTTCCTCGTTCTGGTCGCGGCCCTCAGCATCGTGTGGATCGGCTTCCTCGTCGCCTACGGCCTGCTCGGCCTCGGCGGCGACAACCCGGGCCTCATCGGAGAGGCGGGCCTCATCCCGTACGTCGCCGTCCTGGTCGTGTGCACGCTCGGCATGGGCTGGCTCACCGCGTCCGCCTGCCGCAACCTGGTGGCCCTGTCGTCGGCCAAGCACGGCGACAGGATGGAGCACCACATGCGCGTGGGCATCGAGCGCGTCGCGTACCAGAAGGTGATCGGGCCCATCGAGGACGACCTTCAGGTCTACGCCCGTTTCCGCGAGAACGTGGACGTGGCCCTCGGCCGACGCTGACCGGCCCACGCCGGGTTATCCACAATTCCGCGGCCGCTCCTCCCGCCCGCGCCCGCTGCGCCACCGTTGACCTGTACGCGGAACGGACCCGTACGTGAGACGACGGAGGACGCAGTGAACGAGGCGCACATCACCATCACCGGCTGGGTCGCCGCCGAGCCCCGCTACACCATGACGCCCAACGGAACCCCGTTCCTCTCGCTGAGGGTCGGCTGCACGCCCCGCCGCTACGACCGGCAGGCCGGCCAATGGCAGGACGTGGAGACGCTGTTCCTGACCGTCAACTGCTGGCGGAGCCTCGCCGACAACGTCAACGCGTCCGAGTTCCCGCGCGGTACCCCGGTCCTGGTCACGGGCCGCCTGCGCATCCGCCAGTACGAGCGCGACGGCCAGTGGCGGTTCTCCGCCGAGATCGAGGCCTCCACCCTCGGCCCCGACCTCCTGCGCGGCACCGCCGACTTCCGCCCCGTCCAGCGCGGCGGCCCCCTCAGCGAAGAGGACCGCCAACTGGCCCGCGACGCCGCCGACGAATGGGCATTGGCGGCTCCTGCGGAAGAGGACAAGGAACCCAAGGCCGCCTGACGGTCACTCCCGGCGGTTCGGGTGCGCGCGTTCGGCGATGGCGTCGGCGTGTGTCCGGGTGGGAACAGTGGTCGCCTGCGTGGCTCTGCCTGGGGTCCTGGGCTCTTGGGAGCGGGGGCGTGGCCGGCATCGGGTCGCTGCCGGTCGGCGCCCCCGCACCGTCGGGGTGTGCGGCGTCAGATCCAGGAAATGCCGCGCATGGTCGTATCCCCCCCAGGATGTGCCCGGGGCCGCGAATCCGCGGACCCCTGATGCCGGTGGTCTGAACGGCCACCCGCATATGCGTTCCCGAACGTACCTGTTTCACGCCCCTTCCGCACACGTTGCAACTATCGTGTTACGGAAGGTGATGCGCGTAAGGGGGAAGGATGACGGCAGTGCAGTCGTCCGCCGAGGACCGCGGTGGTGAGCTGGCCCACCGGCCAAGGCGACGGGCGCGACTGGGGCGTCCGTCCCTGCTCGTGATCTATGTGCCGGTGCTCGTGGCCGCCCATCTGGGGCTCACCGTCGCGGGGCTGTTCGAGACGCCGTTCCGGGTCGGCGACGCCGCGACGTTCGCGGCGCTGCTGGCGTGCGGGGCGGTGTGCATCGAGGCGTCCCGGCGGCTCGGCATGCCGGCCGGCGTCGCGCGCGACCTGCTGTCGGCGTGGTGGCTGCCGGTCGCGCTGCTGCTGCCCCCGGTGTACTCGCTGCTGATGCCGATACCGCTGCAGGCGCTGCTCCAGTTCCGGGTGCGCCGCACACTGATCTACCGGCGGGCGCTGGTCTCCGCCGCGTTCGGCATCGCCGGGGCGTGCGCGTCCATGGTGTTCCACCTGGTGGTGCCCGAGCCGCTGGAGGGGGCGCCGCAGTGGGTCGTCGAGGCGTACCCGGGCATTCCGGCGGCCGTGGGGTGCGCGGCGCTGTTCACCGTGGTGAACACCGCGATCGTCGCGGTCGCAGCGCACGCGGCCAACCCCGAGAGCCGCTGGCGGGACGTCCTGTGGACGCGGGAGAGCCTGCTCCTGGACGTGGTGGAGCTGTGCGTGGGCACCATCGTGGCGATCACGAGCGCGCTGTCGCTGGGGCTGCTTCTCCTGGCGCTGCCACCGGTGATGCTGCTGCAACGCAGCCTGATGCACCAGCAGTTGCAGGCGGCGGCGCGGACGGACGCCAAGACGGGCCTGCTCAACGCGGCGGCCTGGCAGCGGGAGGCCGACACCGAGTTGTCCCGGGCGCAGCGCACGCATGACGCCGTGGCTCTGCTGCTGATCGACATCGACCACTTCAAACGGGTCAACGACACCCACGGGCACCTGATGGGCGACCAGGTGCTGGTGGGCGTGGCGAGCACGCTGTGCCACCAGCTGCGCGACTACGACGTGGTCGGCAGGTTCGGCGGCGAGGAGTTCGTCGTGCTCCTGCCGGGCGCCGACACCGTCGAGGCGTGCCGGGTCGCCGAGCGTCTGCGCGGCCGTGTCCGCCGGCTCGCGGTCCCCGCCGAGGAGGGGACGGTGACGGTCACGGTGTCCGTGGGCGTCGCGCTGTTCCGCACGCACGGCCAGGACCTCCTGGAGCTTCTGGCGTCCGCCGACCTGGCGCTCTACCGGGCCAAGTCGTCCGGCCGCGACCGCGTCTGTCTCCCCGCGCTCGACGGCCCCAAAGCACCCGGCTGACCGCACCGCCCCGGCGGCCGGGCGGGCGGGTGCGCGGCGTCGGGCTGGGGCGACGAAGCGGTGCCCGTGACCCTCTAGGCTGGACGATATGGCCGAGTACATCTACACGATGCAGCGTGTGCGCAAGGCACATGGCGACAAGGTCGTCCTGGACGACGTCACCCTGCACTTCCTTCCGGGTGCCAAGATCGGCGTCCTGGGGCCGAACGGCACCGGTAAGTCGACGCTGCTGCGCATGATGGCCGGTCTGGAGCAGCCGTCCAACGGCGACGCGCGCCTCATGCCCGGGTTCACCGTCGGCATGCTGCAGCAGGAGCCTCCGCTGAACGAGGAGAAGACCGTCCTCGGGAACGTGGAGGAGGGCGTCGCCGAGACGAAGGCGATGCTCGACCGGTTCAACGAGATCGCCGAGAAGATGGCGACGGACTACTCCGACGAGCTGATGGAGGAGATGGGCAAGCTCCAGGACAAGCTCGACCACCGCAACGCGTGGGACCTCGACAGCCAGCTCGAGCAGGCGATGGACGCGCTGCGCTGCCCACCGGGCGACGCCGAGGTGACGACACTGTCGGGTGGTGAGCGCCGGCGCGTCGCGTTGTGCAAGCTCCTGCTCGAGGCCCCCGACCTGCTGCTGCTGGACGAGCCGACCAACCACCTGGACGCGGAGAGCGTGCAGTGGCTGGAGCAGTTCCTCGCCAAGTACGAGGGCACCGTCCTGGCCGTCACCCACGACCGGTACTTCCTCGACAACGTGGCCACCTGGATCCTGGAGCTGGACCGGGGCCGCTGCTACCCGTACGAGGGCAACTACTCCGTCTACCTGGAGAAGAAGGCCGACCGGCTGAAGGTCGAGGGCAACAAGGACGCCAAGCGCAAGAAGCGCCTTGAGGACGAGCTGGAGTGGGTCAGGTCGAACCCGAAGGCGCGGCAGACCAAGAGCAAGGCGCGCCTGGAGCGGTACGAGGAGATGGCCGCCGAGGCCTCCAAGTTCCGCAAGCTGGACTTCGAGGAGATCCAGATTCCGCCGGGTCCGCGGCTGGGCACCACGGTGATCGTCGCGGAGAAGCTGACGAAGGGCTTCGACGACCGGCTGCTGATGGACGACCTGTCGTTCAACCTGCCTCCGAACGGCATCGTCGGCGTCATCGGCCCGAACGGCGTCGGCAAGACCACCCTGTTCCGCATGATCGTCGGTGAGGAGCAGCCGGACGCGGGGGAACTGCGCGTCGGCGAAACCGTCAAGGTCTCCTACGTCGACCAGGGCCGCGGCGGCATCGATCCCAAGAAGTCGGTGTGGCAGGTCGTGTCCGACGGCCTCGACCACATCAACGTCGGGCAGGTCGAGATGCCGTCCCGCGCCTATGTCGCGGCGTTCGGGTTCAAGGGCCCCGACCAGCAGAAGCCGGCGGGCGTCCTGTCCGGCGGCGAGCGCAACCGCCTCAACCTGGCGCTCACCCTCAAGCTGGGCGGCAACGTGCTGCTGCTGGACGAGCCGACGAACGACCTGGACACCGAGACGCTGTCCAGCCTGGAGAACGCCCTCCTGGAGTTCCCCGGCTGCGCCGTGATCACCTCGCACGACCGGTGGTTCCTGGACCGCATCGCCACGCACATCCTCGCGTGGGAAGAGGGCTCGAACTGGTTCTGGTTCGAGGGCAACTTCGCCGACTACGAGAAGAACAAGATCGAGCGGCTGGGCGCCGACGCCGCCCGTCCGCACCGGGTGACGCACCGCAAGCTCACCCGCTGATCCTGATCCTCTGAACGGGTTCCCGGACGGCCGCGCGGTCCTCGATCGACCGCGCGGCCGTCCGTGTTCGCGCCCGTAGCCGAGTGATACAAGGCGTGCATCGAACGATGCGTATTTCGTGTTGGACAGGTATCGATTCCGTCTCCTATCGTCCGGGTTGACCCACCCCGCCTGACCGAGGAGGACGGACGATGGCGCAGCTCACCGGACACATGGTGATCGGCTTCGAGCGCGTCGCCGGGACGGGCGCGGCGATCAGTGCCGTGGATCCCCGCACCGGTGAACGTCTCGACCCGGAGTACCGCTACGGCGGCGAGGCCGAGGTGGACCGTGCCTGCGCTTTGGCCGACGAGGCCTTCGACGTCTACCGCGCGACGTCCCCCGAGCGCCGCGCCGCGTTCCTCGAATCGATCGCAGGCAGGCTGGACGAACTCACCGACGATCTCGTGGCCCGCGCCACGTCGGAGACCGGGCTCCCCGTCCCGCGCGTGACCGGCGAGGTCGCCCGCACCACCGGCCAGCTCCGGCTCTTCGCCACCGGCCTCCGCGCCGCTGGTGATTCATTCGTGAGCGTCGATCCCGCCGGTGACGCCGGGCCGGAGATCCGGCAGGGGAAGGTGCCGCTGGGCCCGGTGGCGGTGTTCGGGGCGAGCAACTTCCCGCTGGCGTTCTCGGTGGCGGGCGGGGACACGGCGTCGGCGCTCGCGGCGGGCTGCCCGGTGATCGTGAAGGCGCATGACGCCCACCCCGGGACGTGCGAGCTGGTCGGCCGGGCCGTGTCGGAGTCCGTCCGGGAGGCGGGCCTCCCCGAGGGCGTGTTCTCGATGCTCTACGGGGACGGTCCGACGCTCGGCATCGCGCTCGTCACGGACCCGCGCGTCCAGGCCGTCGGGTTCACCGGGTCGCGGGCGGCGGGCCTGGCGATCGCGAAGGCGGCGGCGAACCGGCCCGGGCCGATCCCGGTGTACGCGGAGATGAGCAGCGTCAACCCGGTGTTCCTGCTGCCCGAGGTCCTCGCGGCGCGTGGCGGCGAGCTGGCCGACGCGTTCGTCGGTTCCGTGACGCTCGGGGCGGGCCAGTTCTGCACGAATCCCGGGCTGGTCTTCGCGGTCAGGGGCCCGGAGCTGGACGCGTTCCTGGACGCGGCCGCGAAGGCGATCGCCGGCACCCCGGGCGCGCCCATGCTGACCCCGGGCATCGCGCGCGCCTACGCCGACGGTGTGGCGCGGCTCGAACGGCGTCCGGGCGTGGAGATCCTCGCACGTGGACGGGAACCCGAGGCGGCCGTGGGGGGCGCGGCGGCGCTCGCCGCGGTGGACGCCGAGCACTTCGGTCCCGACCTCCAGGAGGAGGTTTTCGGCGCGTGCTCGCTGGTCGTCCGATGCGCGGACCTCGACCAGGTGCGGGAGCTGGCGCGCGGCCTGGAGGGGCAGCTGACCGCGACGATCCACGCCGGTCCCGGCGACCGGGACGCCGCGGCGCGGCTGCTGCCCGTCCTGGAGCGCCTGGCCGGAAGGATCGTGTGGGACGGCTGGCCCACCGGGGTGAGAGTGGGGCATGCGATGGTCCACGGCGGCCCGTTCCCGGCGACGTCCGACTCGCGGACGACGTCCGTGGGGAGCCTGGCCGTCGAGCGGTTCCAGCGTCCGATCGCCTACCAGGGGGCGCAGCGATGAGCACGCCGGTCGTCACCGGGATGCGCGTCGTCCCCGTCGCGGGACACGACAGCATGCTCCTCAATCTTGGCGGCGCGCACGGGCCGTTCTTCACGCGGAACCTGCTGCTGCTCACCGACTCGTCCGGCGGCACCGGTGTCGGCGAGGTGCCGGGCGGCGAGGGCATCCGGCGGACGCTGGAGGACGCGCGTGAACTGATCGTCGGCAGGCCCATCGGACGGTCCGACGAGATCCTGAACGCGATCCGCGGCACGTTCGGCCACCTGGACGCGGGCGGGCGCGGACCGCTGACGCATGACACCAGGATCACCGTCCACGCGCTGACCGCGATCGAGTCGGCACTGCTGGACCTGATGGGGCGGTTCCTCGGCGTCCCGGTGGCCGCGCTGCTCGGCGACGGCGTCCAGCGGCGGGCGATCCCGATGCTCGGCTACCTGTTCTACATCGGCGACCGCCGCAAGACCGGCCTTCCGTACGAGCCGCCGCCGGAGGGCGCGGACGGCTGGTTCCGGGTCCGGCGCGAGGAGACCATGACGCCGGACGCGATCGTCCGGCAGGCGGAGGCGGCGCAGGAGCGGTACGGGTTCGCCGACTTCAAGCTCAAAGGCGGCGTGCTCAGGGGCGACGAGGAGGCAGACGCCGTACGCGCGCTGGCCGCGCGCTTCCCCGGCGCCCGGATCAACCTGGACCCGAACGGCGCGTGGTCCCTGGACGAGGCCGTCCGCCTGGGCAACGAGCTCAAGGGCGTCCTCGCCTACGCCGAGGACCCGTGCGGCGCCGAACTCGGCTACTCGGGACGCGAGACGATGGCGGAGTTCCGCCGCGCCACCGGCCTGCGCACCGCCACCAACATGATCGCGATCGACTGGCGGGAACTCGGCCACGCGATCCGGCTGGACGCGGTGGACATCCCGCTCGCCGACCCGCACTTCTGGACGATGCGCGGCTCGGTGCGGGTGGCGCAGCTGTGCCAGGCGTGGGGCCTGACCTGGGGCTCGCACTCCAACAACCATTTCGACGTGTCGCTGGCGATGTTCACCCACGTCGCCGCGGCCGCCCCGGGCGAGATCACCGCGATCGACACGCACTGGATCTGGCAGGACGGCCAGCGCCTCACCAGGGATCCGCTGCGCATCGTGGACGGGCGGATCGCGCTGCCCGAGGCGCCCGGCCTGGGCATCGACGTCGACGAGGAGCGGATCGAGGCCGCGCACCGGCTCTACGTCGAGCACGGGCTGGGGGACCGCGACGACGCCGCCGCGATGGAGTACCTGGTCCCCGGCTGGACGTTCGACCCGAAACGCCCGTGTCTCGTGCGCGGCTGACGGGAGCGTTCGGGGGGCGCCCGGGGGCCCGGGGGCGGCCGGGGGACCCCGGCGGGGCGGAAACCTACTGCGGGTAACATCGAGCCGGATCCGGTTTTCCCCCGTACCCCCAGGCGAGGACATGCAGCAGACCGACCTGCCCGCGGCCGAATACCGGCACGTCTACGAGTTCAACATCCGGTTCGGTGACATCGACTCCCAAGGCCATGTGAACAACGTGAAGTTCCTCGGCTACCTGGAGGACGCGCGGCTGGAGATGTTCCACGGCGACCCGGTGCGCAAGGGGGACGAGCCCGTCCGCGGCATGGTGATCTCGCGGCATGAGATCGACTACCGGACGCCGCTGCTGCCGACCGTCTACCCGATCCGGGTGGAGACGTGGGTGACCGAGGCGCGCGCGGCCTCGTTCAAGCTGGCCTACGAGGTGCGGGACGACGAGAACGTCTACGCGGAGGCGACCTCGACGCTCGTCGCGTTCGATGTGGAGTCGAACCGGCTGCGCCGCTTCACCCCGGAGGAGCGGGAGTTCATCGGGCGCTATGTGGCGCCCTCGGCATGACGGCGCTCGCGGGGCCGTCCGCCCCGCTGGACCGTGCCCATCCCGGGGTGCGGCTGCGGGTCGTCCAGATGGCGGACGCTGAGGAACTCGCCGCGCTCTACGAGGCGAACCGCGATTACCTGCGCCCCTGGGAGCCGGAGCGCGACGACTCCTACTACACCGTCGAAGGCCAGCTCGACAATCTGCATGACCTGGTCGAGGCGTATGCGACGGAGGAGATGTGGCCGGGCGTCATCCTGGCCGACGGTGAGATCGCCGGGCGGATCACGCTCAACAATGTTCTGCGCGGGCCTCTGCAGTGCTGTTTCGTCGGGTACTGGGTGGCGCGCGAGCACGCGGGACACGGTGTCGCGACCGAGGCGCTGCGGCTGGCGCTGGACGTGGCGTTCGGTGCGCTCCGGCTGCACCGTGTCGAGGCGTTCACGAGGGTGGACAACTCCGCGTCCCAGAAGGTGCTGGAACGCAACGGCTTCACGGTCGTGGGGACGGCGCGCCGGCACATTCACCTGGACGGGCGCTGGCATGACGAGCGGCTTTTCGAGCGCCTGGCCCCCTGGGACGACGGGGTCGCGCTGACTCCCCCCGCCTGACGCGGCCCTGCTCCGGCGGCACCCCTCTCCGAGGTCGCCCGGTGGTTGCGTGCCTTCTGACCGTTGTCCGCCTGACTGCCCCGTTGGCAACCGAGTCGTCACGGATAGATAACAAGCGATGCAGCACTCCGTTTCCGGCTGACGTATCGCTCTAGGGTCGCGACGCGATTGTGGAGAACCCACGTGAAAGGGGCACAATGCGGCGCGTCTCACGAGGAGCGACGGCACTGCTGCTCGCCGCGGGAATGACCGGCGCCGGCGCCACGGCGGCGCAGGCGGTCACCACCCAGGCGGGCACCCTCCCGGCAGGCACGACCCGGACGGGCACCGTCCAGACGGGCGACATTCTCGAGCGGCTCAAGGCGATTCCCGGAATGGAGGTGACGGAGAAGACCTCCACGCTGCCCGGCCACCGCTGGTTCTGGCTCGAGTACAGGCAGCCGGTCGATCATCGCGACCCTCAAGGACCATGGTTCGAGCAGCGCATCATGCTGCAGCACAAGTCCACCGACCGGCCGATGGTCCTCTACACCAGCGGCTACCACACCCCGGAGGTGATGTTCACCTCCGAGCCGACCGCGCTGGTCGACGGCAACCAGATCTCCGTCGAATACCGCTACTTCAGCCCGTCCCGTCCCGAGCCGACCGACTGGCGCAAGGACACGATCTGGCAGGCCGCCACCGACGAGCACCGGATCATCCGCGCGCTGAAGAGGATCTACAACGGGAAGTGGATCTCGACGGGCGCGAGCAAGGGCGGCATGACGGCCGTCTACCACAAGCGCTTCTACCCGCGTGACGTCGACGGCAGCGTCGTCTACGTCGCGCCGAACGACTACCGCAACAACGACGACCGCGCCTACGACAGGTTCTTCCAGACGGTCGGCACCGACCCCGAATGCCGCAGCCACCTCCAGGCGCTCGCGCGGGAGTTCCTCAAGCGCCGCCCCGAGATGCTCAAGCGCTTCACGGACGCCGCCGGCAAGAACGGCTGGACGTTCGACATCCTGCGCACCCCGGACCGGGCGTTCGAGAACTCCGTGATGGACTACGAGTGGGCGTTCTGGCAGTACAGCCTGCAGTCCGACTGCGCGGACCTGCCGCCGGTGGACGCCTCCGACGACGAGATCTATGACACGCTCGACTCCATCTCCGGGCTGTCGTTCTACACCGACCAGGGCCTCACGCCCTACGTCCCGTACTACTACCAGGCGGGCACGGAGCTCGGCTGGCCGTCGCCGAAGTTCAAGCACATGCGCCACCTGCTGCGGTACGAGGACAGCTACCACCCGCGCACCTACGTCCCGCGCGACATCCCGATGCGGTTCGACCGCGGCCGTGCGATGCGCGACATCGACCGCTGGGTGCGGGGGAACGCGAACCACATGCTGTTCCTGTACGGCTCGAACGACCCGTGGGGCGCCGAGCCGTTCCGCCTCGGCCGCGGCAGCCGTGACTCCGCCGTCTATGTCGCCGAGGGAGCGAACCACAGCGGCCGCCTGATCGACAAGCTGCCCGCCGATCAGAGGTCGAAGTCCATCGCCGACATCAAGCGCTGGGCGGGTGTCGACGCCGGCCTGCAGACGCTCAAGTCCGGCCCGAGGGCCGACGACCCGCTCCAGCTCCAGCGTCCGCCGCTGTAGCGGGAACCGAGCCGTTCCGTCAGGCTCGCGGTGTGCCGGGCCCGTGCGTTGACCCCTCGCCCGGACCGGCACACCGCGTTTCCGCGCGTCGTGTTTCGACCACCGGTTTTCCACGCGCGGGGTTTCGCCCGCCCGGTTTTGCGTGCGCGCCGGGTTTCCGCGCGCCGGGTCAGCCGGTGCTAAGCCAGGCGGACCCGTTGCCGGGGAGCAGATCGCCGTAGAGCGGGGTACTGGCGAGCAGCAGGGTGCCCGGCGGGAGCCGCACCGGGTTCTCTCCGCAGTTGAGGGTGCAGGTGAGCGGGCCCCGCTGGAAGAAGACGGCCGTGTCGGGGGAGTCGAGCCACTCCACGTCGTCCGGCAGGCCGTCCAGCACGCGGCGGCGCAGCGCCAGTGCCTCACGGTAGAACGCCAGCATGGAGGACGGGTCGGACGCCTGCGCCTCGGCGGTCAGCGACGCCCAGCGTTCCGGCATCGGCAGCCACGGACGGACGCCGCCGGGAGAGAACCCGTACGGTTCGGCGTCGCCCGACCAGGGCAGCGGGACCCGGCAGCCGTCGCGTCCCGCGAGCCGCCCGTTCGTGCGTTCCCAGATGGGGTCCTGCCTGGCCTCGCCGGGCAGGTCGGTCACCTCCGGCAGGCCCAGTTCCTCCCCCTGGTACACGTACGCCGACCCCGGCAGCGCCAGGAGCATCAGCAGCGCCGCACGGGCTCTGGCCCAGCCGATCCCGGGGACGCTCTCCGGCTGTTCGTACCGGGTGACATGACGAACGGAGTCGTGGCTGGACAGCACCCAGGTGGGCGCGGCCCCCGTGGGCGCGACGGCCTTCATCGCGGCCGTCGCCACATCGCGGAACGCCGTGGCCGACCACGAGGCGAGCTGCAGGTCGAACTGGAAGACCTGGTGCAGTTCGTCTGGACGCAGGTAGAGCGCGAGGTCGGCGGGCCCGTCCGTCCACACCTCGCCTATGGCCATGCGGTCGCCGTCGTACTCGTCGATGATCTGCCGCCACCGCCGGTACACGTCGTGGACTTCGGGGCGGCTGTAGATGGGACCGTTCGGTGCGCGGCGATCCCGCCCGCCGAGGTCGCGGAACGACGCGTCCTTGAACAGGCCGGCCGCCACGTCGATGCGGAAGCCGTCCACGCCGCGGTCGAGCCAGAACCGCAGGATCTCCTCGAACTCGCGCTGCACTTCCGGGTTGCGCCAGTTGAAGTCCGGCTGCTCGCGCGCGTAGAGGTGCAGGTACCACTCGCCGTCGTCCACCCGCGTCCAGGCGGGGCCGCCGAACGCCGACGGCCAGTCGTTCGGCGGCCACTCCTCACCGGGACGTTCCCCTTCCCTGCCCGCGCGGAAGATGTAGCGGGAACGCTCGAATGACCCGGGCGGTGCGGCGAGCGCCTCCTGGAACCAGGGATGCCGGTCCGACGAGTGGTTCGGGACGATGTCGACGATCAGCCGCAGGCCGTGCGCGTGCACGTCCGCGACGAGGTCGTCGAAGTCGTCCAGCGTGCCGAACCGCGGGTCCACGTCCCGGTAGTCGGCGACGTCGTAGCCGCCGTCCGCCAGCGGGGAGGTGTAGAACGGCGTGAGCCAGAGCGCGTCCACGCCGAGGTCGCGCAGGTACCCGAGGCGGGAGCGGATCCCCTGGAGGTCGCCCTCACCGGTTCCGCCGGAGTCGGCGAAGCTGCGGACGTAGACCTCGTACACGACGGCGTTGCGCCACCACGGGATTCGCGTCATACAGGCCGATCTACCCTGTTATGTCGGGGCGTTCACCAAGCTTTGCGCGGCCATGGTGAAGTAGTTCCACAGCTGCCGCTCCAGCGGCTCGGGAAGCCCCAGATCCTCCACCGCCACCCGCATGTGCCGGAGCCAGGCGTCCCGCTGGGCCTCGTCGATGACGAACGGCACGTGCCTCATCCGCAGCCGGGGATGCCCGCGCCGCTGACTGTAGGTGTTGGGGCCGCCCCAGTACTGGATCAGGAAAAGCCGCAGCCTCTCCTCGGCGGGGCCGAGGTCCTCCTCGGGGTAGAGGGCGCGAAGGTCGGGGTCGTCCGCGACACCCTGGTAGAAGCGGTGCACCAGCCGGTGGAAGGTCTCCTCGCCGCCGACCGCCTCATAGAAGGTCACCTGTTCAGCCATAGCTTCCCCACCCTATGCGAGACGCGCGCCGTTGCGGGCCCCGGTCCCGATCTTGATCGATCAGGGGGCGGGGGTGGCGACCGTGACGCCCGCCTCGTCGAACGCCCGCTTGACCCGCTCGCGCAGTTCGCGGGCGACGTCGCCCTGCCTGCCCGGGGCCGTCTTCAGCACGACGCGGATGACCACGGCGTCCCCGGCGAGCGCCTGCACACCCCACACGGCGGGCTCCTCCAGGACGAGGTCGCTCCAGGGCGCGTCGGCGACCATCGTGTCGGCGGTGGTCTGCAGAATCTCCTTGACCCGCTCGGTCTCCTCGTGGATGTCGACCGGGATGTCCAGGACGGCACGGCCCCAGTTCTGCGACTCGTTCCCGACCTTCTTGATCTCACCGTTCGGGACGTACCAGACGACGCCGTCCATGTCGCGCATCCGGGTGACGCGCAGCGTGACGGCCTCGACCGTCCCCTTGGCGGTGCCCACATCGATGTAGTCGCCGACGCCGTACTGGTCCTCCAGCAGCATGAACAGCCCGGCGAGGAGGTCCTTGACGATGTTCTGCGCGCCGAACCCGACCGCGACGCCGATGACGCTCGCGCTGGCCAGGATGGGCGCGAGGTTGAGGCCGAGCGAGCCGAGCACGCTGAACGCCGCCGTCCCCATGATCAGCACGGACGCGATCGAGCGCAGCACCGAGCCCAGCGTCTGGGCGCGCTGGGCCCGCCGCTTGTTGAGCAGGGCCGGGTTGCCCTCGAAGACCGTCCGGGAACGCTCCCTGACCCGCTCCGACATCGTGCCCTCGGCCATCCGCAGCGTGACCTTGGTGATCATGCGGTGCGCGATGCTCTTCACGATCAGCGCGGCCACCAGGGTGACGATGATCCAGAAAAGGGTGGTGAGGGGACCGTCGAGCCAGGTCGAGTAGAACCGGGTGAAGTCGGTGTTGTGCGAGATGTTCCAGACGAGCCGGCACGAGGCGGTGGGCGTCCGGTCGCGGCAGGCGGCCTCGGGGGAGCCGTCCTGGGCCCACGGCAGCAACGGTTCGACGGCGAGTGACATGGCGGCAGACCCTCCCCGGCCGTCGTGAGTGGTGCCTGGACACCTCGCCGTGGACCCGCGGCGGGTACGAGCCTGATCGTAGGGGACGGTTCCGACCGGTTCGTACTACCGCTGGCGACGTGTCCCGGCCCGGCCGGGGAGGGGCTGATCGGGCGAGCGTGTCCCGCGGGGTCCGCGGCTGCCGCGCCGTCCTGGCCACGGCCTCGCGGGATCGCTCGGTCTCGGGGGCGCCCGGGTTCTCAGAGCGTCATGTCAGAGCGTCCCGGGGCTGCAGGACGTGCGCCAGCTTCATCGCGGCGCCTCCCACGTCGTCGACGCGGTGCATGCGCTCCCCCCAGGACCACCAGAAGTAGTGGTCCGTGGTCTCCGGGGCCGGGGCGCACGTGACGTCCTCCGCGAGGCTCGCGGCCTCCGGGTTCACCACCCGCAGGAACGCCGGCCCCGAACGGGTCCTGACGACGCGGGCGACGAGGCCCTGAGTGTCGAGTTCGTGCTCCAGCTCCTCGAGGTAGCCGACGCGTCTGTCGCTGACCACCTTCACACCCCCTCCGTTGGAGAGCGCCGGCTCCACGGGCGAGCACCGGCTTTGACGGCTGTCTTTGATCGACTCTGTGAATCCGTTCGGTCACTCGCGGCGAGAATCGCAACTCTCACGGGTGCGGGTCAAGTGACGGGGCGTGGCGTCCGGTACCGAATTCCCCCACCTCAGGGGAAGCCTGCACCCCTGTGGAGGAAGAATCTCTACCCCGGGGAGGCGGGAGGTGCCCTGACCGCCGCTTCTTCTGTGGAATCGCTTGGCCGCCCCCGTGGCGAGGGTTACGCTGCGTGCGCGGAAGATTATCTGTCGTGGCCATCAAGTGAAGTGACCGGTCGCCGTGGCGGGGACGATCGCCCTCTCCCCCGGGAGAGCGGCGTCCCGGCACGACGGGAGGAGGCCGGAGGATGTCGGACCCCCCTCGGAAAGAAACGGACGTGGCTCGCCGGATCCGTGCGCGCGCTCTGGGGCGGGGACACGGTCCGGTCGAGATCGCGCAGGAGATCCACGAGCAGTGCGGACCGCTGTTCGGCACCAGCAGGGTCAAGGCGCACCGCCTGGCCCACGGTGTCGCGCTGTCCGACATCGTGGCGCAGGTCAAGGCGCTCTACGAGGTCGACGGCAAACCCGCGCCCCGCCTCGGGGAGACGCTGCTGTCCGCCTATGAGAGCGGCTACAAGAGACCCGGCCCCGAGTATCTGCACTATCTCTGCGCCGTCTACCGGGTGGAACCCGACGCCCTCGACTACCAGGGTCCCTGCATCTGCGGCCGCGGTCACGCGGGCCGCCCCGGGGCGGCGAGCGTCCCGCAGCCGCGGCAACCCGACCGGCGCCCGGCACCCGACCCCGACGCGCTCGTCGGGGCGATCATCCCCAGGGCCGACGAACGTCCCTGGGCAACCGTCAACGACCTACGGGGCCCGGACCGCGCCGACGGCCCCCTGACCATTGATGTGGGAGAGGAGGACATCGTGCTTCGTAGGACCCTGCTGCAGCTGCTGGCCGGAGCGGGCGTGGCGCTCGACGGTCAGTTCCTTGGGGCAGTCGACAACCTGCGCCGCAAGATGGACGACACACTCGTGGGCGCGACCGTCTCGCCGACCATGCTGGACCAGTGGGAGGAGACGACCTACGGCTACGGCCAGCAGTACCAGGCGACCCCGTCCCTCCGGATGCTCTGCGACGTCCTGCTGGACTTCAGCGAGGTGCGCCGCATGTGCGACAAACGCCAGCCGGTCGAGCTGCAGGAACGCCTGTGCCGGATCGCGGCCCAGCTGTCCGGGCTCTCCGGCCTGATCATGATCAACCTGGGTGACCACCGGCTGGCCCGCTCGTTCTTCCGTACCGCGCGCACCGCCGCCGACGAGACCGGCGACCGGCAGCTGCGCGCCTGGGTGACCGTCCGTGAGTCCCTGGTGCCGATGTACTACGGCGATCCCCGCGAGGCCCTCCACCTGGCCCGCAAGGCACAAGACCTCGCCGGCCGCACGCCCGGCGTCGCCGGTGCCATGGCGCCCGCCGTGGAGGCGCGTGCGCTCGGCATGCTCGCGATGCGGGGACGCGGCGACGCCGCCCCCAGCGCCCGCCGCGCCCTCGTCCGCGGACGCTCGGTGTTCGACCAGCTCTCCAAGGCCGACACCAGCGACCTGGTGTACGGGTTCACCGACCGGCAGATGGCCTTCTACGAGGGCGACACGTTCACCAGCCTCGGCGACCACAAGCACGGCGACGAGGTGCTGAGCCACGCCCTCACCCTCTACTCGCCCACCGACCGCGTCGACCTGACCCTCGTGCGCCTCGACCGGGCCATGTGCAAGTTCCACGCCGGCAACCCCGACGGCGCGCTCGTGGCCGGGCGGGAGGCCATCCTCGAACTGCCGTCCGACCACCGGTCCGACATCCTCGTGCACCGCGCCCGCCAGATCGGCGCGGCCGTCGCCGCCAAGCACGGCGAGATACCGGCGCTGAAGGACTTCTACGAGGCGCTCGCCGGCCCCTGGGTCACCAGCCCGGCGCAGGAGCGCCCGTCCGTCTCCCCGTCCGAGCAGGTCTGACGCGGCATGCCCGACAACACCCCCTGGCAGGACCACCCCGCCCACACTCTCGTCCGGATCCAGGACGAGCCGCCGGTCTGGAGCTTCGGAGAGCTCAGGCTGCGCCGCTACCACGCCGCCGACCACGGCATCGTCCTCGCGCTGCACCGCGAAGGCCTGGCCCAGGTCGGCCTGCGTCCCGGCGACGGCGTCTACTACGACCACGACTTCTTCCGGATGGAGGACATCTACCTCCGCAACGACGGCGAGTTCATCGTCGGCGAACTCGACGGCGGGATCGTCGCCATGGGCGGCCTGCGCCGCGCCGACCTCGTCCCCGGCGGCCGCGCCCGCGCGTTCGGCGGATACGCGCCCGGCAACCCGGTCCTCGACGCCGTCGAGATGGTCCGCCTGCGCGTCCTGCCCGCCGTCCAGCGCCGCGGCTACGGCGCCGCCGTCGTCCAGGCCCTGGAGGAACGTGCCAAGGAGCTCGGCTACCGCGTCCTGCGCGGCGACACGACCGAACTGCAGGCCCCGGCGCTCGAGCTCTACCGCAAGTTCGGCTGGACGGAGACGCGCCGGGAGGCGATCGGCGGCATCGTCAACATCTACATAGAGAAGCCGCTCCGCTGAAGACACCCGGGCCGCGGGGCCTCGCGCCGGAGGCGCGGTCCGCCGCGAGGCCGCGCGGCCCGGGGTTGGGCTCGAACACCAAACCCCCTCCTGGAGGCTTCCCAACCCCAGGAGGGGGCGATGTCGCACGGGAGTGTTCCCGTGCGCGTTCTGGTGGGAGCGTAGCGTCATCCCCGGTCGTCGACTAGGGGAGGGGGTGGCCGCGGCTGCCTCCGACCACCTGCATCAGCGGGTAGCGGTGCTGCCGGACGGCGGTGAAGCCCCTCTCGGAGAGGGCCCTGGTGATCTCGCGGTCGCCGAAGACGGTGAGACCGGTGGCGCGGCGGATGAGCTCCCCGCCGATGCGGGCCGCGGTCAGCGGGACGGGGCGCCGCGAGGTGAGGATGATGAGCCGGCCGCCGGGTTTGAGGACGCGGGTCATGCCGTCCAGGGCCGTCCAGGGGTCGTCGAACAGGTACAGCGCGCCGAAGCAGCAGACGGCGTCGAACGTCCCGTCCCGGAACGGGAGGTCGACGGCGTCGCCGCGGACGTAGCAGACGTCGCCGTCCGCGGTGTCCTCCACGGCGCGGGCGAGCATGGTCTGGGACGTGTCGAGCCCGACGACGAGTCCGCCCCGCCCGACGCCTTCGGCGAGTGCGCGGGTGACGTTGCCGGGTCCGCACGCCACGTCCAGGACGGTCGCGGGTGGCCGGGCCGCGTAGCCGGGGTGGGAGAGCCCGAGCCAGTCGCGGGCCATCGCGTGCTCGGCGGCGGTGTCCGGGCCGAACGGCCAGCCTTTGGCCAGGTTGAACCCGACGGGCCGCCACACGCGCTCGTAGATCTGCGGCAGGAACGTCGACTCCATCGCCGACTGGGCGAGGGACGGCGACGGCTGCGCGCCGGGACCGAGCAGGTCGAGGTGGCCGGCGGACGTGTCCGGCTCCGCGGGCGGATCCCTCAGCAGCCCGAGCACGCGTTCCACGGCTGACGCGCCGCGCACGGTCGACTTGCTCACCCTCGTATTAGACCACTCGTCAATTCATCGCCGCGCCCCGGCCCCGTGCCCGCGGCGGGAAGGCCGAGGCCGGTCTGCGCGGCCATGAAGGCGAGCGTGTCGGCCATCAGGTCGACGGAGCGGCTCACCGAGCGGGCGGCGTGCCCGACCTCCGCCTCGTTGCGGAGCAGGACCGGTGCGTCCGATGCGGTCGCGTGCTGCAACGCGGCGCAGAGCTTGCGGGCGTGCAGCGGATCCACGCGGGTGTCGCTGCCGAACGTCGTGAACAGCACGGCCGGGTACGCGGTGCCGGCGTGGACGTGATGGTACGGGGAGTAGCCGATGAGCCAGCCGAACTCCTCGGGGTCATCGGCCGTTCCGTACTCGTCGTTCCACGTCTGCCCCAGTCCGAAGCTCTCGTACCGGACCATGTCCAGCAGCGGCGCCGAGCACACCACAGCCCGGTACAGGTCGGGACGCTGGGTGAGCGCGGCGCCCACGAGCAGCCCCCCGTTCGAGCCGCCGGAGATCGCGAGCTGCGACGGCGTGGTCAATCCGTCGTCGACGAGTTTCCCGGCGGCGGCGTGGAAGTCGTCGAAGACGTTCTGCTTGCGCTCGCGCATCCCGGCGCGGTGCCACTCCTCGCCCTCCTCGGAGCCGCCGCGCAGGTTCGCGACCGCGTAGACGCCGCCCGCCTCCACCCAGGCGAGGATGCTCGCCGAGTACGACGGCGTCAGCGAGATGTTGAAGCCGCCGTACCCGTACAGGATCGCCGGGCGCGGCCCGGAGAGGCCCGGACGGGACGCCACCAGCATCCGTACCTCGGTCCCGTCCCGGGAGGTGTAGGTGACCTGGCGTGTCTCGACATCGGGAACGTCGACCGTCCCCGGGGCGGACGCCCACAGCGTGGTCTCGCCCGTCCGCGCGTCGTAGCGCATGACCGACGACGGAGTGACGTTGTCGGTGTACCCGAACCATGCCTCGTGCCCGCCCTCCGGCCGCTCGACGATCCCGCCGATCGACCCCAGTCCCGGCGTCGGGACGGACCCGAGCCGCTCCCCGGTCTCCAGGTCGTGGACGGTGATCTCGCTGATCGCGTGCCGCGTCCAGCCGGCGAGCAGGACGGGCCTGTCCAGGTCGTCCAGGATCGCGAAGTCGGTGAGGACGGCCTCGGGGTCCTGCGGGACGAGGTCCCGCCACGTCTCAGGCGACGGGTCGGCGGGGTCGGTCACGCAGAGACGGGACCGCGGTGCGTCACGGTCGGTGAAGATGTAGGCGCGGCCGTCGCGTCCCACGTGCAGGCCGGTGCCGGCGTCCACACCCTCCTGCACGACGCGCAGCTCGGGGGCGCCGGGCGGCGACGCGGACAGGTCGGCGATCCACAGGTCGTTGCGCGGCGCCGTGCCCTGCGACGACGAGATCGTCAGCCAGCGCCCGTCGCGGCTGACGCCGGCCCCGTAGTAGTTGGTCTTGTCCATCCCGGCGCCGAAGATCAGCACATCGTCGGTGTCGGGTTCGGTGCCGACCCGGTGCAGGTAGACGCGCCGGTGGTACTGCTCCTCGCCCGCCGGGACGTCCCGCGCGTGCAGCCGCCGCGCGTAGTAGTACGCCTCGCCGCCCGGCAGCCACGCCACCGACGAGTACCGCGCCCGGTCGATCGGCCCCTCCACCCGCTCGCCCGTCGCGACGTCCATGACGTACAGCAGCGACTCCTCGTCCCCGCCGGTCGAGATCTTGTAGGCCAGCCGGCGTCCCTCCTTGTCGGGCTGCCACCCGTCCAGCGTCGTCGTCCCGTCCTGGTCGAGGGCCATCGGGTCGACGAGGACGCGCTCGGAACCGCCGGGATCGACCGTGTAGAGCACCGGATGCTCCTGGTCGGCGGCGCGCCGGGTGAAGAAGCACCGCTCGCCCCGCCAGACGGGGGCGCCGACACTGCCCGCGCCGAGCAGCTCCCCGAGCCGCCGCCGCAGCGTCTCCCGCCCCGGCAGGGCGTCCGCGACCTTGTGGAACAGCTTGTCCTGCGCGGCGAGCCACTCCCGGGTCTCGTCGCTTCCGGCGTCCTCAAGCCAGCGGTACGGGTCGGCGACCCGGTGACCGTGGATGTCGTCGACGATGTCCTGGCGCTTCGCGGACGGATACGGCGTCATGAGTTGCACTGTATTGGCCGTTCCGGACTGCCCGTCCCGCATACCGCGACCCGCCGCGAACGCGTGTTCGTGTTCGATCGGCCGCTCGAAGGGGGATTATTGGGGTAGCGGACGGCCTCCCTGAGACGCCACACTGATTCTGGTCGGTTCGCCCCTGGGGAGGTCCTCATGGCGAGAGCGCAGGAACCGGAGAACATAATCGGGCCTCGGTTCGAGGCGCGTTCCGCCGCGCCCGCCGAGGCGAATCACCGGCACGGCCCGGCGGAGGGCGTCTGATGCGACAGGTCCTCCTCCTGAACGCGACGTACGAACCACTCACCACGCTCCCGCTCCGGCGGGCGGTCTGCCTCGTGCTTCGCGAGAAGGCGGAGATCGTCCACCACGACACCTCGGGCGCGGCCCTGCACTCGGCGACGATGTCGATCGACGTCCCGTCCGTCATCCGGCTCCGCCGCTACGTGCGCATCCCCTTCCGCACCCGCGTCCCCCTCACCCGCGCCGCCCTCATGCGCCGCGACAACTTCCGCTGCGTCTACTGCGGCCGGCGCGCCGAGACCATCGACCACGTCCACCCCCGCAGCCGCGGTGGCAAGCACGTGTGGGAGAACTGCGTCGCGTCCTGCATGACCTGCAACCACCGCAAGGCAGACCGCCTGCTCTCCGAACTCGGCTGGGCGCTCACCATCACCCCCGCCGTCCCCCGGGGCGCCCACTGGCGCCTCATCGGGCTGGTCCACGACGGCGACCCCCAATGGGCCCCGTACGTCACCGAACCCGCCGCGTGAGACGCGTATCCTTGGGGCGTGCCTCGCTATGACTACCGCTGCCGCGCCTGTGGGTCGACCTTCGAGGTCACCCGTCCGATGATCAACGCGTCCGATCCGGCTTCCTGCCCGGACGGCCACGACGACACGGTCAAGCTCCTGTCCACGGTCGCCGTCACCGGCACCTCCGGAGGCGGCGCCCCCTCGCCCCCGCCGAGCGCCGGGGGCGGCGGTTGCTGCGGCGGAGGCTGCTGCTCCTAGTTTCCTTCGTCACGGTGGCGCCGTGTCAGGCGGTCTGGGCCGCGCGGACGAACTTCGCGGTCGCGGCGGCGTCGTAGTCGTCGGCGACGCCGTGCAGGAGGACGGCGGTGCCCTCCATGTTGTCGGTGCGCATGGGCAGGATCGCCTGGTAGGCGTCCGACTCGTACCAGGCGCGGGCCTTGTCGATGTCGGGGAACTCGACCAGGACGTAGCTTCCGTCCACGGGCCCTTCCATCACCTCGGGGTCGCTGCCGTGGACGAGGAAGCGGCCGCCGAACGGGTCCAGGCTCGCCTGGATGCGCTCCATGTAGATGAAGACGTCGTCGTGGAGCGGTGCCGGGGGGCGCAGGTGGGCGAGGGCGTAGGCGGTCATCACGGTCTCCTTCGAGAATGGCGCGGCCGGAGCCGGTAGGCCCCGGCCGGTGAGTCCACTCTGGCCCGCGATGCGGAACGAAAGCGATTACCTGGCGGGTAATGCTCAGCCGTTCGGGCGGTCGAGCTGGCCGACGTCGCGGGCCGCGCCCGTGGAGGCGGAGGTGGCCATGGCGGCGTAGGCGCGCAGGGCGGCGCTGACCGGGCGGTGCCGGTCGCGGGGACGGTACCCGCCGAGGTCGGCGAGGAGCTTCTCGCGCCGGATGTCCAGCTCGTCGGACGGGACGTCGAGTTCGAGGACCCGGTTCGGGATGTCGATCACGATGCGGTCGCCGTCCTCGACGAGGGCGATGATGCCGCCGCCCGCCGCCTCAGGGGAGGCGTGCCCGATCGACAGGCCGGACGTGCCGCCGGAGAAGCGGCCGTCGGTGATCAGCGCGCACGCCTTGCCGAGCCCGCGGCCCTTGAGGAAGCTCGTCGGGTACAGCATCTCCTGCATGCCGGGGCCGCCCTTCGGGCCCTCGTAGCGGATCACGACGACGTCACCGGCCTTGACCTTGTCGCCGAGGATGCCCTCGACGGCGTCGTCCTGCGACTCGAAGACGACCGCGGGGCCGGTGAACGTCCACAGGTCCTCTTCGACGCCGGCGGTCTTGACGATCGCGCCGTCGGGGGCGATGTTGCCGCGCAGGACGGCGAGGCCACCGTCGGCGGTGTAGGCGTGCTCGACGGAGCGGATGCAGCCGTCCTCGCGGTCGAGGTCGAGGGACTCCCAGCGCGCGCTTTGCGAGAACGCGGAGGTGCTGCGCACGCCGCCCGGCGCCGCGTGGTACATCTCGACGGCCTCGGGCAGGACGTCGGGGGAGCCGACGTCCCATTTGGCGACGAACTCGTCCATGGACGCGGAGTGGACCGAGTGGGCGGAGCGGTGCAGGAGGCCGCCGCGGTTCAGTTCGCCGAGGAGGGCGGGGACGCCGCCGGCGCGGTGGCAGTCCTCGACGTGGTACTTGCCGGTGGCCGGGGCCAGCTTGCAGATGCAGGGGACGCGGCGGGACAGCTCGTCGATGTCGGACAGGCCGAAGTCCACGCCGGCCTCGGTCGCGGCGGCGAGCAGATGCAGGATCGTGTTGGTGGAGCCGCCCATGGCGACGTCCAGGACCATGGCGTTCGCGAACGCCTCGCGGGTGGCGATGTTCAGCGGCAGGACGCTGTCGTCGTCGTTCTCGTAGTAGCGGCGGGCGACGTCCACGACCGTGCGGCCGGCGTCCTCGTAGAGGCGGCGGCGGGCGGTGTGGGTGGCGAGGACGGTGCCGTTGCCGGGCAGCGCCAGCCCGATCGCCTCGGTGAGGCAGTTCATCGAGTTGGCGGTGAACATACCGGAGCAGGACCCGCAGGTCGGGCAGGCGCTCTCCTCCATTTCGAGGAGCGTGTCCTCGGCGACCGAGCCGTCGGCGGACGCGATGATGGGGTCGATGAGGTCGAGCTTGTTGCCGCCCATGACGCCCTCGACGGGCTTGCCGGCCTCCATCGGGCCGCCGGAGACGAACACGGCCGGGATGTTGAGGCGCAGCGCGGCCAGCAGCATCCCCGGGGTGATCTTGTCGCAGTTGGAGACGCAGATGAGGGCGTCGGCGCAGTGCGCGTTGACCATGTACTCGATCGCGTCGGCGATCACTTCGCGGGACGGCAGCGAGTACAGCATGCCGTCGTGGCCCATGGCGATGCCGTCGTCCACGGCGATGGTGTTGAACTCGCGGGGGACGCCGCCGGCCTCGCGGACGGCGCCGGCGACGACCGTGCCGACCTCGTTCAGGTGGACGTGGCCGGGCACGAACTGGGTGTAGCTGTTGGCCACCGCGACGATGGGCTTGCCGAAGTCCTCGCGTTCCACGCCGCTGGCCCGCATGAGCGCGCGGGCGCCCGCCATGTTCCTGCCATGGGTGACCGTGCGTGACCTGAGCGGTGGCATGTGTGACCTCTCCAACGGTTGACGTGACGTGGGCGATCCCGCGGTGTGGGAGCGATGTACGTGCTCGCAGCGGCGGATCGCGGCGCTGCCGCCGGCTCAGCGGAGGTCGCGCGCGGGCCGGCCTGTGTGCCCCCGATGCTACCAACCGGTGCGGGGGCATGAAGAAAGCCGGGACGCGTGCGTCCCGGCTCGGGCTCGTCGTTGAGCCAGGGCGGCCCGGTGAAGAGGGCCGCCCCCACGTGCTAGTCGGGGTACTTCGGCGGCAGGGCCTTCTCCGCCGCCTGGAAGATGCGCTGGACGTCGCCGTCGGTCAGGATCTTCGGACGGCGGCGCAGGTACGCGCGCGCCCGGTTGCCCGCGTAGACGTCGACGTCGCGGACCCGCATGACCTTCCACGGGATGGACGGCCCGTAGATCGCCACCGAGGGCTGCACCGGCACCTCGAAGCCGACGCGCTCGGCGAGGATGCTGCTCGCCATCTGGGCCTCCCAGCGCGCCTCGTCCAGGCGATCCTTCTTGTTGAAGGGGCCGTGGAAGAGCTTGAGGTGGGACATGGTGCGCACGGGGAGGCGCTTGTCCCATTTCTCGGAGTCGATGGCGTAGACGCCGCTCGGCCCGATCACCAGGTGGTCGATGCGCCCGTCGCTGACGCCCTCGTCGTCGCGGGGCACGGCGCGTGCGTGGAGCACGAGGTACCCGTTGCGCTGGAGGGACTTCAGCTGCTTCTCGGTGCGCCGTTCGGCGGCCGAGGACTTCTGCCAGGCGGCGACGGTGGAGCTCTTGCGCGACCGCTGGACGACGTCCCCGACGATCACCAGGACCGCGACGGTGACGCCGAGCCGCCAGGAGGTCAGGACCCAGGCGGCGGCGCCGGCGGCGGCGGCGACGCCGGCCGGCCACAGCCAGCGGCGGATCCTGGGATCGGCGAGCATCGCGGCGGCGGTGCTCTCCTCGGGACGCTCCTTCACCGGAGCCTGGTGGTGGTGCTCACGCGTTTCCTCCGACCCCGTTGCGTCCGACTGGGCCCGGGGATGGCCCCTGGCCCCCTGCGTGTTGCCCCGCTCCATGATCGCCATGAGTGACGCTCCGTATTCCTTTCCCATTGGGGGCATGATCCTCCGTGCGCAGAGTAATCATCCGGACGGTTGGCGACTAGTCATGCAGGGTTAATAGTTTTGTCGCCATCCGTAGGTGATTCACTGCCGTGACGGGTGGGTACGTGGATATTCTTCTCCTTCTGCCGCTGCAGTCGTCCCTGCCCTCTTTGATGCCCGCGCACACGGCGTCTAGCGTTCCGTTTTGTGACACAAACCCATGACCTCAGCGCCACCCGGATGGCTGCGGCCGTCCGCACCAGGGAAGTATCTCCGGTCGAACTCGCCGACCACTATCTGGCCCGCATCGAACGACTGAACGAGCAGGTCGGGGCCTACGTGACGGTCACCGCCGAACGCGCCCGCGAGGAGGCGCGGCAGGCGGAGAAGGCCGTGCTGGACGCCGCGGACCCGGCGGACCTGCCGCCGCTGCTCGGCGTCCCGGTCCCCGTCAAGGACCTGAACATGGTCGACGGCGTCCGTGCGACCCTCGGGTCGGGCGTCTACTCCGACCTGACCGGGTTCGCGGACGACAACGTCGTGACGCTGCTGCGGCAGGCGGGATCGGTGCTCCTCGGCAAGACGACGACGCCCGAGTTCGGCCTGCCGTGCTACACCGAGGGCGCCGTCGCGCCGCCGGCGCGCACACCGTGGGACCTTTCCCGGTCGGCGGGCGGGTCCAGCGGCGGCGCCGCAGCCGCGGTCGCGTCCGGCCTCGCGCCGATCGCGCAGGGCAGCGACGGCGGCGGCTCGATCCGGATCCCCAGCAGCGCGTGCGGGCTCTTCGGGATCAAACCGACCCGGGGACGGGTCTCGCAGGGGCCGGTCATCCCGGACCTGTTCGGGCTGTCCACGAACGGGCCCATCGCCCGGACCGTCCGCGACGCGGCCCTTCTGCTGGACGTGATGGCGGGCCACATGCCCGGCGACCTGTACGCGGCGCCGCCCGCCGGGGGCACGTTCGCCTCGTACGCCGAACGCCCGCCGGGCAGGCTGCGGATCGCGCGGAGCATGGAGCCGGCCGTGCCGGGCGCCGAGGTGCATCCCGACTGCGTCGCCGCATACGAGGCGGCGTCCGAACTGCTGGAGGAACTGGGGCACGAGGTCGTCGAACTGCCGCGGGTGCTCGGCCCCGAACTCGTCCCGCACTTCGAGATGCTGTGGGGCGTCATGGCGACGATCACGCCCGTCGCGGACGAGAGCGAGCACCTCCTCCAGCCGCTGACGCGCTGGCTGCGGGCGCGCGGCGAGGCCACGACGGCGCCGCAGATCTTCCAGGCGCACGCGGCGCTGCAGGGGGCGCTGCGCGCGGCGTTCCCGGTGATGGACGAGTTCGACGCGATCCTGCATCCGACGCTGGCGCAGCCGCCCGCCCCGGTCGGGTACTTCCACGACCAGGAGCCCGCCGAGAACTTCGCGCGGCAGAAGAAGTTCACCCCCTTCACCGCGCCGTACAACATCTCCGGGCAGCCGGCGGTGAGCATCCCGCTGCACTGGACATCGGATGCGGCCCCCGGAGGCTCGTCCCCGCGGGAGGAGACGTCCGGCCTGCCGATCGGGATCATGCTCGCGGGGCGTCTCGGCGCCGAGGGCACGCTGATCTCGCTGTCCGCGCAGCTCGAAGAGGCCCGCCCGTGGATCGGCCGCAAGCCCGCGATCTGGACGGCGTGAGCACGCCCGCACCGGGCATGGTGCAGGCGTGGGTGACGATGAGCTGATCACGCTGGCCGGACGGCACGGTGTCGCGGCCGGCTACACCGACTGGCGTGGACGGGAGGCGGCGGTCTCGCCCGGCACCCTGGTGTCCGTCCTGGCGGCGCTGGGGGTGGACGCGTCGTCCCCCGCCGCCGTCCGGGCGGAGCTGGAACGCGCCGGGAAGCCGGGACGCAGGCTGCCGCCGGTCGTCGTCGTGCGCCGCGGGGACGGCCTGCCGGCGGACCTGCGCGACGTGGCCGTCGAACTCGCGTCCGGCGAGACCGTGCCCGCGACGGCGGATCTTCCGCCCGGCTGGCACCGCCTCCGCGCCGGGCCGGAGACCGCGCCGCTGCTGGTCGCGCCCCGCCGGCTGAACCCGCCCGGCCGTCTGTGGGGGTTCACCGCCCAGCTGTACTCCGTGCGCTCCCGCGCGTCCTGGGGTCTCGGCGACCTGCGCGACCTGGCGGACCTCGCGTCCTGGAGCGCCCGCGAGCTGGGCGCCGGCTTCACGCTGATCAATCCGCTGCACGCCACCGAGCCCGTCCCGCCGGTGAACCCGTCCCCGTACTCGCCGATGAGCCGCCGGTTCGCCGCGCCGATCTACCTGCGCGTCGAGGATCTCCCCGAATTCGCGGCCCTTCCGTCCGAGGACCGTGAACGCCTGTCCGCCCTCGCGGCGCCGCTCCGCGCGGACGACGCCGCCCTCGACCGCGACGCGGTGTGGACGGCCAAGCTGCAGGCCCTCGAAGCCCTCCACCGGCTCCCGCGCGGCACGGAGGCGCAGCGCGACTACGACGGGTTCCGCGACCGCGAGGGGGCGGCCCTCACCTCGTTCGCCACCTGGTGCGCGCTGACGGAGAAGCACGGCCCGGACTGGCGCCGCTGGCCCGCCGGTCTCCAGGACGCGGGGGGCCCGGCCGTCGCGGACGAGGCCGCCCGCCTCGCCGGCCGCGTCGACTTCCACGCCTGGCTGCAGTGGCGGCTGGACGGCCAGCTCACGGCGGCGCAGCGGACGGCCCGCGACGCCGGGATGCCGGTCGGGATCGTCCACGACCTGGCGGTCGGCGTCGCGCACGGCAGCGCGGACGCCTGGATCCACCGCGACCTGTTCGCTCCCGGCATGAGCGTCGGCGCGCCCCCCGACGAGTTCAACCAGCGCGGCCAGGACTGGGGCCAGCCGCCCTGGCATCCGCACCGTCTCGCCGAAGCCGCCTACGTCCCGTTCCGCGAGATGCTGGCCACGGCGTTCCGGCGCGGCGGCGGGCTGCGCCTCGACCACGCCATGCAGGTGTCGCGCCTGTGGTGGGTGCCCGAGGGCGGCTCACCGGCGGACGGCACCTACGTCCGCTATGACCGCGACGCCCTCCTCGGCTGCCTGACATGGGAGGCCGAACGCGCGGGCGCCGTGGTCGTCGGCGAGGACCTCGGCACCGTGGAACCCGGGTTCCGCGACGACCTGGCCGACCGCGGCGTCCTCGGCACGTCCCTCCTGTGGTTCGAGCGTGACGCGGCGGGACGTCCCAAGCCCCCCGACCGGTGGCGCGAACTCTCCCTCGCCACCGTCGGCACGCACGACATGCCGCCGATCACCGGCTTCGTCCACGGCGACCACATAGCCCTCCGCGACCGCCTCGGCCTCCTCACCCGGCCCCGCGCCGGCGAGGAGGACGACCATCGCCGCCGGCTCGCGGACTGGCTGGCCGTCCTGCACGCCGAAAACCTGCTGCCCACCCCGCCGGCCGAGATCATGAGGGCTCTGGACGCGGACTCGGCGGACCACGACGACGAGATCGTGACGGCCCTGCACGCCTTCCTGGCCCGCACCCCCGCCCGCCTCACGGGCATCTCCCTCGCCGACGCCGTCGGCGAACGCCGCACCCAGAACCAGCCGGGCACCACGAACGAGTACCCGAACTGGCGAGTCCCCCTGTCCGGCCCCGAAGGCCGCCCCGTCTTCCTGGACGACCTCCGGGCCCACGACGCCCTGAAGCTCTTCAGGAGAGCGTCGTCGTGATCCTCGTCGTCACGTCGTGGAGGAGGGTGTCGGGGCTCAGGGGGGTCGCGGCGATGGCGGAGAACAGGCCGGGGAGGCCCGGGAGAGGGTAGCGGTCGTCCTCGGCGTTGGCGAAGGCCGTCTTGCCGAGGGGGTGTCTGGACAGGGACCTGCGGGCCCGGGTCCAGGCCGCCTGGACCTCCTCCGGGGACGGGACCCCGAAGCCGTGACCGACCGGCGCGGCGTGGCGGAGTTTCACGAGCGCGCCGTCGGTGAAGTCGGAGGCGAGTCTGCAGCGGTCGGTGAGGTCGGTGCGGACGAGGTCGTCCAGGCGGGTCATGACCGTGCAGGGGGTCCGGCAGCGGGCGGCGCAGTCGCCCAGGGCGGAGGCGACCTGGCTGTGCTGGCGGTCGAGATAGGCGCGCCAGCCGGGCGGCGGCTCCTTGGAGACGCGCAGGGTGCGTTCGCACGCGGAGCGTTCCGGCCGGGTGTGGTCGCACATGCGGGCCGACCCGGGTTCGACGGGGACGCCGAAGCGGCTGCCCTCGCCCTCCACGGACGCGCCGATGCGGGCGGGGTCTCCGGCGTGTCCGAGGACCGGCTCCCACGCGAGCATCGGGAGGTACTCGCTCGCGATGTGGACGGCGGCGACGAGCGCGGCCATGTCGCGGCGGTGCCAGCGGATCGCGATGACCTCGAGCAGGAGGGAGTAGGCGGGGCGGAGGCTGGCGAGGGCGCCGCGGGGACGTTCCCGGGCCGCCTGCGGCATCCGGCTTGCGCGGGCGCGGTCGAGGAGGTCGTGGGGGACCTCGCCGGCGTCCTCGGGCATGCCGAAGTCCTCGGCGTCCAGGTCCAGGACGCGCTGCCCGAACGCGCAGAGGGCGGCGACGGCGCCCGCGCGGCCGTCCGGGACGAGACGGTCCCGCGCGACGAGCGCGGCCAGGTCCCCGAACGCGTACCGCCGGGCCAGCGCCGTCAGGACGTCCCGCACCGTCTCCACGCGATCCCCTCCCCGTGACCATGTAACGATCCCATGGTCACGGGGGTCGGGGACAGGCTCAATCAGACCCGTTCACGTGGCCGCGCCCAGGTGCCGGGGTCAGGTGGACGCGGCGCACGTGGCCCGGCCCGGCGGGCAGGTCCACGCGGCCGGGCTCACGTGGCCGCGGCGTCCTTCGCGCGGGCGCGCAGGGCGCGGGCGACGCCGTCGCGTCCCTCCGACAGGAGCCGGGCGAGCGCCGGCGGGGGCTTCTCGTCGGACAGGTACGCCTCGGTGCGGTCGAGCGTCGACTGCTCGATCACCAGGAAGGGGTAGGCGACCTCCGCGAACGTCTGGGACATGTCGCTGCTCCACTCCTTCCAGATGCGCCCGACCTCGGCGAAGTACCGGTCGACGTAGGGCACCAGCAGGTCGGCCTGGTCGGGCTCCACGAACCCGCCGAGCGTCGCCCGGTAGACGGCGTTGGGGAGGTCCCCCGACACGACCCGCTCCCACGCGGCGGACTTGGCGTCCGCGGACGGGATCGCGGCCTTGCAGCCGGCCGCGTGCCGTTCGCCGGCGGCGGTGCGGTCCCGCTCGTGCTCGGCGTCGATCTCGGCCTCGCCCGCCTTGCCGGTGACGACGAGGCGGCGGAGCAGGGACCAGCGCAGGTCGGTGTCGACGGTGAGGCCGTCGAGGACCTCGGAGCCGTCCAGCAGGGCCTGGACGAACGCCAGGTGGTCGCCGGAGACGGCGGACGCGGCGAACGCCTGCGTGTAGGCGAGCTGGAGGTCGGAGCCCGGCTCGGCCTCGCGGGCCAGGTCCGACAGCGTGTCGGCCAAGAGCGCCTGGCCGTCCGTGCGCCACGCCGGGTCGGCGTACTGCTGGACGGCGAGGCGGGCCTGCCGCAGCAGCGTCTGCGTGACCGAGATGTCGGTGACGCCGCGGATGCCCTTCGCGACGAGACGGACATAGTCGCGGGTGGCCATCTCGGCGTCGCGGGTCATGTCCCACGCCGCCGACCAGCACAGCGCGCGCGGCAGGCTCTCCTTGATGTCGCCGATGCTCTCGATCAGCGTTCGCTGCGAGTGCTCGTCCAGCCGGA
Organism: Spirillospora sp. NPDC048823; assembly: GCF_043198445.1. NCBI lineage: Bacteria > Bacillati > Actinomycetota > Actinomycetes > Streptosporangiales > Thermomonosporaceae > Spirillospora > Spirillospora sp. NPDC048823. The sequence continues at coordinate 145,983 of NZ_JBICUT010000007.1, read as the reverse complement.
TCTTGGCGAAGGCGAGGTCGTCGTCGTTGACCAGGACCAGGTCGGGCCGCTTCTTTCCGACGAGCTGCGGAACCTCCGTCCGGGCGCCGACCACGTCCAGCTCGACGCGCTCCCGCCGGACGAGGCCGCCGGCGGTCCTGTCGTACAGCCCGATGGCGAGGCGATGCGAGCGCAGCGTCGGGTAGCCGGCCTTGGCCTCCTGCAGGACGGCGAACGACGCGAAGTCGCCGCCGGCGTCCACCTCGTACTCGGGCCGCATCGTGTTGACGCCCGCGGTCTCCAGCCACTCCTTCGACCACGACGCCAGGTCGCGCCCGGACGTCTCCTCCAGCGCGCCCAGCAGGTCGGTCAGGACGGTGTTGCCCCACGCGTGCCGGTCGAAGTAGCGCCGCACGCCCTCCAGGAAGTTGTCGAGACCGACGTAGGCGACGAGCTGCTTGAGGACGGACGCGCCCTTGGCGTAGGTGATCCCGTCGAAGTTGACCTCGACGGCGCGGATGTCGGGGATGTCGGCGGAGATCGGGTGGGTGGACGGCAGCTGGTCCTGCCGGTACGCCCACGCCTTCTCCAGGTTCGCGAACGTCGTCCACGCGCCCTTCCACTTGGTGGCCTCGGACATGCACAGGACGCTCATGTACGTGGCGAACGACTCGTTCAGCCACAGGTCGTCCCACCAGCGCATAGTGACCAGGTCGCCGAACCACATGTGCGCCATCTCGTGCAGGATCGTCTCGGCGCGCCGCTCGTAGGCGGCGTCGGTGACCCGCGACCGGAAGACGTAGTCCTCCAGGAACGTGACGGCGCCCGCGTTCTCCATCGCGCCCGCGTTGAACTCGGGCACGAACAGCTGGTCGTACTTGCCGAACGGGTACTCGCGGCCGAAGACCTTCTCGAAGTAGCCGAAGCCCTGCCGGGTGACGTCCACGATCGCGGGGGCGTCGAGGTGCTCTGCCAGCGACGCCCGGCAGTACACGCCGAGGGGGATGACGGTGCCGTCGTCGCGGCGGTACTCGTCCCGGACGACGTGGTACGGCCCGGCGATGAGCGCGGTGATGTAGGTGGAGATCTGCGGTGTCGGCGGGAAGTGCCACACCCCGCCGGACGCGGAGTCGGCCGACTCGTTGGTGACGACCTCCCAGTCCTCCGGCGCGTGCACGGTCAGCTCGAAGGTCGCCTTCAGGTCGGGCTGGTCGAAGCAGGTGTACATGCGGTGCGCGTCGGCGGTCTCGAACTGCGAGTACAGGTAGACGCTGTCGTCGACGGGGTCCACGAACCGGTGCAGGCCCTCACCCGAACGCGAGTACGCGCAGTCGGCCACGACACGGAGTTCGTTCTCCGCGGCCAGGTCCGGCAGCGGCAGCCGTCCCTTCTCGGGGTCATAGGACGAGGGGTCCAGGGCCTTCCCGTTCAGCGTCGCCTCCCGCACGACGGCGCCGTGCAGGTCGACGAAGGTGGAGGCGCCCGTCTCGGCACTGCCGAACCGGGTCACCGTGGTGGACGCGAAACGTTCCTCACCCGTCGTCAGATCCAGCTCGACCGCGTACGACTCGACGGTGAGCAGCCGGGCCCGTTCCCGCGCCTCGTCGCGCGTGAGGTTGCCTGCCACATGAACTCCTTGGTCGGCTCAATCGCTTGGTGCCCTCATGTCTACCAATCACAGGGCGATCCGGCCCGTACGCCACGGTCATTGGAAACCTTCACGCGGGCGGGAATCGGGACGGGCGCGCCCCGGTTGTCGCCTTAAGGCATCCCGTATCGCGCTGTAGGAGACGACGTTGGCCAAGGACGATCTCACCCCCGTGGACTTCTGGTTCGACCCCCTGTGCCCTTGGGCCTGGATGACCTCCCGATGGATTCTTGAAGTGGAGAAGCTGCGCCCGATCGAGGTGCGCTGGCACGTGATGAGCCTGTCCGTCCTCAATGAGGACAAGGACGTACCGGAGGAGTACCGGCAGGGCCTCAAGGACGCCTGGGGCCCAGTGCGCGTGTGCATCGCCGCCGAGCAGAAGTACGGGCCGGAGGTGCTCGGAAGGCTCTATACCGAGTTGGGCACGCGCCGCCACCACGGCAAGCAGGAGTTCGGCCGTCCCTTCTTCGAGGAGGCGCTGACCGCGGCGGGTCTCGACCCGGCGCTCGCCGACGCCGCCGAGTCCACCGACTACGACGAGGCGTTGCGGGCCTCGCACAAGGACGGCATCGACCGCGTCGGCCAGGAGGTCGGCACCCCGGTGATCGAGGTCGAGGGCAACGCGTTCTTCGGCCCGGTGGTGTCGCCGGCCCCGCGGGGCGAGGCGGCCGTCAAGCTCTTCGACGGCGTGCTGGCCGTCGCGGCCACGGACGGTTTCTTCGAGCTGAAGCGCAGCCGCACCCGCGACCCGATCTTCGACTGACCCGTCCGTCACCCCCGAGCCACACATCGCTTGCTATTGCGACCATGTTGCAACTACTGCTGATGTGCCGTCACACTGGTCCCATCGCTAGAACAGGTTGGACGGTGAGTTCGGAGTGCACGTACCGGATGGTTTCATCGACGCGCCGGTGTCGATCGCGGCGGGTGCGGTCGCGGTGGCGGGCGTCGGGATCGCGCTGCGCGGCGCGCGGCGCGAGCTCGACGACCGGACCGCACCCCTCGCGGGACTGACGGCGGCGTTCGTGTTCGCCGCGCAGATGCTCAACTTCCCGGTCGCCGCCGGGACGAGCGGCCACCTGCTGGGCGGGGCGCTCGCGGCCGTACTCGTCGGGCCCTACACCGGAGTGCTGGCCGTCTCGGTCGTCTTGTTCCTGCAGGCGCTGCTGTTCGCGGACGGAGGCCTCAGCGCGCTCGGCGTCAACATCATCCTGATGGCGCTGGTCACCGTCGTGGTGGGCTACGCCGTCTTCCGGCTGCTCTTGCGCGTGCTGCCCAAGACGCGGGCGTCGGCGGGCGGGGCGTCGTTCGCGGCGGCGCTCGTGTCGGTGCCCGCGTCCGCCTTCGCGTTCACGCTGATCTACGCGGTCGGCGGGACGGCGGACGTGTCGATCGGCAAGGTCGCCGCCGCGATGCTCGGCGTGCACGTGCTGATCGGCATCGGCGAGGCGCTGATCACCGCCGTGACCGTGTCGAGCGTGCTCGCCGTCCGGCCCGACCTCGTGTACGGGGCGCGCGGCCTGATGAAGCCGGTCGAGCTGCGCACCGCCCAGCCCACCCCGTCCCAGGCCTGAGGAGGAGGCAGATGGCCGCCAAGCGTTTCTTCGTCGGGTTCCTGCTGGTCTCCCTCGTCCTCGCGGGGCTCGTCAGCTACTACGCCAGCGGCAGCCCGGACGGGCTGGAGAAGGTCGCCGAACAGGAGGGCATCAGCGCCGAGGAGAAGGACCACGCGCTCAAGGACTCCCCGCTCGGCGACTACGGGGTGAAGGGCGTCGGCAACGAGTGGGTCTCGGCCGGGCTGTCCGGCGTGATCGGCGTCGGGGCCGTCCTTCTCGTCGGCGGCGGGCTGTTCTGGGCCGTCCGGCGGCGCGGCCCCGGCCCGGCGCCCGGCCGGAAGGCACCGGACCGGGAGGGGCCGGACGAGAAGGCGCCGGCCGGAACGTCCGGGCAGGGGTAGTGGGCGCCGGACACGCGCACCGGCTGTACGTGCCGGGCGCGTCGCCGGTGCACCGGCTGCCGCCGCAGACCAAGATCGTCGCCGTGCTGGCGTTCGTGCTGCTGGTCGTCGCCACGCCCCGGGAACGGATGTGGGCGTTCGGCGCGTACGCGCTGCTCCTCGCGGCCGTCGCGCTCATCGCCCGCGTCCCGTTCCGGACGGTCGCGCGGCGGACCGTGATCGAGGTCCCGTTCGTCGCGTTCGCGATCCTCCTGCCGTTCGTCGCCGAGGGCGAGAGGATCGCCCTGCTGGGCCTGCGGGTGAGCGAGGGCGGGATGTGGGACGCCTGGAACATCCTCGCCAAGGGAACCCTCGGCGTGGTCGCGTCCATCCTGCTCGCCGCGACGACGGAGCCGCGGCTGCTGCTCCTCGGCATCGAGCGGCTGCGGATGCCGTCGCTCCTCACGCAGATCGCCACGTTCATGCTCCGGTACGTCGACGTCGTCACGGCCGAGCTGGGACGGATGAAGGTGGCGCGGGCCTCCCGGGGCTTCGAGGCGCGCGGCGTCCGCGCCACGGGCGTGCTCGCCAAATCGGTCGGCGCGCTGTTCCTGCGCTCCTACGAGAGGGGCGAACGCGTCCATCTGGCGATGATGAGCCGCGGCTACGACGGCCGCATGCCCGTCGTGCACGACGTGGGCGCGACGGCCGCGCAGTGGACGGCCGCCGCCGCGCTGCCCTCGGCCGCGGCCCTGGTCGCGCTGGCTGCTTGGATCGCGTCATGACGCCATCGCTGGAAGTGAAGGGCCTCGCCTACGCCTACCCCGACGGCACGCAGGCCCTCTACGGCGTCGACCTCACGATCGCGCGTGGTGAGAGGGTCGCGCTGCTCGGGCCGAACGGCGCCGGGAAGACGACGCTCGTGCTGCACCTGAACGGCATCCTGCACGGCGGCCTCGGCGAGGTCGGGGTCGGCGGGCTCGCGGTCGAACCGGGCGACAAGAAGACGCTGAGGGAGATCCGCCGCCGTGTCGGCATCGTCTTCCAGGACCCCGACGACCAGTTGTTCATGCCGACCGTCCGCGAGGACGTCGCGTTCGGCCCGGCCAACCTCGGGATGCGCGGCGCCGAACTGGACCGCAGGGTGCGGGACGCGCTGGCCCGCGTCGGCATGCTGGACGTCGCCGACCGGCCGCCGCAGCACCTCAGTTTCGGGCAGCGCCGCCGCGTCGCCGTCGCGACGGTCCTGGCGATGGAGCCGGAGATCCTCGTGCTGGACGAGCCGTCGTCGAACCTGGACCCGGCGAGCCGCCGCGAACTGGCGGAGATCCTGCTGAGCCTGGACGTGACGGTCCTGATGGTGACCCACGACCTCCCGTACGCGGCCGAGTTGTGCCCGCGGTCGGTGATCCTGTCCGGCGGAGTCATCACGGCCGACCGCCCCACCCGGGACCTGCTCATGGACGCCGATCTGCTGGCCGCGCACCGCCTGGAACTGCCCTTCGGGTTCGACCCGGCGGCCGCCGTCCGCTGAGCCGTCCGCCGGGCCGTCCGCCGGTCCGGCCGATTCGGTGGTCTTCGGCCGTTCAGCTTGCCTCCCGCCCGTCCCCTCCACCAGACTCGATTGCCCGACACTGGTAACGGTTTTCATATCCGAAATGGGGTAATCGTGAAGGTTGCGTTCGTCGGCAAGGGCGGCAGCGGCAAGACCACCCTCTCGTCGCTGTTCGTCCGGCACCTGGCCGCGCGCGGGCTGCCGGTGGTGGCCATCGACGCCGACATCAACCAGCACCTCGGGGTCGCGCTCGGCCTGGACGAGGACCGCGCGGCGAAGATCCCCGCACTGGGCGACCGGATCCCCGAGATCAAGGAGCATCTGCGCGGCGACAACCCCCGCATCTCCTCCGCGTCCGCGATGGTCAAGACCACCCCGGCCGGGACGGGTTCGCGGCTGCTGCGGTTCCGCGGCGACGACCCCGTCCACAACGCCGGGCAGGAGGTGGGGGCGGGCGGCGAAACGGGTGGGGCCGGTATCACGCTCCTCGCCACCGGCCCGTTCAACGACGACGACCTCGGCGTGGCCTGCTACCACTCCAAGACCGGCGCGGTCGAGCTCTACCTCAACCATCTGGTGGACGCGCCGGGCGAGTACGTCGTCGTCGACATGACCGCCGGCGCGGACACCTTCGCGTCCGGACTGTTCACGCGCTTCGACCTGATGTTCCTGGTCGCCGAACCCACCCGCAAGGGCGTCGGCGTGTACCGGCAGTACACCGAGTACGCCCGCGACTACGACGTCGCCATCCGCGTCGTCGGCAACAAGGTGCAGTCCGACGCCGACGTCGCCTACCTGCGCGAGCACGTCGGCGGCGACCTGCTGACCTGGATCGGGCAGTCCGCCGCCGTCCGGGCGCTGGAGCAGGGCCGGGACGGCGTCGTCCTGGAGGACGGCAACGTCGCCGCCCTCGACCGGATGCGCGCCGAAGTGGACGCGCGCGTCAAGGACTGGGACGAGTTCCAGCGGCTCGCCGTCGAGTTCCACGTCAAGAACGCACGGAGCTGGGCGAGCAGGGCGGCGGGAGAGAACCTGGAGGAACAGGTCGACCCCGGATTCCGCTTCCCGGCCGCCTACCGGGTGTAGCGCGGGGCCTACCGGCGGGCACCGATCGCCACTACCCTTGCGCGCCATGACGATGCGGCGGATGGTGGTCATGGCGGGGGGCGCGATAGCGCCCATCGCCCTTCTCGCGTTGCTGTTCAACAACCAATGGATCGTCGACGCGACTCGGAAGAGCGACTTCGATTTCCACACGGGCATTGGGCCGCTGGTGGGTGCGTTCCAGTTCCCCCAGTGGCGGCTTACGCCGGGGGTGGGCGACTGGAGCTACCTGCTCGCCGTCGACTTCTCCTTCCTGCTGTTCCTCGCCCTGCTCGCGCTGATGGTCTTCGCCGGGGCCAGGACGATCGAACCGCGCCAGGGTGTGCTCGGCGCGGTCATCACCGGCTGGTGGGCCACCACCGTCGCGGGCGGGGTGGCGGGCCTCATCGGCGGCGCCCTGGTGGGCTGGACGATCGACGTTCCCGGCCCCATGCTGAGCCGCACCATCTGGAGCATGATCGGCAACGGCGCGAGCTTCGGCTTCATGTTCGGCTGGATCGCGGGCCTCGGCGCGCTCGGCGGCTTCCTGCTCACCCGTCCGCGCGACCGGGCTCAGCAGCAGCCCTACGGCGCACAGCAGCCCTATGGTGCGCATCAGCCGTACGCCCCGCAGGCCTACGCCGCACAGCAGCCGGGCGCGCAGATGCCGCAACAGCCAATGCCGCAACAGCAGATGCCTCCGCAGGGGATGCCCCAGCAGGGAGTGCCGCAGCAAGGAGCACCGCAACAGGGAGTACCGCAGCAGCCGATGCAACCGCACCCGTCAGCGGTTCCCTATATCCCGCCGCAGGGCCAGCCGCAGCAGCAGCCCCCGTGGGGCGCCGCACCCGCTCCGCAGCAGCCCGGGGCGCCCGCCCCGCAGCAGTTCGGCGCGCCGCCCGTCCCGCCGCAGCCGCCCGTCGAGCCGGAGCCGGAGCCGGCCGAGCCTGAGCCTGAGCCGGCCGAACCTGAGCCCGAGCGCCCCGCGGACGACGCCGAGGAACCGGACGCGCCCGAGACGCAGGTGCCCGAGGACGCCACCGAGGACGACGACCTGAACCTGGCGGACCGGACGATCGTCGACCGCAGGCGCGACGACGACTGACCGGCCACCCCCGCGCGCACGGCCCCCCGGTGCCTGCGAGAATCGGCTTCATGCGCGTGTTTCTTGGATCCGACCATGCCGGCTTCGAACTGAAGGAGCACCTGGTCTCCTGGCTGGATGCGAACGGTCATGAGGCCGTCGACTGCGGCGCGTTCGAGTACGACGCCGTCGACGACTACCCGCCGTTCGTCCTGAGGGCCGCCGAGCGGACGGCCGCGGAGCCGGGGACGCTGGGCGTCGTGATCGGCGGATCCGGCAACGGCGAGGTGATCGCGGCCAACAAGGTCAAGGGCGTGCGCGCCGCGCTCGTCTGGAGCGAGGACACCGCCGCCCTCGCCCGCGAGCACAACGACGCGAACGTCATCAGCCTTGGCGCACGGCAGCACGACCTGGCGTCCGCGACCCGGTTCGTGGAGCTGTTCATCGAGACGGCGTACTCCAAGGAGCCGCGCCACACCCGCCGGATCGAGATGCTCGGCGACTACGAGCGGACGGGTGAGCTCCCGCCGCTGCCGGGCGGGAACTGACCCGGCGGCGAATCGGCCCGGTGGCGGGCCGGTCAGAGGCCGTTCGCCGGGGGTTTGCGGGCACCGCCGCGTTTGCCGAGGCGGCGCCGCTCGTTCTTGGCGGCCTTCGTCCGCTTGGCGGGCTCGGCGGGCCTACCGGAGCCGGGGCCCGTTCCCGCGCCGGCGGCCGGCGCCTCCTCGCCTTCGGTCCGCGGACGTGAGACGTCCCGTGCCCGCATCGCCGCGTCCACCGTGATGCGCATTCCCGGCTGTCCCACGTGCCGCCGCCTCTCCTGGTCCACCTGCCCGTTCCGCACCATCTACCCGGAGAAACGGTAGCTGGAGCGTTGCAAATAGTCACCGGTGGGCCGGATACCGACCTGTCGGGGTGATTGCTCGATACAGTGCCGGAGTCATGCTTCAACGACTGGTGCACCTCCTTCCGCCGAGAGTGCGCGCCGTGCTGCGCCGTATCCCGGTGCTCGTGGTGCTGTACCGGTGGCTGCGCCGGGGGAAGCTGACCAGGGAGCGGTACGTGTTCGCGGCCCTGGCGGTCCTGGCGATCGGGATCGGAATCGCGACGGCGAAGGACACGCGCGGCCTGGCCCCCTCCGGGGTGCTGGTGCTGATCGTGCTCGGCGGCGGGCTGCTGCTGAGGGTGCGGAGCCTGGTCGCGCTGCTCGGCGTCGTGGTCGCGATGGTGGCCTACAACGCCTGGGCCGACGTCCCCGCGATCGGCATCGGGATGATCGCCACGCTGACGATCACCGCGGTGCTCGCGCTCACCCTCGCGCGGACGCGCCAGCAGCTCGGCGTGCAGGGCCTGCGCGGCGACTCGATGCTGCTGGAGCTGCGCGACCGGCTGAAACGCCAGGGGGAGATGCCCGAGCTGCCGGACGGCTGGGACTCCCAGGTCGTGCTGCTGCAGGCCGGCGGGTCGTCGTTCGGCGGCGACTTCGTGGTGTCGGCGTGCGACGGCGACACACTGGAGGTCGCGCTGGTCGACGTCTCGGGGAAGGGCACCGACGCCGGAACCCGCGCACTGATGCTGTCGGGCGCGTTCGGCGGGCTTCTTGGATCGATCCAGCCAGAGCGTTTCCTGCCCGCGTGCAACGATTACCTGCATCGCCAGCGGTGGGACGAGGGATTCGTCACGGCCGTGCACGTCGTCGTCGATCTGAAGTCGGGGGAGTACACGGTCGAGTCGGCGGGGCACCCGCCGGCCGTGCAGTTCGACGCGGGAAGCGGCGCCTGGCAGGTCAGCCCCGCCAAGGGCGTGGTGCTGGGGGTCGTGCCCGATCTGCGCTGCATCCCCGAACACGGGCTGCTGCGGCCGGGCGACGCGCTGCTGCTGTACACCGACGGGCTGGTGGAGTCGCCGGGCAGTGACCTCGACACCGGCATTGACCGGCTCCTCGGCGAGGCGGAGCGGCTCGTCCCGCAGGGGTTCGGCAGCGGCGCGAAAGAACTGGTGGAGACGATGGCGGCGGCCCGCGACGACGACTGCGCCCTCGTCCTGATCTGGCGCACCTGACCGTCCGGGCGGACACCCCGGCGCAGGATCGCTAGGGGCGCCTGTGCCGGCCTCTCTGCTTTTCGTGTTTCGCCTTGTGCTTCGGTTTGTGCTTCGGTTTGTGCGACTTCACCGGCTGTCTGGGCGGTGCCGGTTTGATGAAGCCCGCACGCTTCGTCGTGGTGGGGGAGACCGTCGGTGTCGACGGGGCCGGTGTCGTCGGCGATGGCTGCGGGTCGCTCTTGCCCTGTGTCAGCCCGACGATGATGGCGCCGACCAGTATGGTGCCCGCGGCGGCGCCGGCGCCCGCCAGCAGCCGGGTCCGCGTGGACGACCTGGCACCCGCCACACCGATCGGCGTGAACGCTTTGGTGTCGGTCTCCTCCTGGACGTACCGCCGGGCCGGACGAGGCGCGGCGGGAGCCGGCGCGCCCGCCGCCGAGGGCGCCGCGGCCGTGCGCGGGCCGAGCCGCTCACCGGCATGCGGCTCCTGCTGCTCGACGAGCGTGAGCAGCAGGTCGGACGCGGTCGGACGTTCGGCCGGGTTCTTGGCCAGTGCGGACCGGACGGCCGCGACCAGCGATTCCGGCAGTCCCGACAGGTCGGGATCCTCGGTGGCGGTGCGGAGCGTCGCGGGATCGCCGCCGATCGGCATCCGTCCCGTCCCCGCGTGGGCGATGAGGCAGCCCCAGGCGAAGACGTCGGCCGCGGGCGTCGCGGGACCGCCGATGAGCACCTCCGGCGCCATCCACCCGGGGGTGCCGAGGACCTGGCCGGTGGCGGCGGTCGCGCCGCAGGAGTCCTGGCTGCGCGCGATGCCGAAGTCGATGACGCGGCACCCGGACAGGGTGAGCATCACGTTGGCGGGTTTGACGTCGCGGTGCACGAGCCCGGCCGCGTGGATCGCCGCGAGCGCCGACGCGACGCCGACGGCGACGCCGTGCAGGTCGGCGGCCGGCAGCGGCCCGTCGCCGACGAGCCGGTTGTGCAGCGAGATGCCGCCCACGTACTCGGTGACGAGGTAGGGACGGCCGTCCTCCTCGCCGTGCGCGAGGACCCGCGCGGTGCAGAACGAGGCGACGCGGCTCGCGAGGTACGCCTCGTCCTTGAAACGCCGCCGGTAGGACGGGTCGCCCGCCAGGTGCGGATGGATGGTCTTCACCGCGACCCGGCCGCCGGAGTCGGGGTCGGTGCCGAGATAGACCATCCCCATGCCGCCCGAGCCGAGGCGGCCCAGCAGTGTGTGCCCGCCGACCTCGCGGGGGTCGGCGGGTTCCAGCGGCCTGATGTCTCCGTCCATGGGGTGTTCGCGGCTCCCTCGCTTCTCTCCTGTCCGCCTATCCCCGATCGGCGGCGGATTATGGCGCGTTCTTCCAGGAAGTGCGGAAACGTGATCGTCACGTCGATGTAGCGCCCCGTGCACCGGAGAAGTGCAGGGTGGAGGTGGTTCGGCAGCAGGCCCGGCCCCCGATGGAACCTCCTCGGCGCGCGGGTGGTGGGCGGCTGGCGGCACCGGAGAAGATGCCCGCGTGGCCGGCGCCCTCAGGGGTGGGAGGTGTGGCCGCGCGGGCATCTGTCCGGTATGTAGTGATGTTTCGCAGGGCAATGGTCTGGTAACAACCAGTTCTGCGTTCACCCCCAGGCGCTGGGACACGACGCGGCGCCGGCCGCCGCAGGCGAGCGGAAAGGGGGGAGGGCGCCGGGGTGCGGAACATCGGGGACCTGATGTCGCCGTCGTGCTGGTCGGTGCGGACCCGCGTGACCGCCGCGGCGACCCTGGTCGTCGCCCTGCTGCTCGTGATCGGCGTCGTCCTCTTCTACCAGACCGTCCGTGCCACGGTGTACCAGGGACTGCATGACAGGGCCGGCGCCGCCGTCGCGGAACTCGCCACGCTCGTCCGCACAAGCGATCCGCGGGGCACGGTTCCCGTCCAGAACACCGACTTCAACGTTCTCCAGGTGGTGACCGAGAAGGGCGGCATCCTCGCGTCCAGTGAGTCGCTGCGCGGGCACGGCCCGCTGGAGGTGCCGGCGCCGCGCGTGGTGGACGAACCCGTCTACCGGACCATCGACATCCAGGGAAAGGGCCCGGTCTACCTGGTCACCGAACGGATTCAGACTCCGGACGGCCGGCGGATCGTGCACGCCGGCGCACCGATCACCGTGTTCATCCGCTACCAGGGCCTGTTCATCGGCATGCTCGTAGCGGTGGTGGTCCTCGGCACCGCCGCGGCCGGCTGGATCGTGTCGCTGTCGGTGCGGCGGGCGCTGCGGCCGGTGCGGACGATGAGCGCCGAACTCGCCGACATCACCGGGCGCGCCCTGGACCGCCGCGTGACCGTCCCCGATCCGGTCGACGAGGTGTCCGAGCTGGCCGAATCGGTGAACGTGACGCTGGGCAGGCTGGAGGAGTTCTTCACCCGCCAGCGCGCCTTCGTCGCGGACGTCTCACACGAGCTGCGCAGCCCGCTCACCGGACTGCGGGCCGAGCTGGAGGTGGCGCTGGAACATCCCGAGGACGAGGACTGGCCGGCGGTGGCGCGGGCGGCGCTCGCCGACGCCGACCGGCTCCAGGGCATCGTGAGCGACCTGCTGATCCTGGCCAAGCTAGGCGCGGGCGTACAGGTCGCGCGGCAACTGATCGACCTCGGCGAAATGGTCCGCGCGGAGACGGCACGGCGTGCACGGCGCGTCCCCGTCGAGATCGCCGTGGACGAGGGGATCATGGTGCGGGTCACGCCCCACCACATGGCCAGGCTGCTGACGAACCTGCTCGACAACGCCGAGCGGCACGCGGAGTCACGGATCCGGGTGACCGTGACCACGGCCGGGCCGGACGCCGTCATGGAGGTCCGTGACGACGGTGCCGGGATCGCGCCCGAGGACCGCGAGCGCATCTTCCGGCGTTTCCACCGGCTCGCCGAGGGCCGCGCGAGCGACCCCGGCGGCACCGGCCTCGGGCTGACGATCTCCCGCGACATCGCCCGCGCGCACGGCGGGACGCTCATCGCCGCGGACAGCGACAAGGGCGGGCGCCTCGTCCTGCGCATCCCCCGGCCGGTGCCGTAGTCACGGGGGGGCGTGGGTCACCGGACGAGCCGCGGTCACGTCGCGGGCGGACGGCGGGCCGCGTGCCGGGTCGCCTGCTCGAACGCGTGCCCGGCCTGGAGGACGGCGAGGTCCGCGTGATGCGGGCCGACGATCTGCAGCCCCACCGGCAGCCCGTCCCCGGTGAACCCGGCGGGCACCGACAGCGCGGGGCAGCCGGTCGCCGAGACGAGGAAGCACGACCGCATCCACTCCAGGTAGTCGGGCATCGGCTCCCCGGCGACCTCGTCCGGGTACTCGATCCCGGCGTCGAACGGCGGCACCTGGCTGACCGGCAGGAGCAGCACGTCGAACCGCCCGAAGAATTTCCGGACCCGGTGGAACAGAGCCGTGTGCAGCACCTCCGCCCGCCCGATGTCGGCGCCGGTCAGCGAGCGCCCGGCGTCGATGTTCTGCGCGAGGGACGGTTTGACGTCGGCGCGGCGCTCGTCCAGGAGGGGGCGGAGCGCGATGTCCCAGTGCCAGGCGCGCAGCGTCCGGAAGACCTCGTCCGCGCCGGACAGGTCGGGGCACGCCTCCTCCACCGCGCAGCCGAGCTCTTCGAACACCTTGACGGCCGGTTCGAGGACGCCGGTGACGGCCGGGTCGACGGGCACCGCTCCGCCGAGGTCGGGGGACCAGGCGACGCGCAGCCCGGCGACGTCCCGGCCGAGCGGCCCGGCGAACGCCGAACCGGGCGTCTCCAGCGCGATCGGGCTGCGCGGGTCGGGCCCGGCGAGCACCGACAGCAGCAGCGCCACGTCCGCGACCTCGCGGGCCATCGGGCCCTGCACGCCCAGCGTCGACCAGCCCGCCGGCACCGGCCATGACGGCACCCGCCCCGGGGACGGGCGGAACCCGACGACATTGCAGAACGACGCGGGGTTGCGCAGCGAGCCGCCCATGTCGCTGCCGTCCGCCAGCGGGTGCATCCCGCACGCCAGCGCGGCCGCCGCCCCGCCGCTGCTGCCGCCCGCTGACCGGGACGGGTCGTAGGGGTTGCGGGTGAGGCCGAACACCGGGTTGAACGTGTGCGACCCGGCGGCGAACTCCGGCACGTTCGTCTTGCCGAGCGTGATCACCCCGGCGGCCCGCATCCGCTCGATGACCAGCTCGTCGGTGTCCGGAACATGATCGGCGAAGATCGGCGACCCGGACGTGGTGCGGATGCCCCGCGTGGCGTGGGTGTCCTTGTGCGCGACGGGCAGGCCGTGCAGCGGTCCGGGCCGGGCCCCGGCCGCCAGTCGTTCGTCGGCGTCGTGCGCCTGCCGCATCGCCTCCTCCGCGACCAGCGTGACCACGGCGTTGACCTGCGGGTTCGTCCGTTCGATCTGGTCGAGATGCGCCCGGACGACCTCGCGCGCCGACAACTCGCGGTCGCGGATACGCCGGGCGAGATCACGGGCGGACATGAAGTGGATCTCGTCGGACAACGTGGGTTCCCTTCTGCCGGGTCCCACCAGTGTCCACCCCCGCGCACCGGCCGGCCTGCCGCCGAGGTCATGATGGGCGCGTGACTGAACGAGTCGGTGCGCGCGAGCTGCTGCGCCGCGTGCTGGACGAGGATGGCTGGACGTGCTGGGACACCCCTCCCGCCGGGCTGCCCGGCCCCGCGTCCCCCTACGGGAGGGAACTCGCCGCCGCCCGCGAACGCAGCGGATGCGACGAGGCCGTCGTCACCGGGGAGGGCCGGCTGCGCGGCCGCCGCGTCGCGTTCGTCGTGTCCGAGTTCCGCTTCCTCGCCGGTTCGATCGGCCTCGCGACCGCCGACCGGATCGTCGCCGCCGTCGAACGCGCCACCGCCGAGGGCCTTCCGCTGCTCGCCGCGCCGTCGTCCGGCGGCACCCGCATGCAGGAGGGGACGGCCGCGTTCGTCCAGATGGCCCGCATCACCGCCGCCGTCATGGCCCACCGTGCCGCCGGGCTGCCCTACCTCGTCTATCTGCGGCACCCCACGACGGGCGGGGTGTTCGCCTCGTGGGGGTCGCTCGGTCATATGACGGCCGCCGAACCCGGCGCGCTGATCGGTTTCCTGGGGCCGCGCGTTTACGAGGGGCTGTACGGGGAGCCGTTCCCCAGCGGCGTTCAAATCGCGGAGAACCTTGCCGCCAAGGGACTCCTGGACGCCGTGATGGACATCGACGACCTGGGCGAGGTGGCGTCCCAGGCGTTGAACGTCCTATGCGGAAGCCCGCCCGTGTCTGCCTCGGCCCAGGCTCCCGTGGGGGTCGTCCGAGAGGTGACGGCATGGGAGTCGATCGAACGGTCCCGCCGCCCCGACCGTCCAGGCGTCCGCGAACTACTCCGGTACGGCGCGACGGACGTGACCCCTCTGTCGGGCACCGGCCAGGGAGAGGCCGACCCGGGCCTGCTGCTCGCCCTGGCCCGATTCGGCGCGGCCCCTTGCGTCGTCGTGGGCCAGGATCGGAGCAGCCAGCGCACCGGCCACCCCCTTGGCCCGGCCGGCCTCCGCGTTGCCCGGCGCGGGATGAGCCTGGCCGCCGAGCTGGCCCTGCCGCTGGTCACCGTGGTCGACACGCCCGGCGCCGTCCTGTCCGCCGAGGCGGAGGAGGGCGGCCTCGCCGGCGAGATCGCCCGCTGCCTGGCCGACCTGATCACCCTTCCCGCGCCGACGCTGTGCCTGCTGCTGGGCGAGGGCACGGGCGGGGCGGCGCTGGCGCTGCTGCCCACCGACCGGGTGCTCGCCGCCGCCCATGCCTGGCTCTCCCCGCTCCCGCCCGAGGGCGCGTCGCTGATCGTCCACCGGACCGTCGCACGGGCGCACGAGATGGCGGCGGCGCAGGGCGTCCGCTCGGCGGACCTCCTGCGCGACGGCCTGGCGGACGAACTCGTCCCCGAGCACCCGGACGCGGCGGACGAGCCCGAACCGTTCTGCCGCCGCGCCGCGGCCGCCGTGGAACGAGGACTCTCCGGCCTGGTCCCCGGCGGACCCGCCGCCCGCCAGGCCCGCTATCGTCCGCCCACATGACCGACCCCGTCACCCGGACGGCCTACGACGCCGTCGCCGCCCTCTACGCCGACACCTTCCGCGACGTTCTCGACGCCCTTCCGCTGGGCCGCGCGCTGATCACCGCGTCCTGGCCCCGGGCGGGCACCTCCTGCTCGCCTTCCAGGCATGCGACGGCGACGTACCGCGGTCCTTCGATCACAAGGTCACCCTCGCCTACCGCTGGCCGCCCGACCGGCTCGCCGCCCTGCTCCGCGACGCCGGCCTGAACGAAGCCGCCCGCCTCGTCCGGGAACCGACCGACCTGGAACGCTTCCCGGCAGGCCACCTCCTGTTCCGCAAACCTGCATAGCCCCGGTCGTCGTCCGGCGGGGCACTGGTACCCGTGCGCGGCACCGGTCCCCCGTGCGGGGGAGGCGGATGGTGCCGACGGGTGATCCGGATGGCCGGTCACGGCTGTGACCTTGGAATCGTCAGACTTTCCGAGAGAGGCAGCGATGACCGTTCTGAGTACGCCGGCGGCTCCGGCCGGGTGGCTGCGAGCCATGTGGGCCGCCGCACACGAACCTGTTGCGGGTGTTCCCCGCTGGGCGCGGATCGCCGCGCTGGCCGTCCCGTTCACCGTGCTGCCTTCCGGGCTGTGGCGGATCGCGGCCTTCACCTTCCATCTTCCGATCGTCAGCGGTCGCCTGAGGCAGGGGGACACGAACGGCGACCTTCCGTCCTGGGTGCCCCTTGAGGTGTACGTGGTGCTGCTCTCGATCGTGTCGGAGCTGGTGGCCTTCACCGCGATCGGGTTGATAGCCCGCTGGGGCGAGGTGTTCCCCCGCTGGATACCGGGCCTGCGCGGCCGCCGCGTCCCGACCATGGCCGCCGTGATCCCCGCCGCCGTCGGCGCCGCGATCCTCACGGTGCTGTGGACGGTCACCGTCGTGAACTGCGTGGTCTTCCAGGAGACGATCCAGGGGCGCCCGCTGGAGAACGACGCCCCCATCGGTTTCCATGACTGGAAGGGTGTGCTCGGCGTCGTCGCCTACGCGCCGCTGGTGCTGTGGGGGCCGCTGCTCGCCGCCGTCACCGTCGCCTACTACCGGCGCCGCACGCGCTTGGTTCGAGCCGCCACCTGACTCCGGAGACGTCCCCGGCGGGGGACACGGGCGTCGCTTGTCGCGTACCCGGCGAACGTTCCCGGACGACCGGCGACCACTGAGCCGCACGGCTTCCCCATTGACGGTCTAGGCGCGGGTGCAGACGATCGTCGTGCGGCTGCCGCCTTCGGTGTGCACGATGCGGACGGTGCCATTGGAGCGGGTGACCTTCAGGCTCTCCCCGGAGGACCCAGAGGGTCCGGTGGGCGGCTGCCACGAGAACACGCGAGCCGTTTCTGAGGGCACCTTCGCCGGTACGCCGTGCACCACTGCCTGCCCTCCTCCGAAGAACTCGCCAACGTGGATGTGCAGTTTCCCGTCTATCAGCGCCCACCCTCCCATCGGGGTTTCGTCGCGTTGCTCGACACGGAGTCTCCACGTCGACTCGTCGACCCGTGCCGTCCCGCTGATCTGATCGCCGCCTGCCATGGTCACCTGGATCTTCCATTCACCCCGGACGAACGCGGCCACCGCTTTCGCTGCGGGACCGTTCGATCTCGCGCCGCTTCCGCTCGGACCGGTACGATCGTCCCCGGTCCTGCCGCCCCGGCCGGTATCGCCGCCACCGTGGGCTTCGCCGCCGGCCCCATCGCCGTTACAGGCTGCGAGGACACTTGCTCCGACGCCTATCATCAAATAGCGCAGCGTCGTTCGCCGTCCCATGACCTTAGCCACAGTCCGGACGTCTCGCACCGTCATTGGATGACCCCCGAAAATCGTATGAACAATGGACGCTGAGCGAGTTGCCGACTACGCAGAAACGCCATATTTTTCTACATTCTTGGAAGTGTCGATCAAGATATAATGCCATTCATTGTGACAGTGGACCAGGCGGTCCATTCAGACTATCTCATGATCTGGTCCGTCCGCGCAAACCCCGGCCGCCGCGGTTGTGTGCAATGGGCCGGCTCAACGCCGTCCGACCTGGTGGTGAATGGTCCGGCAAGGTGAATGGTGGGGACGGCGCAACGGCCGCCGGCCGGACACAGGGGCTACCGGAGAGTACGGTTGGCGCAACCCCCTGGGCTTGGAGGATCGCATGGCGCAGTTGACCGAGATGGTTCCCCCCGCGGCGGCGGGCGCCGTACTCCGTGGCGTGTTCGCGTTGCCGGCGCCGGTCAAGCGGCTGATCGTGGGAGCACCGGTGAGGCGGGACGGGCAGGAGCTGGCGCTGGACGCGCAGCTGCTGATCCTGATGTCGCGGCTGGAAGGCAGGAACCTGACGGCGGACACGGTGGAGAAGTCGCGCGACGGGCTCGCGCGGGCGAAGGTGCTCATGGGCCGGGTGCCCGCGCGTCCGGTGAAGACCCGCGAGGTGACGATCCCGGACGCCATCGCGGGGCGGCTCTACACCCCCAAGGGGCTCGCGGACGGGTCGCCACTGCTCGTCTTCTACCACGGCGGCGGCTGGGTCATCGGCGACATCGAGACGCACGACACGGTGTGCCGGTATCTCGCCGTGCACGCCGAGGTCCGGGTCCTGTCGGTGGGGTACCGGCTCGCCCCCGAGCACCGGTATCCGGCGGCGGCGGACGATGCCATGACCGCCTACGAGTACGCGGTGAAGAACGCCGCGGAGCTGGGCGCCGACGCCGGGGCCGTCGCGGTCGGCGGGGACAGCGCGGGCGGCAATCTCGCGGCGGTCGTGGGGCTCCTCGCGGAACGCAAGCCGGACTTCGCGCTGCTGTTCTACCCGGCGACCGACCTGACGGGCCGGCGGCGTTCGCGGGAGCTGTTCGCGGACGGGTTCTACCTCACCGACGCCGACATGACGTGGTTCAGCGACCACTACTGCCCTGAGGAGCGCCGGAAGGAGCCCGCCGCGTCGCCGCTGCTGGCCGACGATCTGGCCGGGTTCCCGCCGACCTACCTCGTGACCGCCGGGTTCGACCCGCTGCGCGACGAGGGGGAGGAGTTCGCGAAGCGGCTCGAGAAGGCCGGGGTGCGGGTCGCTCTGCGACGGCAGGAGGACCTCATCCACGGGTTCGCGAACATGTGGCCGCTGGGCGGACGGTTCCAGGAGGCGATGTCGGAGGCGGCGGGCGCGCTGCGCACCGCCCTGGCCCTGAACGCCAAGCCCTGACCCGCCGCAGTGAGCACACGGGCCCGGCCCCTGGTGAGGCCGGGCCCGTGTGCAGACCAGGTCAGAGGGGCAGGCCCGTGAAGACCATGACTTTTTCCTCGGTGTAGTCGGCCATCGCCGACTGGAGGCCCTCGCGGCCGACGCCGGAGTCCTTCACGCCGCCGTACGGCATCTGGTCGGCGCGGTAGGACGGGACGTCGCCGATCACCACGCCGCCGACGTCGAGTTCGCGGTGGGCACGGAACGCGATGTCGAGGTTGCGGGTGAAGACGCCGGCCTGGAGGCCGAACTTGGAGTCGTTGACGAGGTCGAACGCCTCGTCGACGCCGTCCACCGGCTGGACGAACATGACCGGCCCGAAGACCTCCTCGCTGGAGATCTTGGTGCCGGCGGGGACGCCGGCGAGGACGGTCGGGGCGTAGGCGGCGCCTTCGCGGGTGCCGCCGGTCAGGATCCTGGCGCCCGCCGAGACGGCCTCGTCCACCCAGGACTCGACGCGTTCGGCGGCGTCCTGGCTGACGAGCGGGCCGACCTGGGTCTTGTCGTCCCACGGGTCGCCGGTGACGAGGGAGGCGACGGTGTCGACGAGCTTCGGCACGAACTCGTCGTACACGGAGCGGTCGACGTAGACGCGCTGGACGGCGATGCAGCTCTGCCCGGCCTGGTAGTTGGAGAACAGCCCGATGCGCTTGGCGGCCCAGTCGAGGTCGGCGTCCGGGAGGACGACGGCCGCGCCGTTGCCGCCGAGTTCGAGGGTGACGTGCTTGCGGGGCGCCTGATCGTTGATTGCCCAGCCGACGGGGACGGACCCGGTGAACGACACGATCGGCAGCCGCGGGTCGTCGACGAGCGCGGACGCCCGGTCGTTCGGCACGGGCAGGATCGAGAACATCCCGGCGGGCAGGCCGGTCTCGGCGAGGAGTTCTCCCAGCAGCAGCGCCGACAGCGGCGTCGCCGGGGCGGGCTTGAGGACGATCGGGGTGCCCGCCGCGATCGCCGGGGCGATCTTGTGGGCGGCGAGGTTCAGCGGGAAGTTGAACGGCGAGATGCCGAGCACCGGGCCCCTCGGGACGCGGGTGATGTAGGCCATCCGGCCCTCGGCGGCGGGGTCGGTGTCGAGCCGCTGCGTGGTGGCGCTGAAGCGGCGGGCCTCCTCGGCGGCGAACCGGAACGTGGAGATCGCGCGGGTCACCTCGCCGCGCGCCCACAGCAGCGGCTTGCCGTTCTCGCCGGTGATCAGGCGGGCGATCTCCTCGGCGCGTTCGGCGATCCGCGCGGACACGTGCGCGAGCGCCTCGGCCCGCACGTGCAGCGGCAGCGCGGCGGCGTCCCTGCGGAGGGCGTCCGCGGCCGCGATCGCCTCCTCCACCTGCGCCGGCGTCGGCACGGCCGCCTTCCCGACCACGCGGCCGTCGTAGGGATGCGTAACGGTCAGCTCACCGTCACCGGTCTCGGGCCGGCCGGCCAGCCAGAATGGGGTCACGTTCATGCGTTCACGCTACCTACGGCGCGGCCGAATGCGAGTCGCCATTCTGTCCAATCCCGTCGTCTTGAGTGGACGTGACGGCGAGCGCGATCCACAGTTCGGCGCGGACGGCCGGGTCGTCGGGGTCGGCTCCCAGAACCTCGGCGGCCTTGCGCATCCGCGACCGCAGTGTGTGCCGGTGGACGCCGAGCGCCCGAGCCGCCGCTTCGCCCTGCCCGTTGGCCGCCACATAGGCCCGGACGGTGCCGACCAGATCTTCGTCGCGCAGCGGTGCCAGGAGTGTGTCGGCGAAGGCATGCGCCAGTTCCGGGTCGATCAGCCCGAGGACGCCCTGGCCGGGGAGCGCGGAGTGGTGCAGGACGTCCCGCCCCGACCGCACGGCCGCCGCCAGAGCCTCCCCGGCCTGCCGCAGCGCGCCCGCCAGTTCGCCGGAGGCCGCGTCGCTGACGCCGATCGGGCCGGTGCCCGCGAGCAACGACTCGATCGTCCCGCCCACCTCGTCCGGGACGATGACGGCGATGTACCCGTCCAGGGGCAGCGCCAGGCACCGTCCTCCGGCGGGATCGGACTCCAGGACGTCCAGCACGGCGGCGCCGCCCGCGCAGGCCAGCACCCGGACCGGCCCGCGCGGCACCGCCGGGCCGTCGCCCGGACGTCCCAGCAGCAGCGCCGCGAGTGAGGCCCGCAGGTCGCGGCCGGTGCGCGGCGTCTCCGACTGCAGGGTCAGCAGCGCGACGGCCGCCCCGACGATCGTGTGCGCGACATGGGGGAGCGGCGTCCCGGTTCCGACGGCGAGGAATCCGCGCGGCCGCCCGCCCAGCCCGATCCGCTGCACGACGATGTGCTCGCCCGGCAGCGAGAGCGCCATGCTCGCGGACGGGACGTCCGCGCTCCGCGACCTCGGAGGCCTGCGGAGGCGGGCCAGCTCGGGCGACAGCGCCTCGGCGCGGCCGGCGGCGGTGGCGGGTTCGGCGTGCTGGACGGTTCCGGACGGGTCGAGCAGCAGCGCCCAGCCGCCGAGCAGCCTGCCCAGCCGGGTGACCAGCGCGCCCGGCCCGGTGAGCGCGGCGCGGCTCAGTTCCCGCTGGGCCTGGAACGCGCGGGTCACGTCCTCGTACCATTCGGCGGCCAGCATCCGGGACACCGCCTTGCCGATGGCGATGAACGGGGTGGGGCGCGGCACCTCCAGCAGGACGAGCCCCTGGTCGCGTGCCGCCGCGAGCAGCTCGTCCGGGACGGTCTCGTGGATGACGCCGATCGCGAACCCGAGCCCGGCGACACCGCGTCCGACCAGCCGGGACACATAGCCGGCGGCGTTCGCCGGCGTCAGCCGCATGCCGGTGGTGAGGACGAGTTCACCGCCCTCGAGGAACGGGGTCGGGTCCTCCAGTTCGCTGACCGCGACCCACACGACGGTCATGTCGGGGAGCGGGCCGGTGAGCGGCCGCAGGCCGAGCTGGGGGAGCGCGGCCACGGAGGCCAGAGTGGGCGGCATCGCAATCCTTGTGCAAAGTGTCCATCTCGCGGGGCGCATTTCGCCGCCCCGTACGGTTCATGGTAGGCGGCGCCCGGCTTATGTTCAGGCCATGACCAGCGAGGATTTCGGCGGTTCGAGCCGCCTGCCGCAGGAACGCCGCGTCGTGACCGAGATCCCCGGCCCGCGCTCCCGGGAGCTGCAGAAGCGCCGCGTCGCGGCGGTGCCGCCGGGTGTCGGCAGCGTGCTCCCGGTGTACGTGACCGACGCGGACGGCGGGGTGGTCGTCGACGCGGACGGCAACTCGCTGATCGACTTCGGCTCGGGCATCGCGGTCACCGGCGTCGGCAACGCCAACCCGCGGGTCGCCGCCCGGGTGAAGGCGCAGGCGGACCGGTTCACCCACACCTGCTTCATGGTCGCGCCGTACGAGTCGTACGTCGAGGTGTGCGAGAACCTCAACCGGATCACGCCCGGCGACCACGAGAAGCGGTCGTTCCTGGTCAACAGCGGCGCCGAGGCCGTGGAGAACGCGGTCAAGATCGCCCGGTACGCGACGGGCCGGCAGGCGGTCGTGGTGTTCGACCACGGCTACCACGGCCGGACGCTGCTGACGATGACGCTGACCGCGAAGAACATGCCGTACAAGCACGGGTTCGGCCCGTACGCGCCCGAGGTGTACCGGGCGCCGGCCGCCTACCCGTACCGCTGGCCGACCGGCCCGGACGACTGCGGGCCCGAGGCCGCCGCGCAGGCCGTCGACCAGATCACCAAGCAGATCGGCGCGACGAACGTCGCGGCGGTGCTGATCGAGCCGATCCAGGGCGAGGGCGGGTTCATCGAGCCCGCGCCGGGGTTCCTGCCCGCGATCGCCGAGTTCTGCCGCGCCAACGGCATCCTGTTCATCGCCGACGAGGTGCAGACGGGCTTCGCCCGGACGGGCGACATGTTCGCCTGCGAGCACGAGGGGATCGTCCCCGACCTCGTCGCCACCGCGAAGGGCATCGCCGGGGGGCTGCCGCTCGCCGCCGTCACCGGACGCGCCGACATCATGGACAAGGTGCACGCCGGCGGCCTCGGCGGCACCTACGGCGGCAACCCCCTCGCCTGCGAGGCGGCGCTCGCCGTCCTGGAGGAGATCGAGGACGGCAAGCTCACCCAGCGCGCCCGCCGCATCGGCGAGATCATGCTGCCTCGGCTCAGGGCGCTCGCGGAGCGGCACCCGGCGATCGGGGACGTGCGCGGACGCGGCGCGATGATCGCGGTGGAGCTGGTGCGGCCGGGTACCAAGGACCCCGACCCCGACGCGACCGCGCAGGTGGCACGCCGCTGCCACGAGCGGGGCCTGCTCGTCCTGACCACCGGGACGTACGGGAACGTGCTGCGCTTCCTGCCACCGCTCGTGATCTCCGAGGACCTCCTCACCGAGGGACTCGACGTCCTCGACGAGGCTTTCGCGGGTTGACGGCCGGGCCGGGCCGCCCGCCACCGGAACGGGCCGGCCTCCCGCCGGGGAGGCCGGCCCGTCATCATCCGCCCCGCCGGGGGCGGGTCAGCGCGGTTGGAGGGACGCGCCGTACAGGCCGGCGAGGATGTCGTAGGAGCGCAGCCGGTCGCCGTGGTCGAAGACCTGTGTGACGACCATGACCTCGTCCGCGGCCGTCCGCTCGATCAGCGCGTCCATCTCCTTCTGGACGGTCTCCGGGCCGCCCACCACCTGGTCCGCCAGCCGCGAGTCGATCATCTGACGTTCCAGCGGCGTGTACGGGTGGGACGCGGTCTCCTCGGGGGTCGGCAGCGGCCCCGGACGGCCCTGCCGCAGCCGCAGGAACCCCAGCGCCTGAGGCTGCGCCAGCTCGTGGGCCCGCTCGTCGGACTCCGCGGCGGTGACCGAGACGCCGATCATCGAGTACGGCTCGTCCAGCGCGCCGGGACGGAACGAGTCGCGGTACAGCTTCAGCGCGGGGACGGTGTTCTCGGCGCTGAAGTGGTGCGCGAACGCGAACGGCAGCCCCAGCAGCCCGGCGAGCCGGGCGCTGTAGCCGCTGGACCCGAGCAGCCAGACCGGCGGCTCGTTCCCGGCGGCGGGCGTCACCTTGCTGTCCGCGCCGAAGTAGGAGCGCAGCTCGATGACCTGCTCGGGGAAGTCGTCCACCGACAGGGCGTCCGGGGAGCGCCGCAGCGCCCGCGCGGTGGCCTGGTCGGTGCCGGGGGCGCGGCCGAGGCCGAGGTCGATGCGCCCCGGGTACAGCGCCTCCAGCGTCCCGAACTGCTCGGCGACCACCATCGGCGCGTGGTTCGGCAGCATGACCCCGCCGGACCCGACCCGCATCGCCGACGTCGCCGCCGCGACCTGCCCGATCAGCACGGCGGTCGCGGAGCTGGCGATCCCGGGCATCGCATGATGCTCGGCCAGCCAGTACCGGTGGAAGCCGAGCCGCTCGGTGTGCCGGGCCAGGTCGAGGGTGTTGCGCAGCGCCTGGCCGGACGTGGAGCCGCTGACGACGGGCGCGAGGTCGAGGACGGAGAAGGGCACGCTCATAACGTGCCCTAACCCGCCGGGCATCCGTCCTCTTCCCGCTCAGCCCGCCAGGGTCATGAGGACGGGGACGGCGACGACGGCGATCGCGACGGGGACGGTGATGCTGATCCACGACCAGTTCACCAGTGTGCGGGCCCGCGCGGGATCTTCGGGGAACACGGTTTCGGCCTTGGTGTACAGGAGGGCGGCCACCACCATGAGCGGCAGGAACGCGAACATCGTGAGGACGCCGAGGACGAACGCGGCGGCCTGCCCGGTTCTGGTGTAGGTCCCGTCCGGGCCGATGCCGAACGCGGGACGGGAGGCGGTGGCGGGGACGGAGGCGGCGGAGACTGCTTCGGTCATGGAGCGCACCGATCACTAGAGGTGTGACACGGATCATACGATTCGTGATCGGTGCGCGCGAGGGGCCGGCCGCCACTTTTTGGACGGCCGGCCCAATACCAGGGTCAGCGCAGCCGCAGCCCCAGCAGGATGGGGTCGTGGTCGGACGAGCGGAACGCGTCCGGCCGGTAGAACCCGGGCGGGTTGAATTCGGTGTTGTAGTCCAGGAACACCGGCTCGTCGCTGTTGACGTGCCAGATCGTCGTACCGGTCACCTGCTGCGACAGGGACTTCCCGGCGAGGGCGTGGTCGAGTTCGCCCGACTGCCCGTCGAACACGTAGCTGTACCGCCGGTCGGGGCGGACGAACCGCTTGGTCTGGCTGACGAGACCGCCGCCGGTCAGCACCTCGACCGGGTCCTCGGCCGCGTAGGAGTTGAGGTCGCCGATGACGAGCGGGTTCTGCGACCCGTCCGCGATCTCGCCGATCGCCTCGGCCTGGGCGACGCGGCGGGCGTTGTAGCAGCCCTGGCCGTCGCCCTGGTCCTCGTCGGGGCCGTCGGCGCCGCTGCAGCCCTTCGACTTGAAGTGGTTCACGATCATCGTGAACGGCGTCCTGCC
This sequence comes from Spirillospora sp. NPDC048823, assembly GCF_043198445.1. Classification (NCBI taxonomy): domain Bacteria; kingdom Bacillati; phylum Actinomycetota; class Actinomycetes; order Streptosporangiales; family Thermomonosporaceae; genus Spirillospora; species Spirillospora sp. NPDC048823. The sequence goes on along the minus strand of NZ_JBICUT010000007.1, from coordinate 120,926 downwards.
CGAGGCGGGCCTGAAGGTCTGCACGAGCGGCGGGCGGTCGAAGACGGGGTCCTGCGACGACCGCGGCGCACCGACCGGCGCGACCTTCGCCGGCTTGTAGATGAGCGCGACCTGGATCGCGTCCGTCCCGGGGTGGGGGTGCTTCACCCACGTGTACGTCCCGGCGCCGGCGGCCTGGTTGAGCCGGTCGACCAGGGCCTTCACGGCGGTGTCGCCGTTGTTCTCGACCTCCATGAGCCCGACGGCGTCGGCGTCCAGCCCCCTGAGCGCGGCGATCAGCTTGGTGAGCTGCCGCTCCTGCTCCTCCGCCGTGTCCGCGCCGCGCTCGCCCAGCGTCGTGAACCAGTTGAGGGCGTTGAAGGCGGCGACGCGCACGTTGCCGCCGACGTGCCGGGGCCTGCCCGGCCGCCGGTTGGTGTTCGCGAAATGTGCCTTCCTGGTCGGCTGCAGGCGGTATTCGCCGAATCCGTAGCCGAGGACGCCGGTCAGCCCGTGCGCCGAGTCGCCGATCCGCAGGACGCGCGGGTCGGTGTACGGGATCGTGTCCGGGTTCTGGACGTTCGACCCGTCATCGACGAGGAGTTTCCGCGCGTCGTTCTCCGCCTGGGTGGAGCCGTGCCCGTCGGTCGGCTGGAAGAGGCGGCCGCCGGCCGCCACGGTCACCTCGCCGTACCGCCCGAGCGTGTAGGTCTCGGTCGCGGTGAGCCGCTGCCCGAACCGCAGCAGCATTCCCTCGTACCGCTCCGGTTCCGCTCCGTCCGCCAGCGGGAGCCGGACGCGGGACGGGGCGACGCGGCCCTTCCCGCACACGTCCACGGCCGACACCGGCGACAGTTCGGTGAGCCCGTTGTACTCGACGGCCTTGCCGGTCACGAGGACGCGGTCGCCCTCCGCGACCTCCGCGGCCGAGTAGACGAACAGACCGTCGGAGGTCCTCGGGTCCGTGTCGGGGGTGGGGTCCTGGATGAAGAAGCCTTTGAGCTGGTCGGACCGCTGGAAGTCCGCGGTGACGACGCCCTCGACGCGGACGGTCCGCCCGCTGACGGGGCTGGTGCCGCCGCTGCCCTGGACCTCGGCGATCTGGTGGTCGGCGGGGGTGCCGCAGGTGGACGGCTCCGCCGCCGCGGCCGTCTGGACGCCGCCGGCGAGCCCGGCGGTCAGGACGGTCGCGAGTGCTGCTGCTGTTCGGCGCATGGCCGGAGACTAGAGCCGCGGCTTTCCCGACCCCCGAACCGTTAATGAAGACTCCATCAATTTGCAATGGATTGTCGGAATCGAGGGTGTCCCATGGCCGGGCCATGACGAAACACCGTCCGGCCCGCCCTCGATAGTCTCCGCAGAAGGCATCGCGCAGAAGGAGAGCCGTGACCGAGTCGCCGGTCGGATCCGAGTACGCCCGCACCCGCGACATCGTCGCCGCCGCCGTCGTCCTCCTCGTCCTCACCGCCGTGCTGGTGATCGTCCTCATCCAGGTGTGGCCGCCCGCCCCGAAGGTCTCCCCCGACGGCCGCACCGAGATCCCCGCGCGGACCACGACCGTCGAGCTGCTCGGGTGGTCGCCCACGCTGTCCCGCGAGACGAGCCTGTTCGTGATCGTCATGGCGGCCGGCGCACTCGGCTCGGTCGTGCACGTCCTGCGGTCGTTCTACTGGTACGTCGGCAACCGCGCGCTGCGCCGGAGCTGGCTGGTGATGTACCTGCTGCTGCCGTTCGTCGGGGCGCTGCTCGGGCTGATCGTCTACCTCGTGCTGCGCGGCGGCCTGACCTCGCCGGCGGGCGGCGCGTCCGACATCAACCCGTACGGCGTCACCGCCATCGCGGCGCTCGTCGGGCTGTTCTCCCGCGAGACGTCGGAGAAGCTCCGCAGCGTCTTCTCCACCCTGCTCGCCTACGCGCCGCCCGGCCGCGACCAGGTGCTCGCGGCCCGGATCACCGTGGTCGAGCCCGCGAGCGGCCCGGTCGGCACCACCGTCGCCGTCCACGGCACCGGCCTCGGCTCCGTGACCGCCGTCCGCTTCGGCGCCGCCGAGTCGCGCATCTCCGACGCGGCGGACACCCTCATCCGGACGGCCGTCCCGCCGGGCGCCACCACGGGCCCGCCGGTGGTGATCACCCCGGCCGGTCCCGTCGCCGCCCCGGAGCCCTTCACCGTCGAATGACCCCGCCACCGGCCTGCCTCTGATCTACTTCGCGTCCTGCCAGTGGGGATGCCAGGCGTCATAGGCGGCGCCGGGGAACACGCGGGGCAGCTCGGACGTCGGCAGCCGGCCGAGTTCGGCGCCCGTGCGCGCGACGCCGAACTGCCGCTCGGTCACGTAGGCGGTGCGGTCCAGGCTCTTCGGGCCGGCGACCAGGCACGTGTAGCGGGGGCCGGGCAGGTCCTCGTCGGGGATGGCGGCGCCGATCGCGAGGCTGTTGGACACCGCCACCCAGCTCCCGAGGCCCACGACCTGCCGCTCGGCGCCCTGGTCCTCCCAGCGGTGCTCCAGGATCGGCTTGGAGAAGATCGGGACGAGCAGATGCGACACCCCGCACGCCTGCAGCTCGCGTTCCCAGCCGGTCGACCGGCCGAGGTCCTCGCAGATCAGCACCGCGAGCCGGCCGAGCGAGGAGTCGAGCACGCCGATCCGCGTGCCGGGCCGGGCGTACTCCACGGCCGTGCCGCCGGGCGGCGCGTCCGGCAGCCGCCACAGCTTCATCTGCCCCGGGTCGAGCGTGAAGCCCGCCAGCTTGTCCTGGACGAGGAGCTCCTGGCCCGTCCAGCGGTCCAGGAGGACGGCGCGGTTCGGCGGCGGGTCCTCGCCGCCGAGCGGGCCGCTGCCGAGCAGCAGGAACCGCAGCGGACGGTGGTCCCGGTCGCGTCCGGCGGTGTCGAACGCGACCTCCTTCCAGTGCTCCAGCAGCGCGTCCGACAGCGACGCCTCCGGCATCACGGCGAGCTGCGCGCCGGACTCGTCCAGCCGCCGGACGATCGCCTTGATGCGGCTGCGGATCCCGGACGAGTCCATCGGGCACAGCCGGTAGACGGTCATCCCGTTCTGTTCCTCGAACTCGATGTCCAGGTCGTCGAACGTCTCCAGGACCGGCGCACAGCCGACCGTGACAGGTTCGTCCCGGCTGAAGTGCGGGTCGTTCACCGCGGGCAGGACGGTGTGGTCGATCCGCTCCCACTCCGCCTGGGAGACGCGGTGGACGCCGAAGAACTCCTCCTTGGACCGCATCCCGCGCGGCCGGCCGGGGAACGCGCACCTGGGCAGCAGCGCGCCCGTCGTCGCCGGGCCGTTCAGCCTCCCCTCGGTCAGGTAGTTGACCAGGACCCCGGCCAGCGCGGGAGCGTCGTGGTACGGCGCGTACGGGCTCGCGTGGGCCAGCGCGATGTCGAGTCCGAGCAGGATCGTGAACCGCCCGAGGTCGCCGCGCATGGCGACGATCCGCGCGGTCTCGGCGGGATCGAGGACACCGCGCTCCAGCACGCCGTCGGCGATCTCCCCGGCCTTGCGCCGCACCCGCTCCTCGGCGTACCAGCGCGTGGCCGTCCAGCTCCGGAAGGCGTCGTCCGGCATCGAGTCGTAGAGCTGGACGAAGAGATCAGCTGGTTCGGCCGGATACACGGCTGCAGCCAACTGATCCGTCATAAGCGCCCCCGGGGGATTGACACGCACGGTTACGGGTGGTGGATCGATGCTAACTCCCCCGCACTCCGCATTCAGTGTCCTCCGCTACAGAACCTGGATCCGCATCACTTGACATTCACTTGGCAAAGCCGCACTCTGGATCTGTCCGGCGGTGCCCGTCGACCCGGGAGTGTGACCATGAGCGCAACGACCGACTCCGTCCGTGACCGCCGGACGGAGGTCCGGCGCCTCATCGACGCGATGGAACACGCCAAGATCATCAGCGACGGCCACTTCAGCGCGCTCGGCATGCTCATCACCGACGCGTCGCTGAGCGCGGACGAGCCCGCCCTGGTCGAATGCCAGGACGGGCTGCAGTGGCTGCACCGCCACTACCTGGACGTCGGCGCCCTGGACGGCCCGCAGCGCGAGCAGCGCGGCCGCATCCTCGGTCTGATCGACGTCGTCCACTGGGCGCTGAAGCGGCTCCCGTCCGGCCTCCAGCTCGCGCTGCAGCCCGACGGCCACGCCGCTCGTTTCATGCTCGCCGTGTCCCGCCGCCAGGGGATGTCCAACCGGCAGCTCGCCGCCGAACTCGGCACCGACGAGACCGAGATCAGCCGCGTGGGCCGCAAGCTGCTGTCGGCGGGCGTCGTGTGGCGCCGCAAGGAGTGGCGGCAGAACGCGTGGGACCTCACGCCCCGGGGCCGCAACTACCTGGAGACGTCCGGCCTCCTGCCCGCGGACGCCGGGGCGGACGCCGACGACGGCCCCGGCCGGCGCGCCGAGCCCGCCCGCGCGGCCGAGACCATCTCGCGCTCACCGGACACCGTCCCGCGCCACACGGACACCAGCCGCCCGACCCGCCCGGCCCGGTCGGGCGAACCCCCGCGTCCCGCCCACGGCTAGGGCGCCGGGCCGCGACGCCGTGGCCGGCGGGTGCGGCGCCGGACGGCCAGCGGCACGGTGAGGAAGATCACGGCGGCGGTCACGGCGAAGGCGGCCGGGTAGCCGGTGTGGGCGGCGGCGACGCCGAACGCGACGCCGCCGATGCCCATGCCGCCGTCGTAGCCGATGTTCCAGAGCGCGCTGACCGTCCCGTAACCGGAGGCGGGCGCCCGTTCGTACATCAACGCCAGGCTCGCGTTCTGCGTCACCCCGAACCCGGCGCCGAACAGGATCATCGAGGCGAACACGGCGGCCGGGGCCGGTACGAGGACCAGCAGCGCGATCCCGGCCGCCGAGAGGATGACGGCGGGCGCCAGCAGGCGCGCGGCGCCGTGCCGGTCCCCGGCGCGTCCCGCCCGCCAGCGGGTGAACGTCGTGGCGGCCGGCTGGACGAACAGCGCCGCCGCCGCGACGCCCCCGGCCGGTACCGCCTCCGGCAGGAACGTGATCAGCACGCCCGCCGCCATCGCGGTCGCGGCGAACGCGACCGCCGGACGCACCAGCCCCGGCGACCGCAGCCCCGCCACGATCCCGAAGCTCCGCCGCCCGGACGTGGACGCGAGGTGGCGCGGCAGGCCGGGCAGCGCGGCCAGGGCGGCGAGCGAGACCACCGAGGCCGCGATGAACACGGCCGGGTAGCCGACCTGTCCGGCGAGCCACACCCCGAGCGGGAGCGCGAGCACCGCCGGCAGCCCGGTGGTGAGCCCGAAGACGCCGAGTGCCTCGCCCCGGCGCGCCGCGGGGGCGAGCGCGGCCACCAGCGCGTTCGGTACCACCACGGCGACTCCGAAGCCGACGCCGCGCACCAGGCTCACCACGATGATCGTCGCCATGTCCGACGAGGCGAGCAGCGCGAGCGGCGGAAGGCCGAGAAGCAGCAGGCCGGCCGCGAGAACCGGCACGTACCCGAACCGGATGAGCAGGCGGGGGAGGGCCAGTTCGGCGAGCACCGTCGTCAGCATCAGCGAGCCCGTCGCGACGCCCGCGCCGGCGCGGCCCGCCCCGCCGTCCACCGCGTACATCGGGACGACCGACAGCAGCAGGAAGACTCCGGCCAGGCTCGTGAAGGTCGCCGCGAACACCAGTGCCAGGTGCCGTCCGACCAGGGGCGGACGGGCGCCGCGGGCGTCCCTCGCGCGCTGAGATGACTCGCTCATGCCGACGACGTTAGGAGACCGGCCGCACCGCCCGGTTATTGAGTTCGTTGCTAATAACGGCGCCCGAGCATGTGAGGAGACTTCATTCCGCGCGTCAGGCCGGTGGGACACAGTCGTCAGCATTCGGATCCCCGGCCCACCCCGGAGCGAGAATGCGTCTTCGTAGCCTGTTCACCACCGCGGTCGTGAGCGCGGCGCTCGCCGTGCCCGCGGTCGCCGCGCCGCAGGCGATCGCCGCACCCCGGGACGCGGCACCGCCGGGCTGTGACGCCACCGACGCCGAGATCTACGCGGCGCCGCCCGCCGCGGTGCCGGGAAACCCGGGTGACCTGCTCGCCTGCCGGCCGGTGAAGCTGACGAACATCCCGGGCGACGTCCCGATGCAGGCGTGGAAGGTCCGGTACGTCTCGACGGACGCCAAGGGCGCAAAGAACGTGGTGACGGGGACGGTCGCGATCCCCGACGCCCCCTGGACGGGAGACGGATCCCGCCCGACCGTCGCGTTCAACCCCGGAACGCTCGGCTCCGGCCTCCAGTGCGCGTTCTCCAGGCAGCTCGCCGGACAGTACGTCGACATGTACGAGGGCGGGAACCTGCAGCTGTTCCTGCACGCCGGCTACGCGGTCGCCGCGACCGACGGCGTCGGGTACCTGAACGGGCAGGTCCACACGTACATGGTGGGCGCCAACGCCGGGCACGCGCTGCTGGACGCCGTCCGGGCGTCCCGCGGGATCCCGGGCGGGACGCTCAAGGCGGACGGCGACGTCGGCATCTCCGGCTACTCCGAGGGCGGCGCCGCCGCGCTGTGGGGCGCGCAGCTCGCCGCGTCCTACGCCCCGGAGCTGAACGTGGTCGGCGCGGCGGCGGGCGGCGTGCCCGGCGACCTGAAGGTGACGGCGAAGCAGCTGAACGGCAGCCTGTTCGCGGGCTTCCTCGCCGACGCGCTCGTCGGGCTGAACGCCGCCTACCCGGAGATGCCGTTCACCGAGCTGATGAACGACACGGGCGAGAAGGCCATCCGGGACGTGAAATCCCACTGCCTGTTCGGGACGCTCGCGGTGTTCCTCGGCGCGAAGGTCGAGAACTTCTCCGACGACGGGCTGACGCTGGAGCAGATCTACGCGCTGAAGGGCCCCGGCGGCGTGACGTGGGGCGAGCTCGTCGACCGGCAGCGCCTCGGCGTCGGCATCGGCACCCCCTCCTCGGACGCCAAGTACAAGATCGGCTTCCCGGTGTTCCAGTACCGGGGCTGGCTGGAGGAGATCATCCCGCACGAGACCGAGGACGCCACGCGGCAGCGCTACTGCGACGCCGGCATCAACACGACGTGGAAGAACAACTACCCGACCGAGCACCTGAGCACCGACTGGGGTGCGGCCGGGGACGTGACGAAATTCCTCGGTGACCGGTTCGCAGGCAAGCCCGCCGAGGGCAACTGCTGACCGATACCCCCGCCCGCGGGCCGGGCCGCCGGGACGACCGGTGGCCCGGACCCCGTGCCGGGGCCTCCCCGCAACCGAACATCTAAGGAGCCGTACATGACAGCGGGTGTCGCCGACGCCGGCAGCCGAACCCCGCAGCCGGACATCTCCGGTACCGTCCCGCTGCCAGAGCGCATCGCGGTCGTGGTGTTCGTGGTCGCGCCGATCATCGGGGTACTGGCGGCCGTCCCCTTCCTCTGGGGCTGGGGGCTCGGCTGGACGGACGTGGCCATCTTCGCCTTCCTCTATCCGCTCAACGCGATCGGGATCACGGTCGGCTACCACCGGCACTTCACCCACGGCGGCTTCAAGGCCAAGCGGTGGCTGCGGATCGCGTTCGCCATCCTGGGCGGGCAGGCGATGCAGGGATCGGTCGTCCGGTGGGTCGCCGACCACCGCCGCCACCACAAGTACTCCGACCAGGAGGGCGATCCGCACTCGCCGTGGGCGTACGGGCCGGGCGTGTGGGGTCTCACCAAGGGGCTGTACCACGCGCACATGGGCTGGCTGTTCAGCAAGGACAGGACGTCCCGCAGCAAGTACGCACCGGACCTGCTCAGGGACAAGGACATCCGGTTCCTGTCCCTCGACCCGGTCTACGCCGTGATCGTCCTCTCCACGTTCCTCGTCCCGATGGGGCTCGGCGCGCTGCTCACCCTCTCCTGGCACGGCGCCCTCACCGCGCTGTTCTGGGGCGGCCTGATGCGGGTGTTCGCCGGCGAGCACGTCACGTTCTCGATCAACTCGATCTGCCACGTGTTCGGCAGGGAGGACTTCAAGACCCGCGACAAGGCCCGCAACGTGTGGTGGCTGGCGATCCCGTCGTTCGGCGAGTCCTGGCACAACCTGCACCACGCGGACCCGACGTGCGCCCGGCACGGCGTCCTCAAGGGGCAGATCGACATCAGCGCCCGCGTCATCTGGATCTTCGAGAGGCTCGGCTGGGTCTGGGACGTGCGCTGGCCCGACCACGAGCGCCTCGCCTCCCGCCGCGTCCCCCGCGGGCGCGGCCTCCGCGACGGGACCGCCCCGGACGCCGCCGCGGACCCCGTCTCCTCCTGACCCGCCTCCCCGTACAGGAGCCACGAAGCATGACCGAACTGCCCGCCCTCGACCGGACGCCCCTCATCGAGCGGCTGTCCCGGTTCGCCAAGGACTTCCCCGACGACCGCGCCTACACGTTCATGGACTACATGAAGGACCCGGACGGCGTCGCCCTCCACGTCACCTGGGGCGAACTGGACAGGCGCGCCCGCTCCATCGCCGCCGCGATCCGCCGCGCCACCGAGCCGGGGCGGCGGGTGGCGCTGCTCGCCCCGCAGGACCTCCACTACGTCACCGGGTTCCTCGGCGCGATGTACGCCCGCGTCATCGGCGTCCCGCTGTTCTCGCCGGACCTGCCCGGCCACGGCGACCGGCTCCTGGCCGTCTACCAGGACGCCGAACCCGACGTCGTGATCACCACGAGTGCGTCGCTGCCGCACGTCAGGGCGTTCCTGGCGGACAACAGCGTCGGCGAACCCGCCGAGATCATCGTCGCGGACCAGGTGGACGGGACGCTCGACTGGACGCCCGAGCCGATCGACCCGGACGACGTCGCCTACCTGCAGTACACCTCCGGTTCGACCCGCACCCCCGCCGGCGTGATCATCACGCACGGCAACTTCGCGACGAACGCCGAGCAGCTGTGGCGGACGTTCGAGGGCATCCCGCGCGAGTCGTCAGGCGTGAACTGGCTGCCGGTGTTCCACGACATGGGCCTGGTCACCACCGTCGCGCTGCCGCTCGTGTACGGCAACCCCGGCGTGATCATGGACCCGGTCGCGTTCATCATGCGTCCCGTCCGCTGGCTGGAGCTGCTCAGCGCGCAGAGCCACGCGTTCACCGGCGGCCCGAACTTCGCCTACGAGTACCTCACCGCGCAGGTCACCGAGGAGGAGAAGAAGGGCCTCGACCTCAGCGGCGTGCAGGTCTTCATGAACGGCGCCGAGCCGATCCGGGAGAGCACGCTCAGCGGGTTCTACGAGGCGTTCAAGGACTGCGGGCTGAAGCCCGAGGCGCAGGTGTGCGCCTACGGCCTGGCCGAGGCGACCGTCTACGTGTCGGCGTCGTCGCGTTTCCGGGAACCGACGCGCCAGGCGTTCGACCACGAGCGGCTCCGCCGCGGCGCCGCCGAGCCGTGCGCCGCCGACGCGCCCGGCGCGATCCAGCTGATCGCCTGCGGGACGTCCTACGGCCAGCACGCCGTCATCGTCGACTCCGAGACCGGCAACCGGCTCCCGGACGGGGAGGTCGGCGAGATCTGGGTGCACGGCCCGAACGTCGCCGCCGGCTACTGGGGGCGCCCGGAGGCCACCAGGGAGACCTTCCAGGCACGGCTCAACGACCCGGGCGACCTGCCCGCCGGGCCGTGGCTGCGCACCGGCGACCTCGGCGTCCTGCACCGGGGCGAGCTGTTCGTCACCGGCCGGATCAAGGACCTGGTCATCATCGACGGCCGCAACCACTACCCGCAGGACATCGAGTTCACCGTCTCGGGCGCCCACAAGGCCATCCGCCCCGAGTACACCTGCGCCGTGTCCGTCGACGTGCCCACCGACACCGGCGAGACCGAGGGCCTCGTCGTCATCGCCGAGCGGAACCGGCGGGTGCCGATCGCGCTGCTCGACCCGGACGAGGTCGCGCAGTCGGTGCGGACGGCCGTGAAACAGCAGCATGACCTGCGCGTCCACGACTTCGTGCTGATCGAGCCCGGCGGCCTGCTCCGCACCAGCAGCGGGAAGATCGCGCGGTCCGCCTGCCGTCTCGCCTACCTCGACGAGACGCTGCCGACCACGGAGGTGCCCGCCAGGACCGAGTGACCCGGGCTCACGCCTCCTCGCCGGCGTCCCGCAGCCAGACGGGAAGCAGCAGCATCAGCTCCAGCCGCAGCGCCGGGTCCTCGATGTCGTAGTCGAAGATCTCGTGGAGCTGCGCGAGCCGGTACCGGACCGTCTGCGGGTGCACGCTCAGCGCCTCCGCGGCGTCGGTCGCGTTGAAGCCGTGCTTGAGGCACTCCAGCATCGTGACCGCCAGCCGGCCGCCGCGGTGCGGGCCGAGCGCGGTGAGCGGCGTCAGCCTGCGCCGCGCCGCCGCCTCGGCGAGCGTCCAGCCCTCCTGCAGCAGCAGGTCCGGCATGTGCCGGTCCGCGTGGACGAGGACGCCGGTCCGCCGCGCGCTCCCGTTCACCCGGGGACCCGGGGCCGGTGCGTGCCCGAGCCGCCCGGCGGCCATCAGGTCGAGCGTCCGGTGCGCCCAGTGCAGGGAGATGCCCGCCTGGTCCGCCGGCACCGACGGCCCGACCGCGCCCGTCCACCCGCCGAGGGTCGCGGTGAGCCGGTCGGACCCGCCCGGGCGGTCCGGGTCCGGCATCACCAGGCACGGCCGCCCCCGGTCGAGGCCGCTGAGCAGTCCCGGCGGCAGCCCCGCCGGGCCCTCCCCGCCACTGCCGGGACGCGGGGTCAGCACGATCACCGCCAGCCGCTCCGGCAGCGCCCAGCCGGCCAGGTTCGCCTGCTCGGCGACGATGTCCTTCGGTGCGGGCGGGTCGGACAGCAGCAGGCTCAGCAGCCGGCCGCGGCGCTGCTCCCGCTCGCCCGCCGCCTTCTCCCGGGCACGCGCGTAGCCCTGCGCGGCGGCGGACGCCAGCAGATCCAGGTACGCGAAGTTCACCTCGGTCAGCGAGATCGCCAGCTCGCGCGGCTTCCTCAGCCGATCGGCCTCCCGCGACAGGTACCGCCAGGCCGTCCGGGACGCGATCCGCAGCGCGTTCTGCAGATGCTCCAGCGAGCGTCCCTCGACCGCCTCCCCGTACCCGATGTCGAAGAAGACCTGGTGCACTTCCTGCCAGGACGCGTCCGGATCGGCGATCATCTGGACGAAGTGCCCCATGCCCCGCTCCGCCGCGATCCGCATCGCATCGATGTAGACGGGATCGTCGGGCCGGGCGTACTCGGGAACGTGCCGCAGCACCCCCTCGACCATGATGTCGGCCAATGCCGCAAGGTGCGGCCGCATCCACTCCGCCTCTTCGCGCGGGACGTCCCTCCACGGCTGGGCCGACAGCTCGTCCCCGGAGGATTTCACATGCACCTCGGTCAAGAGTCACCTCCGGAGTGGACGCCTGGGCCGCCAGGCTAGGCACATCCCGCCCCCCGCGACACTCACTTCGGTGATAAACCCACCCGGCACCCCGAACGGCTACGGCCCGAGGGCCGTGTTCAGGCCCCGCTGGTCGTTTCGGGTGCGGGCTGACGGGTACCGGCGCAGCGGAGGTCGGGCGATGGATCATGAAGCGGTGCCCGCCGGGGACGGGCGGCGGCGGATCGCGCGGACGGATGTGCTGCTCTGCGATCCGCGGCTCGCGCGGGCGGAGGAACGGCTCGGCCGCGGGGTCGTGAAGGCGGCCCTCGTCGCGGCACAGCGACGGGCGAGGGCGGGGGAGATCCCGCCGGACGCGGTGGCCGACGCGGCGGTGGAGGCGTTGCCGGCGACCGCGTCCGGGCTGCGTCCCGTGATCAACGCGACCGGCGTCCTGCTGCACACCAACCTGGGGCGGGCGCCGCTGTCGGACGCCGCGCGGGACGCGGTGGCCGTGGCGTCGCGGGCCACCGACGTCGAGCTGGACCTGGAGACCGGCAAGCGGGCGAGGCGGGGACGGTCGGTGCTGGCCGCGCTGCTGGAGCGGGTGCCGCAGGCGGAGGCGGCGCACGTCGTCAACAACGGGGCGGCGGCGCTCGTGCTCGCCGCGACCGCCCTCGCGGGGGACGGGGAGATCGTGATCAGCCGCGGCGAGATGGTGGAGATCGGGGACGGGTTCCGCATCCCCGAACTGCTCGCGGCCACGGGCGCGCGGCTGCGGGAGGTCGGCACGACCAACCGGACCACGCCGGACGACTACGCGGCGGCGGTCGGGGACGAGACCGGCTTCATCCTCAAGGTGCATCCGTCGAACTTCCGCATGACGGGTTTCACGCAGGACGCCGGCGTCGCCGAACTGACCGGGCTCGGTGTGCCGGTCGTCGCCGACATCGGCTCCGGGCTGCTCGCGCACGAGCCGCTCCTTCCGGACGAACCCGACGCGGCCTCGATGCTCAAGGCGGGCGCGCACCTGGTCACGGCCAGCGGCGACAAGCTGCTCGGCGGGCCGCAGTGCGGGCTCGTCCTCGGACGGGACGACCTGGTGCGGCGGCTGGCCCGCCATCCGCTGGCGCGGGCGCTGCGGGTGGGCAAGCTGACGCTCGCCGCGCTGGAGGCCACCGTCCGCGGCCCGCGCACCCCGACGGACGCGGCCCTGCACGCGGACGCGGCGGCGCTGCGGGAGCGGGCCGGGCGGCTCGCCGCACGACTGCGGGACGAGGGCGTGGACGCGATGGACGTCGAGAGCGAGGCGGCGGTCGGGGGCGGCGGCGCGCCCGGCGTCGTCCTGCCGAGCGCGGCGGTGTCGCTGCCCGGCGGGTACGCGGCGCGGCTGCGGCGGGCGGCACCGGCGGTGATGGGACGCGTCGAGGACGGGCGCTGCCTGCTCGACCTGCGCTCGGTGCCGCCGGGTCAGGACGACGAGATCGCCGGGGCGGTGCGGGCGGCGGCGCGATGACGCACGTCATCGCCACCGCGGGCCACGTGGATCACGGCAAGTCCACGCTCGTCCGCGCCCTCACCGGGATGGAGCCCGACCGGCTGGAGGAGGAGCGGCGGCGGGGCCTGACGATCGACCTCGGCTTCGCCTGGACGACGCTCCCCGGCGGCGGGCGGGTCGCGTTCGTGGACGTCCCCGGGCATGAGCGCCTCGTCGCGACGATGCTGGCGGGGGTCGGGCCCGTCCCCGGCGTCATGTTCGTGGTCGCGGCCGATCAGGGCTGGCAGCGGCAGTCGGAGGAGCACCTGGCGGTCCTGGACGCGCTCGGCGTCCGGCACGGCCTCCTCGTCGTGACGCGCCGCGACCTCACCGGCGAGGCGGCGGCGAACCGGGTGCGGGACGACGCGCTCGCCCGCATCGCGGCCACCTCGCTCGGCAAGGTCGAGGCGGTCACGGTCAGCGGCGCCACGGGCGAGGGCGTCGACGGGCTGCGGGACGCGCTGGAGCGGCTCACCGGGTCGCTGCCGCCCCCCGACGGCGAGGCCGATGTCCGGCTCTGGGTCGACCGGGTCTTCACCATCCGGGGCCGGGGCACCGTCGTGACCGGGACGCTCGGCGCCGGGACGATCCGCGTCGGGGACCGGCTCGCCGCCGGCGGCGGGCTCGTCCGCGTGCGCGGGCTGCAAAGTCTCAAGGAGGACCGGGAGACGGTCGGCGCCGTCGCCCGCGTCGCCGTCAACGTGCACGGCGGCACGGGGGACATCGGCCGGGGCGACGCCCTGCTGGCGCCGGGACGCTGGCTCGGCGCCGACGTCATCGACGTGCGGCTGCGCGGCGACCCGGCCCGGGACCTGCCGCGCGAGCTGGTCCTCCACGTGGGGTCGGCGGCGGTGCCGGTGCACGTCCGCCCGCTCGGCGACGACACCGCCCGGATCTCGCTGCGGCGGCCGCTGCCGCTGCGGGTCGGAGACATCGCCCTGCTGCGCGACCCCGGACGCCACCGCGTCCCCGCCGGGGTCACGGTGCTGGACGTCCGCCCCGAGCCGTTCACCAGGCGGGGCGCGGCGGCGGCCCGGGCACGGGAGCTGGCCCCCCTGACCGGGCGCCCGGACGGCGCCGCCGAGCTGCGCCGCCGCGGCCTGATCAGGCGGACGGACCTGATCGCGATGGGCGTCCCCGTCTCCAGCGAGCCCGTCGCCGGTGACTGGGTCGCCGACCCCGGCCTCTGGGACGAACTGCGCAAGCGTCTCGTCGCGGTCGTCGAGGAGCACGCCGCCGCCGACCCGGCCGACCCCGGGATGCCCGCCGAAGCCGCCCGAAGGGCCCTCGGCCTGCCCGACCGCGCGCTCCTGGACGCGCTCGCGGCCGGGCTGCGGCAGCGCGACGGGCGGATCTACGGCCGGGCGACCGCGCCCGAGCTGCCCCCGGCCGTCCGGGCGGCCGTCGACGCCGTCCGCCGCGAGCTGGCCGAGACCCCGTTCCGGGCCCCCGACGCGAACCGCCTCGCAGAACTGGGCCTCACCCCGAAGATGCTCGCCGCCGCGGCCGGGGCCGGCGCGCTCCTCAGAATCGGCGACGGGATCGTCCTGCTGCCCGGCGACGACGCCCGCGCCGCCGCGCTGCTCGCGGAACTCGGCGACACGTTCACGCTGAGCGAGGCGCGCCGCGCCCTCGGCACCACCCGCCGCGTCGCCGTCCCGCTGCTGGAGCACCTGGACGAGCGGGGCTACACGGTCCGCGTGGACGACCTCCGCCGGCGCTGCACAGGAAGGACGACATGACCCAGGCCGAGACGACCCAGCCTGCCACGAACCAGCCTGACACGAACCAGCCTGAGATGACGAAGAGGCTGACCGGGTACGCGCACGGCGGAGGCTGCGCCTGCAAGATCCCGCCGGGTGAACTGGAAGACGTCCTCGCGGGCCTGGGGGCAGTCCCCGCGTCCCCGAACGGAGAGCTGATCGTCGGCCTCGAAACCGGCGACGACGCGGCGGTCGTCCGCGTCCCCGGCTCCCCGGGCCGCCTGGCCGCCGTCGCCACCGCCGACTTCTTCACCCCCGTCGTCGACGACCCGTACGACTGGGGCAGGATCGCCGCCGCGAACGCGCTGTCGGACGTGTACGCGGTCGGCGGCCGTCCCCTCGTCGCGGTGAACCTGCTCGCCTGGCCCCGCGCCGTCCTGCCGTTCGAACTGGCACGGGAGGTGCTGCGCGGCGGCCTCGACGTCGCGTCCCGGGCGGGCTGCCACGTCGGCGGCGGCCACAGCGTGGACGACCCGGAACCCAAGTACGGCATGGCCGTCACCGGAGTCGCCGACCCGGCCCGCCTCCTGCGCAACGACGCCGGCAGGCCCGGCGTGCCGCTCACCCTCACCAAGCCGCTCGGCATCGGGATCCTGAACAACCGGCACAAGGCGACCGGCGAGGTCTTCGAGCACGCCGTCGCCGCCATGGTCGGGCTGAACGCGGCCGCGTCCGCCGCCGCACTGGACGCCGGGGCCGTCTGCGCCACCGACGTGACCGGCTTCGGGCTCCTCGGCCACCTTTACAAGATGGCCCGCGCGTCCGGCGTCACCGCCGTGGTCGCCGCCGCCGCCGTCCCCTACCTGGACGGCGCCCGCGAGTCCGCCCGCGCCGGATACGTCAGCGGCGGCACCCGCCGCAACCTCGACTGGGTCGCCCCGCACACCGACTTCGGCGATGCGGGCGAGGAGGAACGCCTCCTCCTCGCCGACGCCCAGACGTCCGGCGGCCTCCTCATCGCCGGCGAGATCCCCGGCGCCCCCGTCATCGGCGAACTGATCCCCGCCGCCGCCCACCCGCTGATCGTCCGCTGACCTGAGGCGTGCCGCCCCCATGGCACCGCCGACAGGGGCGGCATGCCGCGGTGACCGTCGTCCGGTCAGACCTCGGTTCCGGTGTCGCCGGTGATGCCGGCCCGGTCCCGGTACTCGCGGACCAGGGCCGCCGCCGCGGGGCCGCGAGGGCGGCGGCCCGGGCGGATGTCGCACGACAGGGCCTTCGCCTCCTGGATGTGCGTGTTCGGGTCGAGGACGAGATGCAGCAGCTCGTTCGCCGCGTCGCCCGTGGTGTAGCCGTTCGGGCCCCAGTGGTAGGGCAGGCCGACCTGGTGCAGGGTCCGCCCGTCCACGGTGAGGGGCTGCATCCGCCCGGTCACCATGACCCGCGCCTCCACGACGGCGCGCGGGCTGACGATCGTCGCCCAGCCGCCGTGCTCCAGTCCCCGCTTCGCCGCCAGCTCAGACGAGATCTCGCAGAAGAACTCCGGCTGGAGCTCGGCCAGGTACGGCTGCCACCGCGACATCCCGCCCGCCGTGTGATGCTCGGTGAGCCGGTACGTCGTCGCCACGAACGGGTACACGTCCGCGCCCGGCGCGTCGCCGCTCGGCGCCGACCGGTTGTCGGGATGCGGCGGCAGCAGATGCCGGACGGGATTGCGCTGCTGCTTGTACAGCGGATTCGTGAACGGCGACTCCTGCGGCTCGTAGTGCGTCGGCAGCGGGCCGTCCATCAGCCCGGCCGGGACGTACAGCCACGCCTTGCCGTCCGCCTGCATGATGAACGGGTCGGTGCCGGCGAGCGCGTCCGGGCCGGTCGCGTCATCCGGCGGCTCGTAGTCCGGCGGGCGGTCGGCGACGAAGTCGGGCACGTCGTGGCCCGTCCACTCGCCCTGCTCGGCGTCCCACCACACGAGCGCCTTGCGTTCGCTCCACGGGTTGCCCTCCGGGTCGGCGGACGCCCGGTTGTAGATGATGCGGCGGTTCATCGGCCACGCCCACCCCCACTCGGGCGCCACCCAGTTCTGGTCCCGGCCCGGCTTGCGGCGCGCCGTCTGGTTGACGCCGTCCGCGTAGCAGCCGCAGTAGATCCAGCAGCCGCACGAGGTGGACCCGTCGCCCTTGAGCTGCGTGTAGGACGACAGCGGGTTCCCGTCACCGTCGTAGCCGTTGATCTCCGCGAGAACCGCCTCGGCGTCCGGCTCGTCCAGGTCGCCATGCGTCGGGTAGTCCCACGTGAGGTCGAGGACCGGGCGGTCCATCTCGTCGGGCGAGCCGGCGAGCTTCTCCCGGATGATCCGGCCCAGGTGGTACATGAACCACAGGTCGCTGCGCGCGTCCCCGGCCGGCTCCACGGCCTGGTGGTGCCACTGCAGCATCCGCTGCGTGTTGGTGAAGCTGCCGTCCTTCTCGGTGTGCGTCGCGGCGGGCAGGAAGAACACCTCGGTGCCGATGTCCTCGGTGCGCATCTCGCCGGTCTCGATCTCCGGGCCGTCCTTCCACCAGGTCGCGGACTCGATCTGCGAGAAGTCGCGGACGACGAGCCAGTCCAGGTTCGCCATCCCGAGCCGCTGGACCTTGGCGTTCGCCGACCCGACGGCCGGGTTCTCGCCCATCAGGAAGTAGCCCTTGCACACCCCGTCGATCTGCGCCATCGCCGTCTCGTACGTGCTGTGCGACCCGGTCAGGCGCGGCAGATAGTCGAAGCAGTACTCGTTGTCCTCCGTCGCCGCGTCGCCCCAGTACGACTTCAGCAGGCTGACCATGTAGGCGCGCATGTTGCCCCAGAAGCCCTTGCGCGCCGACTCGCCCTGGACGAACGACTCCAGATCCAGGTTCGTGTGCGCGTGCGGCATCGGGATGTACCCGGGAAGCAGGTTGAACAGCGTCGGGATGTCCGTCGAGCCCTGGATGGACGCGTGCCCGCGCAGCGCCATGATGCCGCCGCCCGGACGCCCGATGTTGCCGAGCAGGCTCTGCAGGATGGCCGCCGTCCGGATGTACTGGACGCCGACCGTGTGCTGCGTCCACCCGACCGCGTAGGCGAACGCGGTCGTCCGGTCACGGCCGGAGTTGTCGGCGACCATCTCGCACACCTTGAGGAACTGGTCCCGCGGGACGCCGCAGATCCGCTCGACCATCTCCGGCGTGTACCGCTCGTAGTGCCGCCTGAGCACCTGGAACACGCACCTAGGGTGCTCCAGCGACGGGTCCCGCTCGGGGTGGCCCTCGCCGATCGCCGCGCCGCCGGACCCGTGCGCCTCACCGCGTCCCGCCTCCGCGACGGCCCGGATGCGGTCCTCGTACTGCAGGTCGCGCTGCCCGGCGGCCGACTGGACCTGCATGCCCTCGTACTGCCACGTCGTGTGGTCGTAGCTGCGCCCCTCCCGGTCCAGGCCGGAGAAGACCCCGTCCAGGTCCTCGGTGTCGCGGAAGTCCTCTGTCAGGATCGTCGACGCGTTGGTGTAGGAGACGACGTAGTCGCGGAAGTACTTCTCGTTCTGCAGGACGTAGTTGACGATCCCGCCGAGGAACGCGATGTCACTGCCCGCGCGCAGCGGGACGTGCGCGTCCGCGAGAGCGCTCGTCCGCGTGTACCGCGGGTCGACGTGGATCAGCTTGGCGCCGCGCGCCTTCGCCTCCATCACCCACTGGAACCCGACCGGATGGCACTCGGCCATGTTCGAGCCCTGGATGACGATGCAGTCCGCGTTCTGCAGATCCTGCTGGAAGGTGGTCGCGCCGCCGCGTCCGAACGAGGTTCCCAGACCGGGAACGGTGGAGGAGTGTCAAACACGCGCCTGATTCTCGATCTGTACCGCGCCGAGCGCGGTGAACAGCTTCTTGATCAGGTAGTTCTCCTCGTTGTCGAGCGTGGCGCCGCCGAGGCTCGCGATGCCCAGCGTCCGCCGCACCCGCAGCCCGTCGTCGCTCTCCCACTGCCAGCCGTGCCGGCGCGCCTCGATCACCCGGTCGGCGATCATGTCCATCGCCGTGCCGAGGTCGAGCCGCTCCCAGTCCGTGCCGTGCGGGCGCCGGTAGAGGACCTGGTGTTCGCGGGCCGACCCGGTGGTCAGCTGGAGGCTCGCCGCGCCCTTCGGGCACAGCCGCCCCCGGCTGACCGGTGAATCCGGGTCGCCCTCGATCTGGGTGACCTTGCCGTCCTGGACGTACACGTCCTGCCCGCAGCCGACCGCGCAGTACGGGCAGACGGATTTCACGACCTTGTCGGCGGTGCTCACCCTCGCTTCGAGCCGTTCGGTGCCCGCGCTCTTGGCGGCCGCCCCCCGGCCCAGCGGATCGTCGCCGGTGAACTGGCGGTAGACGGGCCATGACCCGATCCATCTGCGAACGCCCACGTCACACCGCCCTTCTCACCTCGGCGCGGCCTCCACCTACCCGCCGCCCCGCCCGTGAAACACGGCCTCGCCGCCGTACCTCGGGGAACGGCTCAGCCGAGGACGGCCGTCCCCGCCTTGCCGACCAGTTCCGCGAACTCGGCGCGTTCGGACGGCGACAGGGCGCGCTCGTACACGGCGGCGGTGAGCCTGTCGGTCATCTCCTCGGCCTCCGCGCGCTGCGGCTTGAGGGCGTCGCAGTCCGGGAAGTCGCCCTGCCAGCCGAGGAACTGGGCCCGCTCGGGCGGGTTCGCGGCGAGGACGGCCTCAAGAGGGGCGAGCCCGGCCGCGGTCGTCGCGACGAGGTGCAGCGCGCCGCGCCATTCCCGCAGGAGGTGGAGCACGTGCGTCAGGCGCGCCGGCCCGTCCTCGGGGAGGGGTTCGGCCCGCCACCCGCAGAACAGCGGCAGTCCCGACCCCTCGGCCGCCCGCACCACCTGTTCGGCCAGTTCGCAGAGGCGCGGGTCGTCCGGGACGTGCTCCCGGCCCCAGTCCGCGCACGCGAGCGCGTACCGCCGTGCCGCCTCGCGCGCCCCGGCGACCGCGACGCCCTCCTCCCACATGGGCCGGACGAGTCCCGGCGCGAACCAGCCCAGCGCGGCGGTCACGACGTCGGCGTCGACGTCGCCCAGCACCCCGCAGCGCCCGGCGAAGTAGTGCGCGAAGGGGTTGTCGAACCCGTTCTTCTTCCCGTGCGCCCACGTCGCCTTGTCGAGCATCCACTTCGCCCCGATGTCATGGATGATCTGGTCGACGGCCCGCGTGGTCTCCGCCGCACTCAACTCGCCCATAGAAGCTCTCCTCCGCTCGTCGGTAAGCCGAAGGTTACTGGTGAGCGGGGAGCGGTTGCTGCGCGGCGGTGTTGACATCCGGGTTAGTTAGCGCAAACATTCGCGTGTAGCGGTACAAAAGGCGCGGGGAGGCGATGTGGCCGCCGAATCACCGGAGACGGCCGACGGCCGGCGGCTGGCGGTGATGGAGGACGTGGCCGCGATGGCCGGCGTCTCGGCGATGACCGTGTCGCGGGTGCTGAACTCGCCCGAGAAGGTGCGGCCGCAGACCCGCGCCCGGGTGATGGCGGCGGTGCGGGCCCTGGACTACCGGCCGAACTCGGCGGCGCGGGTGCTGGCCACCGGCAGGTCCGGCGTCCTCGGCGTGGTCAGCTTCGACACCACGCTGTACGGCCCGGCGTCCACGCTGTTCAGCATCGAGCAGGTCGCCCGCGAGCACGACTACAACGTCAGCATCGTCAGCCTGAGCTCCCTGAACCGCCGCTCGATCGGCGAGGGCGTGGAGCGGCTGCGCGCCCAGTCGGTGGACGGGATCATGGTCGTGGCGCCGCACGAGTCGGCGGCGGAGGGCCTGAAGGAACTGCCGTCCAGCACCCCGCTCGTCGCGGTCGGCGCGGGCGCGGACGTGCCGTTCCCCGTCGTCGCGGTCGACCACCGGGCCGGTGCCGAACGCGCCGTGCGGCACCTGCTCAGCCTCGGGCACGAGACCGTCCTGCACCTGGCCGGCCCGGCCGACTGGGTGGACGCGATCGGGCGGGTCGACGGCTGGCGCACCGCGCTGGAGGCCGCGGGACGCGAGGTCCCGGCGTCGCCCGCCGGCGACTGGAGCGCCCGGTCCGGCTACGAGTACGGCCGGCGGATCGCCGCCGACCCCGAGGTCACCGCCGTCTTCGCCGCCAACGACGCGATGGCGCTCGGCCTGCTGCGCGCCCTGCGCGAGGCCGGCCGGGACGTGCCCGGCGACGTCAGCGTCGTCGGCTTCGACGACGTCCCGGAGGCCGCCTACTTCCCGCCGCCGCTCACCACCGTCCGGCAGAACTTCGCCGAGGTGGGGCGGCGGGCCTTCGACCTGCTGCTCGACCGGATCGGCGGGCCCCTGGAGCAGGGGTCGCGCCGGGTCGTCGAACCGGAACTCGTCGTCCGGGAGAGCACCGGGGTCCGCCGCCGGACCTAGCCCCCGTCCCGTTCCCGCGAGCCCAGTCCTTCGTCACGCCACATGATGTTAGCGCTAACAGAACGGAGCCGAGATGCCAGAGCCAGCCGGCGGGACCGCCGCGCTCCGCACGGAGCTGGCCGTCCTGCACCAGCTCCTCGTCGAGGGCGGGCTGGTCGTGTGGACGGCCGGGAACGTGTCGGCGCGCGTCGACGCCGACACCTTCCTGATCAAGCCGAGCGGCGTGCCGTACGAGCGGCTCACCCCCGACGCGATGGTGCTGTGCGACCTGGAGGGCAAGCCGGCCGGTGAGCCGGCGCTCAAGCCGTCCAGCGACGTGTTCGCCCACGCCTACGTGTACCGGCACCGCCCGGACGTCGGCGGCGTCGTGCACACCCACTCGACCTACGCGACCGCGTGGGCGGCGCGGGACGAGCCGATCCCGTGCGTGCTGACCGCGATGGCCGACGAGTTCGGCGGCGAGATCCCCGTCGGCCCGTTCGCGCTCATCGGAGGCGACGACATCGGCCGCGGCATCGTCGAGACCCTCGCCGGCCACCGCAGCCCCGCCGTGCTGATGCGCAACCACGGCGTCTTCACGATCGGCGCCGACGCCCGCGCCGCGGTCAAGGCGGCCGTGATGTGCGAGGACGTCGCCCGGACCGTCCACCTGGCGCGCCAGATCGGCGAGCCGCTCCCGATGGACGCCGGCGACATCGACCGGCTGTACGACCGCTACCAGAACGTCTACGGGCAGAGGGGCCGACCATGAGCTTTCCGAACCGCGAGATCTGGTTCCTCACCGGCAGCCAGGGCCTGTACGGCGAGGACACCCTCCGGCAGGTCGCCGAGCAGTCCGCGGCGATCGCCGCGCGGCTCGGGGACGCGCTGCCGGTCACCGTGAGGTGGCTACCCGTCCTCACCGGCGCGGACGCCATCCGCCGGACGTGCCTGGACGCCGGCGCCGACGACTCCTGCATCGGCCTGATCGCGTGGATGCACACCTTCTCCCCGGCGAAGATGTGGATCGCCGGGCTGGACGTGCTGACCAAGCCGCTGCTGCACCTGCACACTCAGGCGAACGTCGGGCTGCCCTGGCATTCGATCGACATGGACTTCATGAACCTGAACCAGGCCGCCCACGGCGACCGCGAGTTCGGATACGTCCAGTCGCGGCTCGGCGTCGCCCGCAAGACCGTCGCCGGGCACGTCTCCGACCCGTCGGTCGGGGTCCGCGTCTCCGGGTGGGCGCGGGCGGCGGCGGGCCTCCACGAACTGCGGCGGCTGAAGCTGGCCCGCTTCGGCGACAACATGCGGGACGTCGCCGTCACTGAGGGCGACAAGGTCGAGGCCCAGCTGCGGTTCGGCGTCTCCGTCAACACCTACGGCGTGAACGACCTGGTCGAGGTCGTGGACGCCGTCCCGGACGACGACGTCACCGAACTCGTCAAGGAGTACGACGACCTCTACGACATCGTCCCGGAACTGCGTCCCGCCGGCGAACGCCACGACTCCCTCCGCTACGGCGCGCGGATCGAGCTCGGCCTGCGGACGTTCCTCGACGACGGCGGCTTCAAGGCGTTCACGACGAACTTCGAGGACCTCGGTGGGCTCCGGCAGCTCCCCGGCCTCGCCGTCCAGCGGCTCATGGCCGACGGCTACGGCTTCGGCGGCGAGGGCGACTGGAAGACCGCGACGCTGTTGCGGACGCTGAAGGCCGCGGCCGCCGGCCTGCCCGGAGGCACGTCCTTCATGGAGGACTACACCTACCACCTCGAACCCGGCAACGAGCTGATCCTCGGCGCGCACATGCTGGAGGTCTGCCCGTCCATCGCCGCCGGGCGCCCCTCGCTGGAGATCCATCCGCTGGGCATCGGCGGGCGCGAGGACCCCGTCCGGCTGGTCTTCGACGCCGAGCCGGGCCCGGCCGTCGTCGCCGGGCTCGCCGACATGGGCGACCGGTTCCGCCTGGTCGCCAACGAGATCGAGGTCGTCGCGCCGCCGGAGCCGCTGCCGATGCTGCCGGTCGCCCGCGCGGTGTGGCGTCCGCTGCCAGACCTGCGCACGTCCACCGAGGCCTGGCTGACCGCAGGGGCGCCGCACCACACCGTCCTGTCGGCGGCGCTCGGCGCGGACGAGCTGGACGATCTCGCCGAGATGGCCGGGGTGGAACTGCTCACCATCGACGCCGGCACCACGCTGCGCCAGTTCACGAAGGAGATCCGCTGGAACCAGGCGTACCACCGCTTGGCCAGGGGCCTGTAAGGATCACGTCCGTGACGAGGAGGAGCCCATGAGCGCGGAAGAGCGGTACGTCGTCGGTGTCGACTTCGGCACGTTGTCAGGCCGGGCGGTGCTCGTCCGCGTCCGGGACGGCGCCGAGGTCGGCGACGGCGTGCACGAGTACGACCACGGAGTGATCGACGAGGCCCTGCCGGACGGCGGCGGCCTCGATCCCGACTGGGCCCTGCAGGCGCCCCGGGACTGGCTGGACGTGCTGCGGTCCGCCGTCCCGAAGGCGCTGGCCGTCGCGGACGTGTCGCCATCCCAGGTCATCGGCATCGGCACGGACTTCACCGCCTGCACGGTCCTGCCGGCGACCGCCGCCGGGACGCCCCTGTCCGACCTGCACCCGGAACGGCCGCACGCCTGGCCGAAACTCTGGAAACACCACTCGGCGCAGCCGCAGGCCGACCGGATCAACGCCCTCGCCGCCGAGCGCGGCGAACCCTGGCTGCGCCGCTACGGCGGCAAGATCTCCTCCGAGTGGGAGTTCGCGAAGGCCCTGCAGCTGCTGGAGCACGACCCCGAGCTCTACGGCCTGGCCGAACGCTGGATCGAGGCGGCCGACTGGATCGTCTGGCAGCTGACCGGCCAGGAATCGCGGAACATCTGCACGGCCGGTTACAAGGGCATCCACCAGGACGGCCGGTACCCGTCCCGCGAGTTCCTGGCCGCCCTCCACCCGGATTTCGCGGACTTCCCCGACAAACTCGGCCACGACCTGGCCCCCCTCGGCGGCCTCGCCGGAACCCTGACCGCGCGGGCCGCCGCCTGGACGGGCCTCCCCGAAGGCATCGCGGTCGCCGTCGGCAACGTCGACGCCCACGTCACCGCCGCCGCGGCCGACGCCGTCCGCCCCGGCCAGATGGTCGCGATCATGGGCACGTCGACCTGCCACGTCATGTCGTCCGGCCTGCTCGCCGAGGTCCCCGGCATGTGCGGCGTCGTCGCGGACGGCATCGTCCCCGGCCTGTGGGGCTACGAGGCGGGCCAGTCCGGCGTCGGCGACATCTTCGCCTGGTTCGTCGACAACTGCGTTCCCGCCCACTACAACCAGGCGGCGGCCGCCGCCGGGCTGACCGTGCACGAGCACCTGACCGCCCTCGCCGAGGAGCAGCCGGTCGGACGGCACGGCCTCGTCGCGCTCGACTGGCACAACGGCAACCGCTCCGTCCTCGTCGACCACGACCTGTCCGGCATGGTCGTCGGCCAGACGCTCGCCACCCGGCCCGAGGACGTCTACCGCGCCCTCATCGAGGCCACCGCGTTCGGCGCCCGCATGATCGTGGAGACGTTCGAGGCGTCCGGCGTGCCCGTCGAGGAGTTCGTCGTCGCGGGCGGCCTGATGAAGAACCGCTTCCTCATGCAGGTCTACGCCGACGTCCTGCGCCGCCCGCTGTCGCTGATCGGCTCGTCCCAGGGCCCGGCCCTGGGCTCCGCCGTGCACGCCGCCGTCGCCGCCGGCGCCTACCCCGACATCACGTCCGCCGCCGCGGCGATGGGCCGACGCGTCCCGTCCGCCTACACCCCGAACAAGGCCCGCGCGGACGCCTACGACTCCCTCTACGAGATCTACCGCACGCTCCACGACCGCTTCGGAGACGGCGAGATCATGCATCGCCTCCGCTCCCTCCGTTGACCTGCGGCATGTCGCCCTCATGAGCGGACCTCAAGGGCGCCACGCCGCAGGTGAAGGTGGTTCTAGCGGGCGGCGGGGGCGGTGCTGCGGCGAATGATCAGCTGGCTCGGGACCTGGGGCGGCGCGTCCACTGCCGTGCCCGGCCCGGTCAGCTGCCCGATCAGAAGCTCCACGCAGTGCCGGCCCAGGGCGGTGAAGTCCTGCCGGACGGTCGTGAGCGGCGGGGTGAGGAACGCCGCCTCCGGGATGTCGTCGAAGCCGATGACGCTGACGTCGTCCGGTACCCGGCGGCCGCTCTCGTGGATCGCCCACAGCAGCCCGAGCGCGATCTGGTCGTTGGCCGCGAACACGGCCGTGACGCCGGGGTCGGCGGCCAGGAGCCGGCCGCGCTCGTAGCCGGACCGGGCGCTCCAGTCGCCGGGCGCGCAGCCGGGGACGTCCGCGCCCGCCTCCGCGAGCCCGTCCCGCCAGCCTCGCGTGCGCTCGTTCGCCTCCCACCAGTTCGCCGGGCCCGGCAGGTGGTGGACGGTCCGGTGCCCGAGCTCCAGCAGGTACCGGACCGCCTCCCGCGGCGCGAGGTAGTGGTCGGCCGACACGGTCGCGACGGTGGCCTCCGGCCCGAGCAGGACGGTCGGCAGATCGTCCGGCAGGTGCCGCAGGGCCTCGTCCGGCGGGACATGCCCGGGGATCATGATGATGCCGTCCACGCCCTGGTCGCGGAACCGGTCCACCGCCCCCGCGACCGCGCCGTGCCCCGGCGACTCCAGGCTCGCGACGCTGGTGAAGAACTCGGCGGCGCGGGCGTTCCGCTCGATCGCCGCGATGATCGACGCCGGTCCGAACAGCGCCGTGTCGAAGCTGACGACGCCGAGCGTGCGGGACCGCCCGGTCGCCAGGGCCCGCGCCGCCGCGTTTGGCCGGAAGTCCAGCTGCGCCGCGGCGGCCAGCACCCGGTCCCGGGTCTTCGGGCTGACCATCGGATGGTTCTTGAACACCCGGGACACGGTCTGGTGGGACACCCCGGCGATCCGTGCGACGTCGCGGAGCCCGGGGCGGGCCGGTGGTGGCGTGGCGGTCATGTCGCTCCCGAATCTATCGGGTCGCCCCGCGGGAACGTCCTCCGCCCGGTCAGCGGGCCGTCCCGCTGCGGCGCTTGGCCCAGATGTCGAACGCGACCGCCGCCAGCAGCACCAGGCCCTTGATCAGCATGACCCGCTCGCTCGGCGCGCCGAGCAGCGACATCCCGTTGTTGATCACGCCCATGATCAGGCCGCCCGTGATCGCGCCGATCACCTTGCCGACGCCGCCCTGCACGGCCGCGCCGCCGATGAACGCCGCCGCGATCGCGTCCAGCTCGAACATGTTCCCGGCGGTCGGGCCCGCCTGGTTCAGCCGCCCGGCGAACACGATCCCGGCGATGGCCGACAGCACGCCCATGTTGACGAACAGCCAGAACGACACCGACTTGACCTTGATGCCCGACAGCTGGGCCGCGAGGAGGTTGCCGCCGAGCGCGTAGACGTGCCGGCCGAACACGGCCCGGTTCATCACCAGCGTGGAGCCGAGGACGAGCACGCCCAGCAGGACGAGCACCCACGGCATGTTCTTGAACCGCGCCAGCTGCACGGCCATGAACATCACGACCACGACGGCGAGGGCGTTCTTCATCACGAACACGGTGAACGGCTCGACCTTCTGCCCGTACCCGATGCGCCCCTGCCGGTTCCGCCAGCCGAACCCGACGTACCCGGCGACCAGCACCAGCGCGATCAGCAGCGTGAACAGGTCCGCGCCGCCGAGCGGGCCGAGCCCGATGTTGCCGAGGTAGCCGGACAGGAAGCCGTTGGCGATCGTCCGCACCTCGTCCGGGAACGGGCCGATGCCCTTGTTGCCCAGGACGGTCAGGGTCAGCGCGCGGAACACCAGCATCCCGGCGAGCGTCACGATGAACGCCGGGATCCCGAAGTAGGCGATCCAGTACCCCTGCCACGCCCCGATCGCGGCGCCCGCCAGGAGCGTCAGCACGACCGCCACCGGCCACGGCACGTTGTGCTCGACCATCAGCACGGCCGCGATGGCGCCCGTCACCGCCACCACCGAGCCGACCGACAGGTCGATGTGCCCGCCGATGATGATCAGGATCATCCCGATGGACAGGATCAGGATGTAGGAGTTCTGGACGATGATGTTGGAGATGTTCTGCGGGGACAGCAGCTGTCCGTCGGTGAGCACCGCGAACAGCGCGACGATCAGCCCGAACGCGATGTAGATCCCGCTCTGCCGGAGGTTGACGGGCAGGGTCCGGCCCGCCTTCGGCCGCTCGGCGGGCGGCGGGGTCACGGCCTGGTCGGCCGGCGCCACGCTGCTCATGCTGTGGTCTCCTCGGTCTGGGTCATGTACTGCATCAGCCGCTCGGGCGTCGCGTCCGCGCGGCGCACCTCACCGGTGATCCGGCCCTCGGCCATCGCGTAGACGCGGTCGCAGATTCCGATCAGCTCCGGCAGCTCGGACGAGATCACCAGCACCGCCCGGCCCTGGTCGGCCATCCGGTTGATGATCGAATAGATCTCGTACTTGGCGCCCACGTCGATGCCGCGGGTCGGCTCGTCCAGGATCAGGACGTCGGCGTCGGTGAACATCCACTTCGACAGGACGACCTTCTGCTGGTTGCCGCCGCTGAGCTGCCCCGCCGGGGTCAGCACGCTCGGCGCCTTGATGTTCATCTCCTTGCGGTACCGCTCGGCGACCTCGTACTCGCGGTTGTCGTCCACCCAGCCCGCCTTGGCGAGGCCGCGCAGACCCGCCGCCGAGATGTTGCGCCGGATGTCCTCGATGAGGTTGAGGCCGTAGGTCTTGCGGTCCTCGGTGGCGTAGGCGAGCCCGTGCCGGATCGCGTCGGTGACCGTCCGGAGCGTGATCTCCTCGCCGTTCTTGTAGACCCGTCCGGTGATCCCGATGCCGTAGCTGCGGCCGAACACGCTCATCGCCAGCTCCGTCCGGCCCGCGCCCATCAGGCCCGCGAGCCCGACGATCTCGCCGCGGCGCAGCGTCAGCCCGGCGCCGTCCACGACGACGCGGCCGTGCTGGGTGGGGGAGTGGACGGTCCAGTCCTCGATCCGCAGCACCTCGCCGCCGATGTCGGGGACGCGGTCGGGGAAGCGGTGGTCCAGGTCGCGGCCGACCATGCCGGAGATGATGCGGTCCTCGGACACGTCGCCGCGCATGTCGAGCGTCTCGATCGTCCGGCCGTCGCGCAGGATCGTCGTGGAGTCGGCGATGGCGCGGATCTCGTTCAGCTTGTGCGAGATGATCACGCAGGTGATGCCCTCGTCGCGCAGGCCGCGCAGCAGATCCAGCAGATGCTCGGAGTCGGAGTCGTTCAGCGCGGCGGTCGGCTCGTCCAGGATCAGCAGCCGCACCCGCTTCGACAGCGCCTTCGCGATCTCGACGAGCTGCTGCTTGCCGACGCCGAGGTCCATCGCCGGCGTCACCGGGTTCTCCCGCAGCCCGACCCGGTCGAGCAGCTCCGCCGCCTCGGCGTTCGTCCGGTTCCAGTCGATGAGCCCGAACCGCCCGCGGCGCTCGTTGCCGAGGTAGATGTTCTCGGCGATCGACAGGTAGGGGCTGAGCGCCAGCTCCTGGTGGATGATGACGATGCCGCGCCGCTCGCTGTCGCGGATGCCGGAGAACCGGCACGGCTCGCCCTCGAACTCGATGTCCCCGCTGTAGTCGCCGTGCGGGTGGACGCCGGACAGCACCTTCATCAGCGTCGACTTGCCGGCCCCGTTCTCGCCGCAGATCGCGTGGATCTCGCCCCTGCGGACCTCCAGGTTGACGTCCTCCAGCGCCTTCACCGCGGGGAAGGTCTTGGTGATGCCGCGCATCCGCAGTATCGCGTCGGTCATGGTCCTCCTCGGGGTCGGCGGCGCCCGCGGGCTCCGGGCCCGCGGGCGCCTGCCCCCGGCGCGTTACTTCAGCTGGTCCTCGGTGTAGTAGCCGGTGTCGATGAGCTGTTTCCTGTAGTTGTCCTTGTTCACGATCACCGGGTTGAGCAGGTAGGACGGCACGACCTTCACGCCGTTGTCGTAGTCCTTGGTGTTGTTGACCTCCGGCTTCCCGCCCTTCAGCACGGCGTCGGCCATCTTCACCGTGACCGAGGCGAGCTGCCGCGTGTCCTTGTAGATCGTCGAGTACTGCTCGCCCGCGATGATCGACTTGACCGAGGCGACCTCGGCGTCCTGGCCGGTCACGATCGGGTACGGCTGCCCCTCGGTCCCGTAGCCGCTGGACTTCAGCGCCGACAGGATCCCGATCGACAGGCCGTCATAGGGGGACAGGACGCCCTGGATCTTCGTTCCGCCGCCGTACTCGCGGGTGAGGAGGTCCTCCATGCGCTTCTGCGCGCGTCCCGGGTCCCAGCGCAGCGTCGCGATGGTCTTGAAGTCCGTCTGGCCGCTCTTGACGACGAGGGTCTTCTTGTCGATGTACGGCTTCAGGGTGTCCATCGCGCCGTTGTAGAAGAACGTGGCGTTGTTGTCGTCGGGCGAGCCGGCGAACAGCTCGATGTCGAACGGCCCCTTCGCGGTGCCCTCGGACCCGTCCGGCTTCTTCAGGCCGAGCCCGACCAGCAGCGACGTCGCCTGCTGCACGCCGACCTTGTAGTTGTCGAAGGTGGCGTAGTAGTCGACGTTCGGGGAGTTGCGGATCAGCCGGTCGTAGGCGATGACCGGGATGTCGTTGTCGGCCGCCTTCTGCAGCTGCGTCGTTATCGCGGTGCCGTCGATCGAGGCGATGATCAGCAGCCGGGCGCCCTTGGTGATCTGGTTGTCGATCTGGTTGGCCTGGGTGGGGATGTCGTTCTCGGCGTACTGCAGGTCGACCTTGTAGCCGAGCTGCTCGAGCTGCTTCTTGAGATTGTCGCCGTCGTGGATCCAGCGCTCGGACGAGCGGGTCGGCATCGTGACGCCGACCAGGGCGCCCTTCGCCGACGTCTGCTCGGCCTTCTCCTTGTCGATGGTCTTCTCACTCGACCCGCATGCGGTCATGCCGAGCGTGAGCCCAAGGCCCAGTGCCAGGCTGACGAGCTTCCTACGCTTCACGTCTCACCTCGGGGTGGCTGCCGGTGGTCGCAGGACAGGCTGTTACCGGTCACACTGCCATGTCAAGAGGCCTGTGTGCGCCGCGTCACAACCGTGACCCAACTCGCCACCCGATTGTTAGCGTTATCACGACGTGCGTCAACACCTGAGAAGCGCCGCCCCGCAAGCGTTCGATCTGTACGGCTTTGACCAGCTGTAACGCGTACCTGTCCCGCAGATCGTTAACAGTTCAGTCGGTTAACGCAAACATTCCGGGTCAGTGGAGGGCGGCGGCGAGCTCATCCTGGTAAGGGAACGTCCCCGGCCGGTAGGAGCACCACGGCTCCTCCGCGTACGGGTCCCCCGACAGGGCCAGGGCCCGCGAGCGCGAACCGCCGCAGACCGCCTTGAACTCGCAGGCGCCGCACCTTCCGGTCAGGTTGCCGGGATCGCGCAATCCGGCGAACAGCGCAGAGGTCCGGTACACGTCGGTGAGCCTCTCGCGGCGGACGTCGCCCGCGGCGGCCGGCAGGAACCCGCTGGGATGCACGGCCCCCAGATGCGACACGAACACGAACCCGCGCGCGGAGCCGACGTCCATGGGCGGACGGCGGGCCCGCCGCACCGGCAGGGCCAGTTCGGCCAGCCGCTCCCGCAGCTCCCGGTAGAGCGGCCCCAGCCCCAGCACGGCCACATGGTCGTCCCCGTGCCGCCGCAGGATCTCCCGCTGGAGGACGACGCGGCGGAAGTGGTGCGCCTCGGTCGTGCGGGCAGGGACGAACGCCCCGGCGTCGTACACGAAGTTGAGCACGTCCTCGACCTGGTGCGGATCGAGCCCGGGAAGCAGCCGGCCCCGGCCGGTCGGAACGAGCAGGAACGCGCTCCAGGTCAGCGCCTTCATCGCGTGGACCACCCGGACGACCTCCGCCAGATCGGTCAGGTTGTGCCCGGAGACGGTCGTGTTGATCTGCACCTTGAGCCCCAGGTCATGGGCGGCGCGCCAGGCGTCCAGCGTCCAGCCGTACACGCCCCGGGTGGCGCGGAAGTCGTCGTGGATCCGCGCGGACGAACCGTCCAGGCTCAGGGAGATGGCCCGCGCGCCCGCCTCCCTCAGCCCGGCGAGGTTCGCCCTGGTCAGCGTCGGTGTGCCCGACGGGGAGACCGAGACCGGCAGGCCGAGCCGCGTACCGTGCCGGACCAGGTCGAACAGGTCCGGCCGCTGGAACGGGTCGCCTCCGGTGATGACGAACAGCGGCGGCGGCGTCCCGAACGCGGCGACCTGCGCCATCAGGTCGCACGCCTCGGCGGTGGTGAGTTCCTCCGGGTTCCGGTCGGGCAGGGCCTCGGCGCGGCAGTGCCGGCACGCCAGCGGGCACGCCCGCGTCGCCTCCCAGATCACGATGAACGGCCGGTCGGCGGGGTCATGGCGGGGAACGCGGATCTGTGTCATGGCTTCATCAGGTAGTCGACGGCGTCGGCGGCGGAGTACTCCCCGTCCGCGTGGAGGAGGCCGGGCAGGAACCCGAGGTCCTGGCCGAGGGTCAGCAGGGGCGGCTCGACGTAGCCGTCCGCCCGGTGCTGGCCGAGCCCGACGTTGGTGACGAGCGCGTTGCACAGGCAGCGGCGGCCGTCGGTGTCCTCGGCGGCCCCTCCCTTGCGGACGTAGTCGTCGACGGGCTCGGCGGCGCAGCGGTAGCCGACCGCTCCGTTCGCCTTGAGGTAGGGCGTCCGCAGGTAGCCCAGGTCGCACAGCCTGGGCCGCTTCTCGTAGACGTCGTCGTCGGAGAGGGTCTCCGGCAGCGGCGCGACCTTGAACGGGAACCCGGCCGGTGAGGCCCGCGGGTCGTTGCGCACCCGCAGGTCGCCGTCCATCGCCTGCCGGACGAGCCGCCGCCGCAGCCCGGGCTCCAGGCCGGACTCCCGGCACAGCGCGAAGATGCTGCCGGCCTGGATCCCGGTGGCGCCCAGGGCGCGGGCCCCGGCCAGTGCGCCGGGCCTGGCGTAGCCGCCGGCCACCCAGAACGGCAGCCCGAGCGCGGCCACCTTGGCCAGGTCGACGTGGTCGCGCGGGCCGTAGACGGGCTCGCCGTCGTCGTCGAGGCGCATCCGCCCGCGGGGCGGCGCGCTGTGCCCGCCCGCGACCGGCGTCTCCACGACGAACCCGTCCGGCCGCGTGACCGGCGACCGGTTCAGGTACATGGCCAGGACGGACGAGGAGACGATGGCCAGCAGGCGCGGCCGGCACGGGCGTGCCATCGGCGTCCCCGGCCCGGCCAGTGACACCGGGTCGAACTCGATGGTGCGGCCGGTGTCCGCGCCGGCGACCGTCACCGTCAGATGCGCGGGATGCAGGGCGGCCAGCGCGTCCATCAGCACGGGGATCTCGCTCGGGATGCCGGCCCCCATCAGGACGTAGTCGACCCCGGCCAGCATCGCGCCGAAGACGGCGGGCGGGGTCGCGATCTGGATCTTCTCCAGGTAGTTGATCCCGACCTGGCCGTCGTGCCCCTGCCTGGCGAGCCACACCTCGGCGAAGTTGCCGGCGGCGATCAGCTCGTCCCGGCTCCTGTTCGGCCGCAGCCCGAGCCTCGGCACCGGGCGGAAGGGGCGGCCGGGCTCGATCCCGCCGGGGACGAAGTAGCGCCGCAGGATCCGCTCGGCCACCTCCGGGACGGGGAAGTGGCCGAGCGCGCGGCGCAGGTCGCCTCCCGGGTCCCCGGCCTGGAGCCCGCGCGCCAGCAGCGCGTCCAGCGCCACCCCGGAGACCACGCCGAGCTGCCCGGTCGCGGCCACGGCGCGCGCCAGCCGCCATCCCGACACTCCCGCGCCCATGCCGCCCTGGATGATGCGGGGCTCAGGCATGCTGGCTCCGCGCCGTCGCCGACCGGGTCAGCACCTCGGGGAACGGCCGGCGTGGCGTGCCGGGAACCGGTGGCCCGTACCCGAACCGGATGATCGCCTGGATGTGGCCGGGCGGCCGTTCGGCGGCCGGGTCCGACCGGTCCGCGGCCAGCATGTCGAGGGGCTGGCACAGCATCGAGGTCGCCACCCCGTGCCGCGTGGCGGTCAGCAGCACCCGCTGCAGGCCCTGCCCGGCCCGCAGCCAGTCCGCGGGGCCGTCGCCCTTGGTGAGCAGGACGCCGAGCTGGGGGCGGGCGGCGAAGTCGTCGACCGGCCGCCCGGACCCCGGCCCGGCGAGGCCGAAGTCCCGCAGCGGGACGCCGCGCCCGCTCGGCCGCGGCCCGTACGCGTACCAGGGGACGCCGTCGCCGCGGGTGCGGTCCGGTGTCCAGCGGGCCAGTTCGGCGAGGTAGCCGGCGTCGGCGGCCAGTTTCCCGTCCGCCGCCGCGACGAGGCTGAGCAGATACGCCGTGGCCTGCGGCCCCGGCAGGCTCAGGGCAACCCCCTCGGCCCGCGCGGCGGCCATCAGCTCCTCGCGGACCAGCCGCGGGACCAGGCGTTTGCTGAACGGGCTCCGGTTGGTGCGCCGGTGCGGGATCGTCGCGTACAGCTCGGACTGGCCGATCGTGGGCATGGGCGCGTCCATGGCCTGGACGGACGCCAGCAGCGTGGGGCTGTCCACGGCGTCCGGGATGGGTTGGACGTGGGGCTTGTGGCCGGTCATACGGATCGCCAGCCGCAGGTTGAGCAGCGCCGCACCGCAGCTGATGAACAGGGCCCGGCCACGCGGGTCGATGACGTCCAGCCTTCGGTCCGGGTCGGCGTGCAGTTCCAGCACCGCCGTGTCGACGAGCCGGAACCGCCAGGGCTGGGTGTTGTGCACCGACGGTGCCGCGATGGCCGCGGACACCAGGCGCCGGACCCCGACGTGTGTGGCGAACGGGTGGGGCATGGCGTTCCTCCCACGTGCAGACGCTGTAACGACAGGCTCCCCGGTCGCCGGTGCGCCGCCACAGGGACGAAGGTCCCTCAAGGAGGGGACCAAAGGCGTGCGAACGGGCCGGATCAGCGCAGCGGGAAACCGAGCCTGCGGCCTTCTTCGCGCAGTTCGTCGCGTACGGAGGGGTGGGCGACCTCGTCCACGATCTGCTGGGCCTGGGACGCGGCGTCGCGGCCCCAGACGGCGGCGGTGCCCTGTTCGCTGACGATGTAGCTGTGCTGGAACGAGGTGACCGGCCCGGCCAGGCACGGTATGACGGTGGAGACGTCCGCGCGGGGATGCCAGGACGGCAGCGCGATGACGGCGCGTCCGCCGGGGGAGTGCAGGGCGCCGACGACGAAGTCGGTCTGGCCGCCGAACCCGGAGTAGATGACCCCGCGCACGCGGCTGGCGTTGGCCTGGGCGTACAGATCGACCTGGAGGGCGGAGTTCACGGAGACCAGGCGTGGTCTGCGGGCGATCAGACCGGGGTCGTTGGTCTTCTCGGTGCGCAGCATCCGGACGCGTTCGTTGCGGTCGGCCCAGTCGTACAGTTCGCGGCTGCCGAAGGCGAACGAGGAGGTGATGGGCGTGGCGGTGTCGAGCGCGCCGGCCTTCTCCAGGGCCAGGACGCCGTCGCTGAACATCTCCGACCACACCCCGAGGCCCCGGCGGTCCAGCAGCGAGGCCAGCACCGCGTCGGGTATGCCGCCGATGCCGAGCTGCAGCGTCGCCGCCTCGGGGACGAGCCGCGCGACCCGCTGCCCGATCTCCCGCGCGACGTCACCGGGGGGCCGCGGTACGGGTGTGGCGAGCGGCTCGTCCGTCTCGATGGCGTAGTCGACGTCCTCCAGGGCCAGGACGGAGTCGCCGTAGGTGTAGGGCATCCGCGGGTTCAGCTGGGCGATCACCAGGCCGCCGCGTTCCCGGACGGCCTCGATCGCGGCGGGCAGGATGTTCACCTCGATGCCGAGCGAGACCGTCCCGCCCGCGGGCATGGACGTCTGCATCACCACCACGTCCGGCGGCAGCAGCTCCTTGAGCAGGTTGGGCACCAGCGACAGCCGCGAGGGGTAGTACCGCAGGCCGTCCCGGCCGCGCATCCCGGCGCCGACGAACGGGGTCTCCAGTTCCACCCCGTCGCGGTCGGGCAGCTCGCCCTGGGCGTTCAGCATGAACAGCCGGTACTCCGCGAGCGCCTCGTCCAGGACGGCCAGCGCCCGGCCCGGCGTGGCGAAGTTGCCGCCGGCCACCACCCGCGGCCGGCCCGGCAGACCGGACAGGACGGCGCCGAGGTGTGTCTCCGAGATCACCCGCATCGGTGAATCCTCCAGTCATCGGCGTTGCACCGCAAGTCAGCCGGGGGACAGGAGCGGGCGGCGGTGCCAGAGGTGTTCGGCGCCCGCCGGCCGGACGGCGGCGAGGGCCTGTCCGACGGCGTTCTCCACCGTTCCGCCGGTGTCGACCGCGACCGACTCGGGCCACGGGGCCGCGTCCGCCCGCATGGCCGCGGCGATGCCGGCGTCGGCGTCGGAGATGCCCCGCGAGCGGGCGCGGACCCGCATGCGTTCGGTGGCGACGGATTCGGGGGCCTCGCAGCGGAGGGACATCAGATGCGCATGCTCGCGTTCGGCCACGGCGGCGATCAGATCCCGTTCCTCCTTCGCGGACCAGGACGCGTCCAGGATGACGGTCTCACCGAGCCGGAGCAGGCTCGCCGCGCGTCCGGCCAGCTCGCGGTAGGTGCGCCTGCTCCACTCCGGGGTGTAGATCCCGGTGCCGTAAGCGGCGGCGGCGGAGTCCTCGGGCGGGAGGCCGGCGAGTTCCTTGCGGACGCGGTCGGTACTGAGCAGTGAGCAGCCGAGCCGGTCGGCCAGCGCGCCGGCGAGGGACGTCTTGCCCGTGCCGGGGAGCCCGCCCACCAGGATCAGATCGACCTTCCCCGCGCGCAGATGACGCAGTGCGACGTCGGTGTAGGCGTGCGCCTCGTCGGCGGCCTCCGGGACGCCCTGGCCGTAGCGCAGGCACGCGACCTTGGCGCGGACGAACGCCCGGTACGCGACGTAGTGGTGGCGCAGCGAGGGCGGCGCCGGGTCGGCCGCGAAACCCGCGTACGAGTCGATGAAGCGTTCGGCGAGTCCGGGTGCGCCGAGACGTTCGAGGTCCATGGCGAGGAACGACGCGTCGTCGAGGCCGTCCAGGCTGCGCAGCGTCGGGTCGAATTCCAGGCAGTCGAGGAGGCGCGGCCCGTCGTCCAGGCAGAAGATGTCGCCGGCCAGCAGGTCGCCGTGGCCGTCGACCACCCGGCCGTCGGCGATGCGCGCGTCGAACAGCGCCTCGCGGCCGGCGAGGAAGGCGGTCGTGAGTTCCTCGACCTCGGTGGCCGCCGCGCCGTCGACGGCTCGGTCGTGGAAGGGGCGCACCTGGTCGAAGCTGTCGTTCCAGCGGCCCCGGACGGCGTCGCGGGTGCCCTGGGCGGCGATCTGCGGTCCGCGCGGCGCCTCGGCGTGCCAGGCCGCCAGGATGCGGGCGGTGTCGCGGAGCGCGTCCTCGACCGGCGCGCCGGCCTCCACCAGGGTGGACAGGCGGCGGTCCGCCGGCATCCGCCGCATCACGACCAGGTGGTCGCAGACCTCGCCGCCGCCCGGCGCGTGCACGTCGGAGACACCGAGGTAGACGTCCGGCGCGAAACGCCGGTTGAGCCGGACCTCCTCATGGCATGCCCTCTCGCGCAGCTCCCGCGTGCTGAAGTCGAGGAATCCCACGTCCACCGGTTTCTTGAGCTTGTAGGCCCGGTCGCCCACGAAGAAGACCACGCCGATGTGGGTCTCGCTCACGGCGGCGTTCATCGGTATGACCTCCAGGGGTCTCGGTCGCGTTCAGAAATGGTCGGCGCGGTCCAGGGTGAACCGGATGAATTCGCCGGCCGGCTGTCGCTCACTTCCCCAGGACCAGCCCGCGCTAACTGTGGAGGGGATGGTGTATCCGCCGAAGGCGGCCTCCTCTTCGACGATGACGGAGAACGGGTGCTCTCTGAACGGGCCGTTCCCGGGGCTGCCCCAGCGGGGGAGCGAGACCACCCTGAGCGCCCCGTCCGGCGCCACCGTCAGCGTGACGGCGTGGTCCCGTCCGGCGATGGCCACGTGGGCGCGTGCGCGCTGGTCGTCGACCGGTTCCCAGCGGACCGCCGGCGAAAGCGCCACCGCCGGGACGAAGACGAACTCGCTCGCCAGCCGGCCGGCCGCGCTGAGCGAGATGTCGGGTCCCTTGGCCGACATGACGGGGACGGCGCCCATCAGCCGCCACCGCATCTCGCCCTTCCCGCCGCTGTACCGGTCGTACCCCCGGACCGTGAGGCCGGCGGCGTGCGCGGTCGCCGCCCAGACGAAACCGGACGGCGGGCTGAGGATCTGCGTGGCGTGGAACGAGGGCCACCAGGCGCCGAGCCGGATCCGTCCCCGCATCTCCAGCAGCGCCGCGCCGCGGAGCGGTGTCCCGGCCCGGATGGCGTGGTTCAGCCAGCGCCGGGCGGGTGCGGGCAGGTCCCGCACCATGTCGGGGTCGTAGGGCCTTCCCGGCTCCGAGGGCGTCGCCAGATCGCGCCAGCCGCGCCGGGCGGCGGCCGTCAGCCGCGGCACCGGGACGGGTTTGCGGGGAGCCTCGGCGACCTCGCCGGACGTGGTGGGGCGTTCCGCGAACTGCGTGCTCATCAGCATCTCCCTGGACGAGGTGACCAAGGACAGCGAATCAGCCGGTGCCCCGCGCAAGGAGGGCCGTTGGCCCTCGATCTGCGGACGAAGGTCCCGCGGCCGGGATCCGGCGGCCGGTGATGAGCTCGGGACGCAGGCAGATGTAGTGGTCGCGTTCGCCGGCGGCCCAGGTCTCCAGCGGGAGGCGTTCGAGGACGCGCAGCTCGTCCGGGGCGGTGACATGGCGGGCGGGGCCGATCGCGACGACGGACCAGCCCGTCCGGGCGCCGGTGTCGAACTCGTCGACCTCGAAAGCGACGATCGTGCCGGTGGCGGCGGTCGCGAGCCGCGAGGCGCCGGACGTCCTGATCACGATGTCGGTGCCGTTGAACGCGAAGTTCACCGGCTGGACAGCGGGGAGCGCCTGATGCGTGAACACGATCCGGCCGACGGCCGTGCGGGCGAGCAGGGCCAGGCATTCGTCCCGGTCGAGGATCTCCAGACCGCTGTGATCGAGGTGCATGCCTCCAGGCTTCCGGGGCGGGTATCGGGCCGTCAGGGACGAAGGTCCCCGTGAACGGCCTCGGAAGGCATCAGTCCCGCAGGCCCTTGGACTTCGCGGCATCCGCCTTGAGCTGGGCGGCGAGGGCGGCGGCCTGGGTCCGGCGGCTCATTCCGAGCTTGGAGAACAGGTTGGAGATGTAGTTCTTGACCGTCTTCTCCGCGAGGAACAGGCGTTCGCCGATCTGCCGGTTCGTCAGGCCCTCGCCGATGAGCTCCAGGATGTGGCGTTCCTGCTCGGTCAGGCCCTTCAGCGGGTCCTTCTTCTCCTGCCGGTCGCGCAGCCGCTGCAGCATGCGGGCGGTCGAGCGGGGGTCGAGCAGGGACTGGCCGGTAGCGACGGTACGGACGGCGCCGACCAGGTCCGATCCGTGGATCTGCTTGAGGACGTAGCCGGCGGCCCCGGCCATCACCGCCTCGAAGAGGGCGTCCTCGTCGTCGTAGGAGGTGAGCATCAGGCACGCCAGGTCCGGCATCTGTGACCGCAGTTCCCGGCAGACGCTCACGCCGTCGCCGTCCGGAAGCCGGACGTCGAGGACGGCCACGTCCGGCCGGGACGCGGGGATGCGGGCCAGGGCCTGGGAGGCGTTGCCGGCCTCACCGGCGATCTCGATGTCGTCCTCGGCCGAGAGCAGCGCCGCCACCCCGCGGCGCACGACCTCGTGGTCGTCCACCAGGAACACCCTGATCGGCTCCGCGTTCCCCGGGTCAGTCATCGGCTCTTCTCTCTGCTCGGTGGTGACGGATCAGACGGTACCCGCCGCGCGTGCCGCGACACAGCAGCGGGACGTCCCGCGACCGGAAGGACCTAGGTCCCGGCTGACGCTCTCCGGCAGATGCGGGGATACTGGCGGTGTGGCCGACGAATCTCGTTTCGAAGATGATCGGGCGAGGCTGATTCTGCCCCAGCTTCAGCTGGACGATCTGCTGACCGAACTGCAGGCGCGGCTGGAGACGGCCCGCGCCACCCGCGACCGGGTGCACGCGCTGCTGGAGGCGGTGGTCTCCATCGGCAGCGACCTGGAGCTGGAGACGGTGCTGCACCGGATCATCGAGGCCGCCACGACCCTGGTCGACGCCCGCTACGGCGCCCTCGGGGTGATCGGCGACGACGGCGAGCGGCTGGTCCGGTTCGTCACCACCGGCGTCGGCGACGAGGAGATCACCGAGATCGGCCCGTGGCCGCACGGCCACGGCATCCTCGGGCTGCTGATCAAGGACCCGCGCCCGCTGCGGCTCCCGGACCTGAGCGAGCACGCCGAGTCCTACGGGTTCCCGCCCGGCCACCCGCCGATGCGGACGTTCCTGGGAGTCCCGATCCGGGTGCGGGACGAGGTGTTCGGGAACCTGTACCTCACCGAGAAGGCCGGCGGCGGCGAGTTCGAGGAGGAGGACCAGATCGTGGTGACCGCGCTGGCCACCGCGGCGGGCGTCGCGATCGAGAACGCCCGGCTGTACGAGGAGACCCGGCGGCGGGAGCGGTGGCTGGAGGCGTCGGCGGAGATCTCGACCGCGCTCCTGTCCGGCGTCGGCACGCATCAGGTGACCGCGCTGGTCGCCGAGCGGGCCCGGCAGATCGCCGGCGCCGCGCTCGGCACCGTGGCGCTGGCCGACGAGGACGGGCAGGGCTTCGTGTTCGAGGCCGCGGACGGCGACGGCGCCGACCGGCTCCAGGGGCTGCACATCCCCCGTGATCATTCGGTCATCGGGAGGGTGTTCGCCGAGGGCGCGGCGCTGCGGCTGGCCGGCGCCGAGGCCGCCCGCGAGGACGACGCCCCGGACGGCGAACCGGCGGCCGGCCCGGTGGTGGCGGTCCCGCTCGGCCTCGGGGCCTCCGCGCGCGGCGTGATCTCGGTGATCAACCCGCCGGGCGGCGCGGTGTTCACCGAGGGCACCCAGCGGCTGCTGGAGACGTTCGCGGGGCAGGCGGCGGTGGCGCTGGAACTGGGCGACCGGCGCCGCGACACCGAGCGGCTCGCACTGCTGGAGGACCGCGACCGGATCGCCAAGGACCTGCACGACACCGTCATCCAGCGGCTCTTCGCCACCGCGATGACGCTGATGGCCGTGGGCAAGATCACACAGAAGCGGGAGGTGGCCGTCCGGGTCCAGCGGGCGGTGGACGACCTGGACGACACGATCCGGCAGATCCGCTCGTCCATCTTCGCGCTGCAGACCCCCGCCGACGAGGAGTCGCTGCGCAGCCGCGTCCACGCCCTGGTCGACGCGGCCGCCGAACAGCTCGGCTTCGCGCCCTCGGTCCGGCTGGACGGCCTCCTGGACACCGCCGTCGACGACGAGACCGGCGACCATCTTCTGGCCGTCGTCCGGGAGGCCCTCTCGAACGTGGCCCGGCACGCCCGCGCCACCGAGACCATGGTGGTGATCGACGTCGGCGACGAGGACCTGACCCTCCGCGTCGAGGACGACGGCGTCGGCATCCCCCAGGGCGGCCGCCGCAGTGGCCTGCGCAACATGTCCGACCGCGCCGGGGGACTGGGCGGCGACTGCACCACCCGGGACCGTCCCGGCGGCGGCACCGTCCTCGTCTGGCGCGTCCCCCTGAAGCCCGCATAGAGGGGACCTTCGTCCCGCCGATCATGCGCCGAACGTACCTACGGCCCGCCCGCCGCCCGCGGTTGAGTCATAGGTGAAGCGAAACGGCGATGTGATGGAAGGTGAGACGGCGATGGCAGTCTCCGAGCACAAGGTGCACACGAACCACCAGGGGCACCGGACGCTGGTGCGGGTGATGGCCACCGGGCCGCTGACCGAGTCGCCTGCGGCGCGGTATGTGTGGGCGGCTGCGCGGCTGGCGCTGGGCTGGGTGTTCGCGTGGGCGTTCCTGGACAAGATGTTCGGTCTGGGCCACGAGACCCCCGCCGCCAAGGCGTGGGTCGACGGCGGCAGTCCCACCGAGGGGTTCCTGGCCAACAGCCCTGAGGGCCCGTTCGCGGGGTTCTACAACGACATCGCGGGGGCGGTGTGGGCGGACTGGCTGTTCATGCTGGGCCTGGCCGGCATCGGCGCCGCCCTCATCCTGGGCATCGGGATGCGGCTGGCCGCGGTGGCCGGCACGGCGCTGCTGGTGATGATGTGGACGGCGGTCCTGCCCCCGGCGAACAACCCGTTCATGGACGACCACCTGATCTACGCGATCGTCATCGTCGGGCTGGCCCTGGTCAGCGCCGGTGACACCCTGGGCCTGGGCCGCTGGTGGGGCGAGACCCGCCTGGCCAAGCGGTTCCCCTTCGTCAAGTAACCGCACCGACCCAAGGGGCGCCCCCCGCCGGGCGCCCCTTGATCGTGTTCAAGACTCCGAGAAGTCGTCGCGGGAGAGCCCCTTCTCCGACAGCTTCTCTTCGAGTTCGGCGCCGAGCTCCGTGCGATCGTCAGGCCGCGGCCTGGGTTCCTGCTCGGGGTCGCGACCCCGGTCACCACCCGGCTTCATCACGACCTGGTCCGTGTCCTCTGTTTTCGGCGCGTTCTCTTCAGGCGTGGTCATCTCTGCCCCCCATGGTCCCGGCGGATCACCGGCTATGCCGACATCGCGCTGCTACCCGGCGACGCCCCGCTCTAACGGCCACCGGTGCCGCCGTCCCCACGCCGTGCTCCCCGCCGTCCCCACCGCGACCACCGCTGTTTACGCAGCGTAGCCGCGGGTAACCGGCGTTCGTCGGTGGGGCGGGCATCCGCGGTCAGGAGGAGCGGGCGGTGGCGATTCGGGGGGCGTCCCTGGCCAGGACGGTGCTGAGCGTGCCGGTCGCCGCGGCGGATACGGCGTCCACGCTGGCCGTACGAGGAGCGAAGGCGGGAGTGCGGGCCCGGCCCGTGCGGCCCGTGCGCAAGGCCGTGGACGAGGGCGCGCACGGCGCCTCCCGGGCCGCGGGCGCGCTCGCCGCCCTGGCCGCCGGAGGCACCCGGCGGCGCGTGTGGGCGCACGGCGGACATGCTCACATCCAGGTGAACGGCCTGTCGGGCGGCGGGCGGCCGCACCGGCGGTACGTGCGGGCCCTGACGGGGGCGCTGCAGCGGCTGGACGGCGTGGACTGGGCCGAGGTGAACGCGGTCACCGGCCACATCCTGGTGGCGTACGCGGAACCCGACGTGGCCCTGAGCACCCTGGTGGCGGCGGTCCAGGACGTGGAGAAGGCGCACGACGCCGCCCGGTTCGACGAGGACGCGCACGCGTGCCGCCCCGACGACGAGATGGCGTGGGCGGCGGCCGTGTCCGCCCTCGCGGCGGACTGCGTGGGGTCGGCCGCCGCCACGGCGGCCAGGCTGCTGGCCCTTCCGCCGATGCCGAGCCCGGTGCGGGCGGCGGTGTCGCTGGTGGACTCGATGCCGCGGGTGCGGACGGCGCTGGAGCGGCGGCTCGGCGGGCCGCGCACCGATGCCCTGCTCGGGGCCGCCAACGCCGTCGTCCAGGGGGCCGGGCAGGGCGTGGCCCCGCTGGCCTCGGACGCCGTGCACCGGGTGTTCCAGCTCTACGAGATCGGGGCGCGCCGCGAGGCGTGGCGGCGCCGCGAGCCGCATCTCGCGGTGGCCGGGCGGCAGCCGCAGGAGTGCGGGACCCGGGTCCGGCGGCCGTGCCCCCTGCCGGACGGCCCGGTGGAGAAGACCGGGAACCGCACGGCGCTCGGACATCTGCTGGGCGGATCCGGCGTCATGGC
Organism: Spirillospora sp. NPDC048823; assembly: GCF_043198445.1. NCBI lineage: Bacteria > Bacillati > Actinomycetota > Actinomycetes > Streptosporangiales > Thermomonosporaceae > Spirillospora > Spirillospora sp. NPDC048823. Next base: position 78,167 of record NZ_JBICUT010000007.1, on the reverse strand, counting down.
GGCCACGGGGGACGCGTCCCGCGCCGCCGACCTGCTGCTGGCGACCATGCCCAAGGCGGCGCGGCACGGCCGGGAGGCGTTCGCCGCGGTGCTGGCGCACGACCTCGCCGGCCGCGGCGCGGTGGTGCTGGACCCGGCCGCGCTGCGCCGGCTCGACCGGGTCGGCGCGGTGGTGATCGACTCCGCGGTGCTGTGCGCGGGGCGGCCGCGGCTGCTGTCGGCGGACGCCACCGGCGACGGCCTGGACGACGCGGGCGTGTGGCGCGTGGCCGGCACGCTGCTCGCCGGCCTCGGCGCCGGAGACCTGGCCGGGCCCGGCCCGTGGCAGGCCGGGCGGTCCGGCGGCGAGGGCGGCGACCCGGACACGGCGCCGGAATGGCGCCTGGTCAGGACGGCGGACGGTGGTCCCGCCGACCCGCCGGGCACCGCACTGGACCTGCTGGACGGACAAGACCGGCGGTGCGGCCATGTGCAGGTGGGCTGCTCGCTCGATCCGCTGGCCGAGGCGCTGCTGGCGGCGGCGCACGAGGCGGCCGACGTGGTCGTCCTGACCGAGCACGCCAGCACGAGGGAGCTGGTGGCCTGGGGCGACGACTCCCCGGTGGCCGCCCGTGACCTGGCGGACTCCGTGCGCGCCCTGCAGCGCGAGGGCCACGGGGTCCTGGTGATCGCCCGCGGTCAGGACCGGGCGCTGGACGCGGCCGACGTCGGAGTGAGCGTGCTGTGCGGCGACGGGTCGGCCGACTGGCGCGCCGACCTGGTGTGCGGCCCGGGACTCGGTGAGGCGTGGCGGTTGCTGACGGCGGTCCGGCCGGCGAGGCGCGCCAGTGACCGCGCCGCGGAGCTGTCCCTGAGCGCGTCGGCGCTCGGCGCGCTCCTGCTCGCCGGGGGACGGCCCCGGCGCCGCGGGATCGCGTACTGGCGCGACCTCCCGCCGGTGCACGTGGCGGGCATGATGGCGATGCTGGCCAACGCGGTCAGCGCCCGGCGGCTGGACCACCGGCCGCTGCCGCCGCCCGTCGTCCGCGACGCCTGGCACGCCCTCACCGCCGAGGAGGTCTTCGGGCGGTTGTACCGCACCGCCGCCGAACCCGCGCCCGGCGAAACCGGGACGCGGGGCCCGGGTTCGCGTGCCGCCGCCGTCCGCGCCGGGCTGGCGGCGGTGCCGCCCCTGCAATGGACGGTGGTCCGGCCGGTCGGGGCGGGCCTGCGCCTGGCGGCGGCGGTGCGGCAGGAACTCGACGATCCGCTGACCCCCGTGCTCGCGCTCGGCGCGGCGGCGTCCGCCGTGGTGGGGTCGAGCGTGGACGCGCTGCTGGTCACCGGGGTCATGACGGGCAACGCCGTCATCGGGGGCGTGCAGCGGATGCGGGCGGAGCGCGTCCTGGGCGAACTGCTCCTGGGACAGCAGGTCGCCGCCCGCCGCCTGCGGGACGGCGCCGCCCGCCCCCCGCGGGACGGCGCAGCCCGCCCCCCGCGGCCCGGCGCCGGGGACCCGGACGCGTTCGCGTATCTGCGGTCCGCCGCCACCGAGCAGCTCCCGGCCGGCCGCCTGCGGATCGGCGATGTGATCCACTTGCGCCCCGAGGACGTCGTGCCGGCGGACGCCCGGCTGCTGTGGGCGGAGTCGCTGGAGGTGGACGAGGCGACGCTCACCGGGGAGTCGGTGCCCGTCGGCAAGAGCATCGAGCCGGCGCCGGGCGCCGACCCGGCCGACCGGTACTGCATGGTCTACGAGGGCACCACCGTCGTCGCCGGCGGCGCGGTCGCCCTCGTCGTCGCCACCGCCGAGGCCACCGAGACCGGCCGGGCCGCGGCCCTGGCCGGGGCGGCGGACGCCTCGTCCAGCATGCAGGCGCATCTCGCCGAACTCACCCACCAGGCCCTCCCCGCCACCCTCCTCGGCGGCGCGTCCGTCACCGCGCTGGGCATGCTGCGCGGCCTGCCGCTGCACCGCGCCCTCGAATCGGGCATCGCCGTCGCCGTGGCCGCCGTCCCCGAAGGACTGCCCCTGGTCGCCACCCTGTCGCAGCTCGCGGCGGCACGGCGGCTGTCGCGCCTCGGCGTGCTGGTCCGCTCCACCCGCGCGCTCGAAGCGCTGGGCCGCGTCGACACCCTGTGCTTCGACAAGACCGGCACCCTCACCGAGGGCAGGCTCCGCCTGGTCCGAGCCGCCGGCCCGGCACGGCCGCTCCCGCTCACCGGCGCCGGCGGGCGGCGCATCCTCCGGGTCGCCGCGCGGGCCTGCCCGCCGCCGCACGGCAGGCGGGTCGCGCACGCCACCGACCGGGCCGTGCTGGAGTCCGCCGGCGATCTGCCGCCGGACACCCGGTGGACCCTGGACGAGGAACTGCCCTTCGAGGCCACCCGCGGGTTCTCCGCCTCACTCGGACGCGACGGCGGCCGGCCGGTCATCGCGGTCAAGGGCGCCCCCGAGGTGGTCCTGGCCCGGTGCGCCCGGATCCATGTCCCCGGCGACGCCGCCGACCGGGACGAGCCGCTCACCGCGGCCCGCCGCCGCGCCGCCGCCGCGATCGTCCGGCGCCTGGCCGGGCAGGGCCTGCGCGTCCTCGCCGTCGCCGAGGCCCCCGACCCGGGCCGGGTGCACGGCGAGATCGCCGGCCACGTCGAGGGTCTGACCCTGCTGGGTTTCGTCGGCATCGCCGACACGCCGCGTCCCACCGCCGAGGACGCGGTGCGGCGGCTGTGCGCCGCGGGAGTGCGCACCACCATGATCACCGGTGACCATCCGGCCACCGCCGGGGCCGTCGCCGCCGAGCTCGGCATCCCCGACGCCGACCGGGTCCTCACCGGAACCGAGCTCGACGCCATGACCGCCGGCGAACGGCGCCGGGCCGTCCAGCGCGCCGCCGTCTTCGCCCGTGTCTCCCCGGCTCAGAAGGTGCGCATCGTGAAGGACCTGCGCAGGTCCGGCCGGGTGGTCGCGATGACGGGCGACGGCGTCAACGACGCCGCCGCGATCCGCCGCGCCGACGTCGGCATCGCGGTCGCCGGACGCGGCTCCGGCGCGGCCCGCACCGCGGCCGACCTCGTCCTCACGGCACCGGACAACGCGCTGATCCTGGACGCGCTCCGCGAAGGCCGTGCCCTGTGGCACAGCGTCCGCGACGCCGCCGCCATCCTCGTCGGCGGCAACGCGGGGGAGGTGTCCTTCACCATCCTCGGGACGGCCCTGAGCGGGGACGCCCCGCTCAGCACCCGGCAGCTGCTCGTCGTGAACATGCTCACCGACATGCTCCCGGCGCTGGCCGTGGCGCTCACACCCGCCGGCCACGGAGCCGACGACGCGGAGCCGCTCGGCGGGGCGCCCGTCCACGGCTTCAGCGGCCACGACATGCGGTCCGCGCTCGCCGTGCGCGGCGCCGCCACCGCGGCCGCCGCCCTGGTCTCCTGGCAGGCCGGCAGGCTGACCGGCCTGATCCCCGGCGGGCGCCGCAGGGCGTCCACGATGGCTCTGGCGGCTCTGGTCGGCGCCCAGCTCGGCCAGACCCTCATCGCCCGCAGGCACAGCCCCCTCGTCATGGCCACCTGTGTGGTCTCGGCGGGTGCACTGTTCGCCGTCGTCGAGATACCGGGTCTCAGCGGGTTCTTCGGCTGCACCCCGCTGGGGCCGGGCGCCTGGCTGGTCGTCACGGCGGCCGCCGCGGCGGCGACACTGGGAGCCGCCATCGCCCCGCGGCTGCTGCCGGCCGCATCCGTCACGTCCGGGGCGGACGGTCGCCGTACACGCGATACGGCTCCGCATCGTCCCACCTGACCTGGAGGCCCAGCCCTGGACGGTCGGTGGCGGGCACGAGCATGCCGTCCCCGGGTTCGAGGATCCCGTCGAAAAGCAGACGCTCCACGCGAACGTGGTCGTGGAAGTACTCAAGGTGCCGGAGCCGCTTCACCGCGCAGAACGCATGCGCGGAGACCGCCGGCGCGCAGTGCGCCGACAGGTCGATCTGCTGAACCGACGCGAGCCCCGCCACCTGGAGAAGCCCCGTGATCCCGCCGCAGCGGGTGACGTCGGCCTGCAGGCAGTCCACGGCGGGCCCGTCGAGCAGCTCGGCGAAGTCCTTCAGGACGAATCCGTACTCCCCGGCCGCCACGTCCAGACCCCCTGGCCCCTGGTCGCGCACCAGCCGCAACCCCGCGGGGTCGTCGGAGGAGACCGGTTCCTCGAACCAGCGGACGTCCCACTCCTCGGCGAACCGCCGCGCCCAGTACAGGGCCTCCTTGCGGGTCAGGGCCCCGTTGGCGTCGGCGAACAGCTCCGGCCCGGGCCCGATCGCCTCCCGGACGGCCGTCAGCCGCCGCGGATCGTCCCCGGGCCTGCGGGACGTCTTCAGCTTCACCCGCCCGATGCCCTGCTCGACCCAGCCGGCGAGCTGGCTGGTGAGCCGCTCCAGGGAGTAGTTCGTGAACCCCCCGCTGCCGTAGACGGGCACCCGGTCGTGGAAGGCCGGCAGCACCTGGACGAGCGGGAGGCCGAGGATCCGCGCCTTGAGGTCCCACAGCGCGATGTCGACGGCGGACACCGCCATCGCCCCGGCACCGGGACGTCCGGCGTTCCGGATCCCGGCGAACATGCGATGCCAGGCCACCGCCGGCGTGAGCGCGTCACCGCCCCGGACGATGGACGCCAGCGTCGACTCCACGAACGCGGCGACCGAGACGTCCCCGTAGGTATAGCCGATCCCGGTATGCCCCTCGGCCTGCACCTCCACGAGGATCACGGTCGTGGAGTTCCACCGGAGCGTGCCGTCCTCCTCGGCCCCGCCGGGCCCATCGGTGGAGACCTCGAACGCGTGGGTCCGCACTCCATCGACTCTGACGCCCACCACAGCCCCCCTCCGCCGATCGCCCGGCTCCGCGCCGCAACCCGGTAACGGCTACCCGGCGAGCCCGGCCGAAATGATCCGCGGCCGGCCCGCGGCTATCGCATCGCGTAGCCGCCGACCCGGTCCTCCATGTCGGCCCGTTGTCCGGATGCCTCCATGGCCTGCTCCCGCGTCTCCTCCATGCGCAGAGCGACCCCCATCGCGAAGAACGTCGGTGCCCACTCGCCGATGAAGATGCCCCACCTGTCAGCGCGGTCCAGGCCCGCGGCCTCCAGCCGGTTGGACGCGATCCACGAGGTGAACGCGAGCCCGATCGAGGCGATGCCCGCCGTGTACATCAGATTGGACCGCACGCCCCATTTGTGCAGTGTGTTGATCATCATTCCTCCCCTGTGACGCAGCCGGACTACCCCATGACGCACTCCGCACGCCGCCGCTGACCGCTTCTTTGCCCCCAGGACATGCGCTTGTGGGGGATCACGTCCCGCCGCCGGTCGTCAGCCTGTGAGATCGACGACACCACCAAACCCGAGATCCTGCGCGCCTACCGCCGCAGACTCGGCCTCGTGCCGTTCGTCCGCGACGCCTTCGACGCCACCGGCCACACTCCGACTCTGGGGAGCAGTCCTGAATGATCCCCACCACCGGCTCTAGGACACGCGATACGAGGGCTGCGGCTTCTGGGAGTGCTGCACCGATCCATGGGAGGTGCGGTCCTACTTGGAGGCGGCCGCCCACGTTCTACCTCGGCGCGATGCTCGCCGCTTCCGCGCCATGCTGGCTCATCTGGACGAGCGCTGGTGACTCAGGCGCGATCGGGCACGCGGTCACCCACGCGTGTTCGCGAACGGGCGGATCCTGGCACCCTGTCCGAATGGACGACGATTGCTTCACGCTCACCCTGATCGGCTACTGGTGGAGCGAACGAGAGCCCCGCTGGCCGGACCCTCACCGGTGGGTAGATCCCTCATGGGACAGTGCCGAGCGTGAACGGGTCGCGGACTATCTGGACCAAGGCCGGCGCGCTCCCTGGGCCGCCGCTGGCAAGTCCACGTGTCGCATCTGCGGTGAGTCTGTCGGGAGCCTTGAGCTGCTGGACGGCAAGTATCTGTGGCCGGAGGGGCTCGGGCACTACGTCCGCGAGCACTCGGTACGGCTACCGCAAGCCGTCCTTGATCGCGTCGCGAGGTGGGAACAACCCGAGAGCTGGACGGTTGAGACGGACTGGTGGAGGCGGCAGGGAGCGGCGTAGCCGCCGTCATCCCCCGCCTCCCTCCCCCAGGCCGACTCGGCCGTTCGGGATCGTGCACGTGAGCGGTCCGTGTCTCCGGACGGCTGGCTTCGCAGAGCTTGGAAGTCTCCGGGGACTGTGTAGCACCTGGCCGAGTGCGGTCATAATGTGCGCGCCGGCGCCATCAGTCGTGGAACCTGAGGCGTCGGGAGCGGGCCGGGGGAGGCCAAATGGAAACAGGGAAACAATTGGAATGGCTGCGAGGTGGCGAGGGCGCGCAACGGGTCTTCGGCGAGCCATACGACAGGCCCGATGGCGCCACGGTGATTCCGGTCGCCCAGGTCACCGGCGGCAGATGCCCGCGGGCCACGCCGCTCGGCGTCTTCGTCGTCCACGAAGGCAGGGCGTCCTGGACACCAGCAGTAGACGGGACCCGGATCGCGCTGCTGGGCGGGCTGATCGGGCTCGTCGCCGCGGGACTGGCGACCGCAGCGGTACTACGTCGGCCGCCCTGGCCGGATATATCGATTCACAAGATCATGAAAAACCACTGAGCGTCCCGACACCTTGCGCAGGTAGGCCAGGGTCATCAGGGCCTGCTTGCCCGGGTGCAGGCACCGGCCCTTGCTCCCAACGGCCCGGCGGTGGCGGCGCACCACCCCGGTGGCGTAGGCCAGGTCTGACGCGGCAACGGCAGCGAAGCACGGTACAAAAGCATGTGAGGCCTCTGGTGGGGACGGGGGTTGTGAGAGATCAACCGTCCTACCAGGGGTTTCTTGACGTCCGGCACCGCCCACGCCGTCCGCCAGCTCCCGAACCATGATCCACGTAGCCGCGATCGACTTGATGAGCCGCCGCCTCACCGGCGAAGCCACTTGAGGGACTCCACGCTCACATTGTTACGTTTCGCCCCGGTGCGGATCAGGCGTAGGCCACAGCCGGACTACACCTGATCTGACTCAGTGAGGCACGAAGCGCTACACCCTTGCGGGATAGCCCGAAGGAAGTGGGGCCACTACCCGTCCGTTGCCTTTACGTCTTCCTGCTCCCCACCCGTCACGGAGAGGGCGTTGTCGATGAGGACGGTGGCGATGGCGGCGGCGGTGGGGAAGGACTCGGCGTTGAGGACTCGGGTGCGGGCCGAGGCGCCATCGAGGAGCAGCGCCAGTTGTTCGCCGAGCTGTTCGGGGTCGGTGGCGCCGGCTTCGCGGGCCGTTTCGGCGAGCCGCGCGGCGATGGCGAGCTTGTATTCGCGGGCGTATTCGGACGCGGGGTGTCGGGGGTCGTGCATTTCGACGGTAGCCGCGATGTAGGGGCAAAGGGGCGTGAGCTCGTCTGGGCCGGACGTGGGCATCTCGAAGGCGGCGAGGAGCCGTTCGCGGGGTGTGAGGTCGGTGCGGTCGAACACCGCGGCCATGAGGCCGGGATCGAACCGGCGCAGGTATTCGACGACCAGCTCGTCCTTGCAGGTGAAGTGCTGGTAGGCCGTGCGCTTGGAGACCTGGGCCACTGCGCAGAGCTCGTTCATACCGGTGCGGTTGATGCCCTGAGTCCGAAACAGCTGCTGTGACGCGCTGAGAATGCGCTCGCGCGCGCCCCTGCCGCGACGCCGGCCTTGGGGGCCCTTCTCCAACTTCGTCATGCCTGCATCGTACCTCAGTTCGGTACCGCTCGGTTTACATAGCTTGCGCTCCCGTCGATGGGCGGATACGTTACGTACACAGATCGGTTTACCAGAGAGTGAGTGGTTATGGGAAAGCTCGATGGCAAGGTGGCGGTGATCACGGGCGCGTCGACCGGCATGGCGCTGGCCGGCGCGAAGCTGTTCGTTGAGGAGGGGGCACACGTCTTCATCACCGGCCGGCGGCAGGAGGCGCTGGATGAGGCGGTGAAGGTGATCGGCCGGAACGTGACCGCCGTGCAGGGTGACGCGTCCGACCTGGCCGACCTGGACCGTTTGTACGAGACGGTCAGGTGGGAGAAGGGCTCGATCGACGTGCTGTGGGCGAGTGCCGGGACGGGGGAGCAGGGCGAACTCGGTGAGATCACCGAGGAGCAGTTCGACCGTGCGTTCTGGCTGAACGCGCGCGGCACGTTGTTCACGGTGCAGAAGGCGCTGCCGCTGCTCAACGACGGTGGCTCGATCTTCATGACCGGGTCGAACGCTTCGCTGAGGGGCTTCCCCGGGTGGAGTGTGTATGCGGGGAGCAAGGCCGTCCAGCAGGCGTGGGCCCGTGTGTGGCTGAACGAGCTGAGGGACCGGCGGCTCCGGGTGAACGTGCTCACCCCCGGCCAGGTCGCCACGGCCAAGCAGGAGGAGCTGTTCGACGGGGAGACCAAGAAGCAGTTCGAGTCCCTGATCCCGCGGCGCGAGATGGGCCGCCCCGAGGAGATCGCCACGGTCGCGCTGTTCCTCGCCTCGGACGACTCAAGCTACGTGAACGGACTGGAACTGACCACCGACGGCGGCACCACGGTGATCTGAACGAACACACCGGTATACGCCACACACTCGCGAAAAAAGGCAGTCGTCAGGGCCGAGGAACTGAGCCTCGAATGCGGAGCGGCGTGACTCTGCACCACGAATCAAAGCGATATTTCGAGAACAAGGAAGAGGCACTTCATGAGCAGCATCAGCATCATCGGCACCGGGAACATGGCCCGTACGATCGGCGCGCTGGCGGTGGCCGGCGGCAACACCGTCGAGGTCATGGGCCGCGATCACGACAAGGCCGCTGACCTGGCCAAGGCTCTCGGCGGCGGCGCCACGACGGGAGAGTGGGGTGCCGTTCCGGCCGGCGACATCGTCATCGCGGCCCTGTTGTCCGACAATGTCGTTCCGGTCGTCGCCCACTACGGAGACGCCCTCGCGGGCAAGGTCATTATTGATATCAGCAACCCTTTCAACGCCACGGCCGACGGTCTGGCCCACCCCGGGGTCACCTCGATCGCGCAGAAAGCCGCAAAGGCGGCCCCGGCCAGTGCCAGCGTGGTGAAGGGATTCAACACCATTTTCCGTCATGTCCTGGAGCAGGGCCGGCCCGACGTTTTCATCGCTGGCGACGATACGCAGGCCAAGGCGGCCGTGGAGGCGTTCATCAAGAGCCTCGGGATGCGTCCGATGGACGTCGGCGGCCTGGACATGGCGCACTGGCTGGAAGGAGCGGGTGTGCTCACCATGGGCCTCGCACGTCACGGGGTGGGCGGCTGGAACTTCTCCCTCGGCGTCACCGAACTTCCCGCTTGAGCCGTCCCCGGAGGAGGTACTCGCGATGAAGCTTGGATCGTCCAGGCTCGGCGAAGCCGCCAACACGCCCAGAGCGCGATCAAGCCCGTCAACGGGCTTCCTCGTCCGGACGATCACGGCCGCCCCTGAGCAGTGCAACACCCTCAGCGCATCCTGAACCAGACGCCCGGACGAGAGAGTTTCCCTGCAGGTGATCCGTGTGGGGTCAGCTACTGCATAGTCACCGCTGACCTACCTCTACCGCTCGGGCAGAAGCGAATTGAAAAGACGTCTGCGACTGAAGGTCCGGTTCCCCGGCGGGAGCCGGGCCTCCGGCGTTGGGGCCGCCGTGTCGATCTCCGCTGAGGGCGGTCGCAACATGATCACGAAGATTCGAAAATGAACCAGGATGATACTCAGTCCCAGGGGAAGGGTATGAGGCTGTGATGCCCGGCGACGACGGGTGCGGCACGGTGACGGCCAGTTGCGGCAGATCGGCTGCGGTTGCGTCACTGACGGGTTGACACAATGCGCGAGGGTCCCCCTCGATCCCATTTTCCGTGCCTACCGGCATCGTCTATCGGAATACCAGTGGTGGAGGTGATCGTGTGGCCGCTGTCAAAGTCCCAGGTGAAGCGGACCGGCGTGCCGCAAAAGAGGACATGGACACAGGCGGGTTGCTCACTGAAGGCGCCGCCTTCCTCATGGCGTTCAAGAAGGACGACGGCGGGTGAGGGCTGTGTGCGCCTATCTGGCATCCTGCCGCGTGAAGACGCGTCAGGCCACGCTCGACAAGCGTCTCCCTCCGGACCGGTATCCCAGCCGAGGACGTCGAACGACTCGGCGGCATCAGCGAGGAAACCTGATCAACGCGGCCGACGCGGCCGACGCGATGACCGCAAGCGCCATCAGTCGGAAGCAGGCCCCGCCTGGTCCGCCGCTTGATCAGGGTGATCCGTAGCCTGGCGCGCGGATCCCTGCACCATGGTCACGAGCATGCCGCCGTAGGGGTCCTGGTGCGCGCATGCGAGATCTCATTCCCTCACCGAGGGCAGCTCACTCCTACCATTGGTATGATTGAGTTGTGGATGCTAAGCAGACTCCCGTCAAGCAGCCCCTCCGTGTCGCGAAGCGCGGCAAGGCCGCGAAGGTTCGTAAGCCCGCGGGCGGTCCGGGTGCGACCGAGAAGTTGTCGGCGACCATCCGCCGGGGCCGCAAGGCTGAGATCCGCGAACAGGCCCGCAAGCTGGGCCTCTCCGATTCTGCCTACGTTGATGAGGCGATCGCGGCCAAGCTCCAACTCGACGCCCTCGCCGAGTTCGTTGACGAGCTGGAAGATCGGCACGGACCGTTCAGTGAGGACGAGATCCAGGCCGCCCTCGCCGCTTGGCCGTCCGCGCAAGATCAGTGAGCACCGTGCGAGGCCGTCGAGCTGCGAGGCTCGGCGGGGTTCTGGTACTCGACAACGACGCCATCAACAAGGCCGCCACGGACCGCGACGTTGCGATCTTCTTCGCGGCTGCGCTGCGCAAGCAGGCACGCTTGGTCACGTCCAGCGTCGTGCTGACGGAGATCTTGCGTGGCTCCGACCGGGACACGAAACTGAACCATGTGCTGTCCAGCACCAGGACCGTCGTTGAGCCTGTCACTGAGGACCTTGCACGCGCCGCCGGGAAGCTGATCGGTGACGCAGGGTTCGACTCCACGGAGGTTGTTGACGCCTTGGTCGCCGCGACGGCTCACATGTACGCCCATCGTGCGGAGGCGGCGGGGCAACAACCTGATGTGCTGATCTTGACCGCCGACGCCACCCATCTGCCGGGGTTGGCCGGTGACCGAAAGGGAGTAAGGGTGCAGAACGTGAAGGACATTCGCTCTTCCTGAAGCCCGCTTGTCACGGCCCCACTGGACGCTGGGGGATGGCCGTATCGGGCGCGGAATCGACCTGAGCGGCGGTCGGCAGACCGGGCTACATCAAGGCTTTTAATGGGGATGCAACGTCAAACGCATGCGGGCGCTGCGGCCTCGGCATCGCGCACGTGCAAACTCCCCACGCGCGCGGTTATGTAGAGGCCGGTGTGATCCGGCGTAGACCCCGCACGTCACGGACACGCCCGGCGAGCCGTCCGGTCGGGCGTTTCGCCTTCCCCCTGTCGAAGGATTGCGAGCGTGGGCGTGGATCACCCCCGTGGGCCGGGCAGAGGCCCCGAGACCGCCGACAAGGTCCCCCCGCAGGGCACTCGCGACCAGTCGCCGGCCGATCCGACCGGCGACAAGCAGCAGACCCTCGGGGACCGCTCGATCGAAGCCAAGTCGGACACCAAGAAGGATCCAGAGGCCGACAAGACCTACGTCGGCATCCAGTTGACCGAAGAACCCGATGACACAGCCGACCCCGCTGAGGCCGGCAACAGCGGCCCGGAAGCGGAGAAGCCCGGCCAAGCCAAGGCCGAGGACCCGCGCGAGGACGAGGGCGAGCTGGTCAACGACAACCGTGGACCCGGGACCGGTCTACCCGAAGCCGGAGGGGCGAAAGACCAGGACGACCGCACCAAGGAACCGCACCCCCAGGACAGCGGTAGCAGCGCGGACGACAAGATTGACGACCCCGAAGCACCTCAGCAGCCAAACTCCCTCTCCACCGACTACGAAGCCCCTCCCAGGCCGTTCTCCCGCCTGGAAAGCCTGGCCCGCGCCCGCGAAGCACAACTCCAAAACGCAGAACAACTGCGAGCCATCTTCCAAGACGCCCAGACCGCCGATGGCGACAGAGAAGCCCCACCGCAGAGCGAGAACCGGGGAGGCGACGAGCGCGAGCCCGAAGCACAGCCCCCAACCGCTGAGGCACCCGGCGGTACCGACGACGACAGCGGCGAACCGCCAGCCGAACCAGCAGACCCCCTGCCCCCCGCAGAAACTGGCGAGAATTCCGCGCCCCCAGAGGCTCAAGGTGACCAGGGCGGGGACAGTGGTATGGATGCGGAGGGAGACGGTACCGGTGAGGGCGCAGCGAGCAAGCCCACACGGTTGGAAGGGCGTAGAGACTACGTCGTCGACGATCCGGCCGTGCCCGGTAGGACGATCACTGATATCGACTGCATCGAAGACGGGGTGCTGTGGGAAGAGAAAAGTGCGACCAACGCTGGCGACATCGAACGATGGGTGGCCAAGCACATTGACAAGAAGTTCTCATCTTATCTCGATGCGCGCCAGTACATGGTCGACTACGAACAAGCGCCCATCGGTTTTCGCTTCACCAGTCCCGGTGCCGATCCCTCATTTCGATCCGAGGTAGAATCGGCAGTCGAGAGGTTGCGTCAAGCGAATCCAAACGAACAGATCATGCTGGAGTGGTCATAATGGGTTACATCTTCGACATCGACGACGAGACCGTGTGGAGCCCATCACTGTGGGTCGGGCAACTGTATGTCAACCTTGCGGAAGCGATCGCCCGTACCCTAGAGCTTCCAACGGGCCTGGAGGCGGTTGCCGAAGATATGTACGACATCAACCCGTCTGTGTTTAGTGAATTTACGAGCGCCCTTGTGAAAAATTACTTTTCCACCCACCACGTCGTTGCTCAAGAGTTGCTGCGCGGTGTACTACTCACCTCCCTGGTGATGGTTCAACGAGGCGGCGTGGAGATCGCTCCCGACGGTGAGGAACAGACGTCCTTCTGGTCATCTATGCCAGAATTTGCACAAAGAATGCCGACCTGACTGCAAATGGGTGATGTCAGATCCTCTTGACGCTCCCTGTGCATCCGCCCCGTACCTCGGCGGTGCCCCGTCTCGCTGCCTCGGGGCGAGGCAGCAAGACGGGACGGACGGTGACGTGTGGCGGCCCGAGTTCCCCAGCCAGGGGCCGTGCAGCACCGCCGAGAATGAGGAACACTCTCCTAGCCCATTCCGTGGGGTCGTCCCTCCCGCGGCCTACCAGGTGCCGGGGAACATGCGGTGTCTGAGCAGGTCTTCGACCTGTTCGGCAGCGGCTTTGGTGTCGCCGCAGGGAGCCAGGTAGGCGCGCCGCCCGCGCTCGGCGTCGTGGTATCCCCATGCGCCGCCAGGAACGGCCAGGACGACCAACCCGAGCCCGACGTGATCGTCGGGGCCGCCGGCGTAGACCCATAGCAGAGGCACCGGGAACCCCTGCGGGCGGTAGAGCCGGACGAGGCGCCACCCCCGAGGCTCCAGAGCCACGGCCAACAGGCTCAGGAACGTTTCCGTCGTGGCGCGGCCCCGGTACGTCCGCCACCGCAGGACGTGCCGCTCAACCTGGACGTTCAGAGGGCGCAGATGGCCCATACGATCTTTCCGCCTTCCGTGATCGGTCGGGTTCCCCAGTCGTGCACGATCTGCGACATCAGCAGCAGGCCCCGCCCCGAGGTCGCCTCCAAGTCCTCCGGGCCGACCACCGGCAGCCCCGCTCCCTGGTCCCACACCTCGATCACCGCCAAGTCCGCGCGGACGTCGCGGAAGACACGAAGGATGATCTGACCCTCGCCGTGCCGGCACGCGTTGGTCACCAACTCGCACACCACCAGACGCGCCACGAAGTCGTCCGCGGAGCCCCACATCCGGAACTGCGCGGAAAGGAAATTCCTCGCCAACGCCGGCGCACTTTCGTTGGGGGCGAGAAGAAGAGTCGGGATTTCTGGGGCAGGTGCGGACATATCGCTACAACCTTCGGAACGTTGCCGGTTACTTCGGGTGTAAGGATGCTCGCTCTGAGCTACGCTCGCTACGTTCCGGAACCATCCGCAACAAACGGGAGAGGCCATGCTCGCGCGGGAGTCGCTCGACCCGTCAAGATCGATTTGGCACTTCATAGCGTGCCACCTGCGCCGCCACCGCAAAGCACACGGAATGTCCGGGCAGGCTCTCGGCGACCTGCTTGAGTGTGACCGTTCGACTGTTTCCCGCTACGAGTCCAACACGCTCAAGCTCAAGCGGGAACACGCGGAGATCATCGACCGTGTGTGGAACACCGACGGCATGTTCACGGCCCTGGTCGGGTTCGCCGAGCGTGCCGACGAGGGCAACTGGCTGCTGGAACTCGCCGAACTGGAGGCGCGCTCATCCAGGCTCAGGATGTGGGAGTCATCGGTCATCCCGGGGCTGTTCCAGACACCGGACTACGCGCGTGCCGCACTGAGCGCCGGAACAGCGGAGGATCTTCAAGCGACCCTTGAGCGGCGGCTGGCACGGCAGGCCACCGTATTCGGCAGGACGAAGCCACCACGAGTGACGGCCCTTCTCGGCTGGGCGGCAGTGTCACAAATCGTGGGCGGTCCGGACGTCATGCGCGGCCAACTCACTCGGCTGATCGAGCTGAGCGAGCTTCCCTTCATCAGCATCCGGATAGTGGAGAACAACGCGGGCGCGCATCCGGGCCTCGACGGCCCTTTCGTGCTCCTCACGGTCGGCGACCGGGACATCGCCTACACCGAAGCGGCGACGCGTGGCTGCTTCCTCATGGACCCGTTCGATGTGCAAGAAGTGGCAGTAAGGTACGACTTGATGAGCGACATAGCCGCCCCGGTCGGCCCAAGTCGGGCCTACCTGGAGGCCGAACTGGAGAAGTACACATGACCCAGTGGCGCAAGTCGAGCCGCAGCGGCACAGGCGGCCAGTCCAACTGCGTGGAGGTTGCGAATCTCTCTGGTGACGTCGGCGTACGCGACAGCAAGGACCCGAGCGGCCGCCACATCACCCTTCTGGCTGAGCGCTTCCGCCGACTGGCCGCCGACATCAAGCGCGGAGCACACGACCTCCCCTGACAGCCCATCATGCGATCACGACGAGAGCCCGTGAGTCGAGCGGTGCGGCGAGGGCTCTCTTACCGCAGACGGCCGAAACGTTCATGGTCGAGTTGCCCACTCGGTCATGGAGGGGCACGAAGCTGCCGGCTCATTTGGTGGGCAAGTTGGAGCCGACTAACGTCTACATCGATGTCGTCGCTCATACGGTCTGGGCAGTCCTGCAACACCGGCCCGCAATCGTCCATGACGAGCCCGGCATGCTCGGTCGGTTGCAGGATCGGGCGGCGTGGGTCCTGAACGGAGCCGCGATGTCCGTCCAGTCGCGACGGGAGTTGGAAGAGGTCCCTCTACGGTCTACGTATGGCGGACGGCCGTTAAGAGGAGGGTGAGCATGGCGAATGAGACGGAGCGGCTGGCGGGTTTCCTGTACGAGATCGGCCTTCTTAAGCGCTACAAGCGCACAGGCTGGCTCGTGGCAGGTGTGAAGGACCCCGAGAGCATCGCCGATCACTCGCTCCGTACGGCGGTCATCGCAAGCGTCCTGGCCGCGATGGAGGGCGCCAACCCCGAGCGCGCCGCGTTGCTCAGCCTCTTCCACGACACTCAGGAAACGCGCCTCACCGATATCCCTTATGTGGCCAAGCCGTACGTGAAGAAGGCACCCAACGAGCAGGTCACCGAGCGCCAGACACGCGGCCTGCCTGAGGTGGTCACGAGGATGATCTCGGGTGTAGTCGCGGAGTACGAGGGGAAGGCCAGCGCCGAAGCGATGTGCGCCCGCGACGCGGACAAGCTTGAGTGCCTCATTCAGGCCATCGAGTACCGGGAGCACGGCAATCAGAACACCGAGCCGTGGATAGACAGCTCACTTGCGCAGCTCCAGACTGCGTCTGCCAAGCGTCTCGCCGAGGAGGCGCAGAAGACCGGCTCTCTCGGCTGGTTCAAGCGAGCGTTGAACGGCGACGAGGGCGCGTAACAGCGTCCTCGTCCTGGGCATTCGATGGTGTTGCTGTACATCAGACATCCCGGGTTTGGTCGAACCTGGGAAGACCATCAGTCGAACGAGTACGGCTGCCCACCTCTTCGCAACCTACGACGGATGAAATCCCTCCCCTCGCCAGATCGACTGGACGAACCTGACACCGAGGACGTTCTCGGCGGTTCCTGTTCTTGCTGCGCAGACCGGGTAGTGGGTATTCCATCAGCAAGATGAACGGTGCGGTAGCGGCCGACAGTAAGCGTCAGAATCGGCTCGCCAATTGACATGAACTTGCCTTCGAGAACTGACGCATAATCAGGTCAATGCGGGATGCAAGATAGCTGGTAGAGCGCTACCTATTGTGGATAACTTCCGCTCGGAAGATCACACTGGCCAGGTGGGGACCGAGCGCGGTCCTTAAAGCCAGGAGCGGAGGTATATAACGACAGACAAGCGAGGCAACGGCAGGGCGGAGCCGCTGCAGCGTCGAGCGAAGCTCGGCGGTGGGCGGCGGCGAGAGCGGGAGCTGAGAATCCGTGTCAGCGACGTGGAGTATGAAGAGCTTCACGAAGCGGCGACGCGAGCCGGGCTCGCCTGCAGCGCTTTCGTCGTAAAGACCGTTCGCACTGCGATTCGCGAGCAGCGACCTGTGGACGGGGCGCTCGTGGCGTTGCATGCCGAGCTGCGGAATGCCAGCCGTCAGATCAACGCGGTCGGGGTGAACCTCAACCAGCTCGTGCGCCATGCCAATGCCTACGACGAGGTCCCGGAATCAGTGACGTGGTTGGCGGCGTACTGCTTTCAGGTGGTGCGGCGGGCGGAGGCCGTCGTCGTGGAACTCGGTAGGCGGCTGCCGTGATCGCGAAGGTCACTCGCGGCGCCGATGTCGGCAACCTCCTGCGCTACCTGTACGGGCCGGGCAAGGGCAACGAGCACGCCGACCCGCACATCGTTGCCGGGTACCCCACCCGGCCGCTTTGGAACCCACACGACGCGCGGACGGGAAGCGTGATCTCCGGCCGCTGGCCGAGGCGCTGCGCTCGCCCCTGGAGACGATGCGGCGGAGCCGGCCCGCTGAGCCGGTCTGGCAGTGCTCGCTCCGGACCGCCCCCACTGATCGTCCCCTGACCGATGAGGAGTGGGCCGACGTCGCCGAGGAGCTGATGCACCAGACCGGCATCGCACCACGCGGCGATCCCGAGGCGTGCCGGTGGATCGCCGTGCGTCACGCCGACGATCACATCCATGTCGTGGCCACACTCGCGCGAGAGGACGGCCGCAGACCCAACATCACCCGCGACTACCTCAAGGCCCGCACTGCGTGCCAGGTTGTCGAGCAGCGGTATGGGCTGTGCCGTACCGCGCCCGCGGATCGGACGGCGGCGCCGCGTCCTTCGCGTGCTGAGCTGGAACGGGCCCAGCGCGCTGGCTTGGAGGAGCCGCCGCGTGTTGCGTTGCGGCGGCACGTGGCCGCCGTTGCCGCATCGTCCGGCAGCGAGGAGGCGTTCTTCACCGGCCTGCGTGAGCGCGGGCTGGCGGTGCGGCTGAGGTTCAGCGTCCGGACGCCCGGTGAGGTGACCGGCTACGCCGTCGCGGTGCCCGACTACAACAACTCGGCGGGTGAACCGATCTTCTTCTCCGGCGGCAAGCTCGCCGCCGACCTCACCTTGCCCAAGCTGCGTCACCGATGGACGGACGGCGAGGCCCGCCGACCGACGGTCCGGTCGCGCAGGTGGACGCCGGGTTCGTCCGCCGACCACGAAGTGCGGGCCGCGGCCTACCGGGAGGCCGCCCGAGCGGCCGGGACGGCGGCCTGGCAGATGCGAACGCTCCATGATCCAAGGGCCCGCGCCGATCTCGCAGTGGCGACCGCTGACGTCCTGCACGTCACGGCGGACATCACCGGCAACCGCGAACTGGCCCGGGCCGCCGACGACTACGACCGCGCTGCCCGAGAACCGTTCGGTCGTCCGCCACCGGTCACTCCGTACGGAAGCGCCCTGCGTGCGGCAGCACGGACGCTTGCAATCGCCAACGTCGGCTGGGGAGATCGACGCGAGCAGAGAAGAGACCTCACCGTCGATCTGCTGTTCCTCATAGCGAACCTCGCCGACCTCATCGAGTCGGCGGCCGAACACCGTCTTGCCCAGCAGCGCCTCGCCCAAGCCGATGCCGCACGCCGGGCCGCAGAGAGGCTGAACGCCGTCCGACGGACGGAGCCCCGACCAGCTACCTCGGTGCCGCCGCACTCGATGCCTTCGGTCGCGCCATCCTCCACGCCCGCCACCAAGGCGCGGGATGCAGCGAGGCGGTCGACCAGGCCCGGAGCGCGATCAACCACGTTCACAGCAGCGGTCTGTCGCCCGGAGGCAGCGCAACACCGTCCCCCGCCCCCGTCGTCGAACCGGCACCTGCGGCCACGCTCCGACGAACCGAGCCACGAGCGAGACATCCCGAGAATGGGCGGCTGCGCACGAGATGGTTCGGCAACCCCCGGAGAGGGGCCGGAGCGTGAAGCAGATGAGCCAGGACGAGTTGCTTGCGCTCCCCATCACGGTCAGCGTCGAGACCGCAGCCCGTGCCATCGGGCTCGGGCGCACGCGCGCCTACCAGCTTGCCCGCCATGGACAGTTCCCCTGCAAGGTGATCCGCATCGGCGCCAGCTACCGCGTCGTGACAGTCGACCTACGGCGGCTCCTCGGCATCGAGCCGAACTAGCGAGCCGTCCAACGAACGAAGGTCCGGTTCCCGTCAGGGGGCCGGACCTTCCGTGTTGAGGGTGCCAGGTTCGTCGGCGTGCTGATCTCCGCCAGGGATGGTCAGACCATGATCACCGAGGTTCGTAGTTGAACCAGGATGCCGCCCAGACGTGCCAGATCCCAGTGAGGGTGACAAATGATCTTGAAAGAGGCACTCAAGATCGCCCCGCAGGGCTCTGACCTGGGGAAACGAGAGAGCGGGCGACGGGAATCGAACCCGCGTAGCCAGTTTGGAAGACTGGGGCTCTACCATTGAGCTACGCCCGCGAGCGGAGGGTTTGCGGGCCCTCGATCGCCAACCCGTAGCGTACAGGGTTCCGGGGGCGGGCGTGCCCGGTGGTGCGGGCGCCGGGTTAGGAGCGGCGGCGGGGGCTGATCGGGTCTAGACTTCTCGCGTCATCGTGTGCGGGCTGTAGCGCAGTTTGGTAGCGCACCGGCTTTGGGTGCCGGGGGTCGTGGGTTCAAATCCCGCCAGCCCGACGGGACGTCCCGGGCCGCCGCTCGGTCGACGCCGTGAGGCGCGCTCGGGCGGCGGCCGGATGCGGGGACGCGTCCTACATTCCCGGGCCTTCGCGGCGGCCGGTGCCGGTGCGGGTCTCCGCGGTTCCGACCTTCGGCTTCTTGGTCTTCCTCATGCCCATCGCGCCGAGGAGACCCAGGAGGCCGAGCAAGCCCCACAGGCCCGCCTTGCCGCCGCCGTCGTCCTCGTTCTGCGCCTGCTGCTGCACCTGCTGGACGGCCGGTGGCTTGGCCTGCTCCGCGAATGCGGGTGCCGCGGGACCGAACGCGACCAGGGCGGCCAGGCTCACCGCTCCGAGGAACTTGCGCATGCTCTTCCCCATTTCCCTAAGTAATGAGTGGCGGATCCAGTCGCTGCCAGGCAGTTCCCTGAAGGGTTGCCGCGTAACGCCTCATACCGGGCGATCACCGTTTGTTGGCGCTTTTCTGAAGTACAGGAAAGGGGTAAAGGAGATTATGAGCGACGTATGGGTGTTTCGGGGGGTGTGGTGGCAAGGGTGCCGGCGCGGACTTCGCCCAGGACGGTCGCGACGGTACCGGCGACCTCGGGGGCCGCTTCGCGGAGGGCTTCGGCGGACGCGTGGTGGCTGCGGGCGTCCACGTGGGCGGCCTTCAGGAGGGGGAGGACGTCGGAGAGCCGGTGTTCGAGCCAGCCCATGGGGTCGGCGGTGAGGCCGGGCTCGAAGACGCGCCGGCCGGGCTCGTTGTCGAGCATGCCCGGGTGGTGGTGCATGCGGTCCTTGGAGCCTGGACCGCCGGTGACCGACTCCAGGAAGTCGGCCCGCCAGACGGCCTGGTCCACGACGACCTGCTGGGACGCGTTGGGGGAGCCGCGCCAGGGGGGTGTGCCGAGCAGCCGCAGTTCGACGCGGACGCCGCGTTCGTGTCCGCCGCGGTGGGGGTCCGGGTCGACCAGGTAGAGGTCCTCGACCGTGATCCCGAGGGTGTGGAAACAGAACACGCGCAGCACGTCAGGCTCCCCTCACTGTCCTTTTTGTACGATACGTGGAGAATTGGGCCAATCAAGGGTGAGAAATGCCTCGGGGCCGCCGCGCCGCGGGCCTCACGGTGTTTTGAGGGCCTCCGTCTCCGCGGTGCGGACGTCGTAGTCGGCGCGGGCGGCGTCGATCTCTTTAAGATGGGACTCCGCCCAGCTCACGAGGGTGTTGGCCGCGTCCATCAGCGTCGCGCCCATCGGGGTGAGCGAATAGTCCACGCGCGGCGGCATCACCGGGTACACGGTGCGCGTGACGATGCCGTCGCGTTCCAGGCCGCGCAGGGTGACGGTGAGCATCCGCTGGCTGATGCCGTCGATCTCGCGCTTGAGTTCGGTGAACCGCTTGGTGCGCTCGCCGAGCAGCGCGATCACCAGCAGCGACCATTTGTCGCCGACGCGGTCGAGGATCTCGCGGGCCCGGCACCCCGCGGGTGTGTGCTCCATGGTTATCTCCAGGTGACCAGGGCAGAAAAAAGTGCCTTCTTGTGCCGACTCCGAGGGTGTCCGCACCATAGAGGCGGTTCCCAAACAGAACCGCCTTACTTGTCGTAACCCTAGGAGACACGATGACGACCGAGCTTGTCGAGATCCCCGGCTACATCGCCGGCACCTGGACCATCGACCCCGTCCACTCCGACGTCGGCTTCACCATCAGGCACCTGATGGTCAGCAAGGTCCGCGGGCGCTTCGGGACGTTCGAGGGGACGGTCGTGACCGGCGAGGACCCCATCGGCTCGTCGGTGACCGCGACCATCGACCTGACCTCGATCGATACCGGCAACGCCCAGCGCGACGCGCACGTCAGGTCCGCCGACTACCTCGACGTCGAGAAGTACCCGGCGATGACGTACCGCTCCACCGGGGTGCGTCGCAACGGGGACGGCTTCATCCTGGACGGCGAACTGACGTTGCGCGGCCTGACCAAGCAGGTCCCGCTCGATCTGGAGCTGGGAGGGTTCGGCCCCGACCCGTTCCGGCAGGACGACCCGTTCAAGGGCGCTCGCGCCGGTTTCACCGCGACGGGCGAGATCAGCCGGCTGGAGTTCGGCGTCGGCGACGCCGGCAAGGTTCCGGGCGGCAACGGGCTCGGGCTGGGCGACAAGGTGCAGATCATCTTGGAGATCCAGGCGAGCCTCCAGACGTCCTGACCCGGACGTGCGCGGGCGGCACCGGGACACGGCCGGTGCCGCCCACGGGCGTCGTCCCATTGCCTGAGCCCCAGTTCCCGGGCCAGCGGGACGATCCGGGAGCGGCGCTGTGCGGCGAGGCCCGGCTCACCCGCGAGGTACCGGTCGATCGCCGCCTCGCTCAGTTCCGTCCAGCGGGGGACGAGCCACGCCGGGTCCGCGTCCGGGAACGAGCGGATGATCGCTTCGGCCGCCGCCCCCTCATGGTCGAGGAGCGTCCCGTCGAGGTCGAACAGCACGGCCGCGATCATGTGAGGAAGGCGGCGAGCGCGGCGGTCAGCTCGGCGGGCGCGTCCTCCTGCACCAGGTGTCCGGCCCCGTCGATCACCTGGAGGCCCGAACCGGGGACGAGGGCGGCGAGTTCGTGGCCCTTGGCGGCGGGGATCCAGGTGTCGGAGGCCCCGACCAGACGGAAGAACGGCGACCCCCACGGGGCGAGCGCGACGGGGTCGACAAGGGCGAGGGCGTGGTAGCGGGGTCCTGCCCGGCGCTCATCTCGGACGTTCCGTACCCCGGCATGTCCCACACGTACACGCGGTGGGTCGTTGCCAGAGCGCGCGCGACACCACGCCACACGTAGGACGAGAACGGCGTGCCGTGCAGCAGGACGACCGGGTCCGCGTGCTCGTCCCCATGCACGTCCCACCGAACCTCACCGGATGCCGGTACGTCTTGCCCAGCGTCCGGTCGTGCAAGGGAGCTCCAAACGTCGTCGGGCGAACAACCGTCTCACCATCCTCGTGTCTTCGCCCGCAACGCATGGAACGGGCCCCTGACCGGCGTCCAAGGTGGTCAGGGGCCCGATGTCTCGGCTGCCTGAGGGGGCTGGGAGGTCCCCCGGGCGAACGGCTCAGCCGAGACCGTTCTTGATCGCGGCGATCAGCTCACCGTTCGAGGTGTCGCCGCTGAGCTCCCAGAAGAAGGCGCCCGCCAAGCCCTCGTCCTGGGCGTAGGCCATCTTCCCGCCGATGGTGGACGGCGTGTCGTAGCTCCACCACTGGCTGCCGCACTTGGCGTAGGCGGTGCCGGCGACGGTGCCGGTCGCGGGACATCTGCCCTTGAGGACCTTGTAGTCCTCGATGCCGGCCTCGTAGGTGCCGGGTGCGGCGCCCGTCGCGGTCCCGCCCGGCTCGGACTGGGTGACGCCCGTCCAGCCGCGGCCATAGAAGCCGATGCCCAGCAGCAGCTTGCCCGCCGGGATGCCCTTCGACTTCAGCTTGGCGATGGTGTCGGCGGAGTTGAAGCCCTGCTGCGGGATACCCGGGTAGGACGTCAGCGGCGAGTGCGGTGCCGTCGGTCCCTGGGCGGCCCAGGCGCCGAAGTAGTCATAGGTCATGGGCATGTACCAGTCGACGTACCGGGCGGCGCCGGCGTAGTCGGTCGCGTCCATCTTTCCGCCTGGACTGGCGTCGGCGGTGATCGCGGCCGTCACGAGGTTGTTCGAGCCGAACTTGGAGCGCAGCGCCGACAGCAGGTTCTCCAGCGCCTGCGGGCCACTGGTGTCGCAGGTGAGGCCGCAGGCGTTCGGGTATTCCCAGTCGATGTCGATGCCGTCGAACACGTCCGCCCAGTGCGGGTCCTCGACCAGGTTGTAGCAGGACTCGGCGAACGCGGCCGGGTTCTGCGCGGCCTGGCCGAAGCCGCCGGACCACGTCCAGCCGCCGAACGACCAGATCACCTTCAGGTCCGGGTGCAGCTTCTTCAGCTTGCGGAGCTGGTTGAAGTTGCCGCGCAGCGGCTGGTCCCAGGTGTCGGCGACGCCGTCGACGCTCTGGTCGGCGGTGTAGGCCTTGTCGGTGGCGGCGTAGGCGTCGCCGATGGTGCACTTGCCGCCCTGGACGTTGCCGAACGCGTAGTTGATGTGGGTGAGCTTGTCGGCGGAGCCGCTCGTCTCGATGTTCTTGACGTGGTAGTTGCGCTGGTAGACGCCCCACTCGGCGAAGTATCCGATGACCTTCCCGCCGCCGTTCCCGGGGCCGCCGCCGTCCTCGTCGGTGGTGACCGAGACGGGGGCGGACGCGGGGGAGCTGTTCCCGGCGGCGTCGCGGGCCTTGACGGTGAAGCTGTAGCCGGTGCCGGCCGACAGCCCGCCGACGGTGGCGGTGGTGCCGGTCACCGAGGCGGCCTTCGTGGCGCCCCGGTAGACGTCGTAGCCGGTGACGCCGACGTTGTCGGTCGACGCGTTCCACGCCAGCGAGACGCTCGTGGCGGTCGCGCCGGTGGACCGCAGACCTGACGGGGCGGCGGGAGCCTCGCTGTCGTCGCCGGGTCCGCCGGAGCCGTCGCAGGCAGCGCCGTTGACCGTGCAGCCGGTGAACCAGCCGGGCCCGGTCCCGTTGAACCCGAAGCCGGCCGTGGCGCCCGCGGCGAGAGTCCCGTTCCAGCCGGCGTTGGTGAACGTGTAGTGGTCGCCGGAGACGCTCTTCGTCGCGTCCCACACCGAGGTCACGGCCGTCCCGGACGGCATGTCGGCCTCGATGGTCCAGCCGTTCAGGGACGCGTCCGTCCCGTTGGTGATCGTGCACGTGCCGCCGAAGCCCGTGCCCCAGTCCTGGGTCTTGGTACAGGTGGCGGTGACCGTCCCGGCCGACGACGCGGGTGGCGCCGTGAGCAGGGCGGTGGCCACCGCCAGTGATGTCGCGCCGGCGAGCGCCATGGCCCGCCGTCCGCCCGGTCCTGACATGATTCTCCGTTCGATCGGCCCCCGAGCAAACAGGAATCCCCGCGCAATTCTTAGGAAAGTTTCCTAAGAATTGGCCAGATGGTAACCGGGTGGAACGGCGCGTTCAAGGGGTTCGGGACGGCCCGTGATCGAGGGAAACGGTGGTCTAAGCGGCTGCCTGGGCACATACGGGCGGACGTTCCGGAAAGAATCTTCAGGGCGTCCCGAACCAGCCGGGGAAGTCCAGCCGCCACAGGTCGGCGGGCGTGACCTGCCGGAGGTCGTGCTCCATCGCGCGGACGCGGCCGGCGCCCAGCCGCCGCACCCAGTCGTCCCGGATCCGGTCGAAGATCCGCGCGGACCGGTCCAGGGAGTCCGTGCCCCGCGCCGTCAGCCGGACGATCTTGCGCCGGGCGTCGGACGGGTCGGCGGTGCGCTCGACATAGCCGATCCGCTCCAGCGACTCGATCATCTTGCCCGCGGCCTGCTTGGACACCCCGAGCCGGCGGCCGAGCTCCACCGCCGTCGTGCCGTCCGGGCCGATCGCCTGGAACACGAAGCCGTGCAGCGGGCGCATGTCGGGATGTCCCTGGGCGGCCAGTTCGGTGTGCAGCTCATCGATGATCACCCGGAAGGCGAGGAAGAGCCGCAGCGGCAGCTCGAACCCCGGGGCGTCGCCGTCACTTGACATAGAAGACAACCTCATTGACTATATGGACAACCACATTGTCTAATCTAGGGGATCGGGACTCATGACGCTCATCCACGACGCCGAAAGCCGTCGCACCGACACGCCCAACGGCACCATGACCACGTTCGCGACGCCCACCCAGGGCGGCACGCGGGGCCTCGCCGTCTGGCGCGTCGACATGGCGCCCGGCAGGACCGGCCCGCTGCACGCCTTCGACACCGAGCAGGTCTGGACGTTCCTGGAAGGCACCGCCACCATCGACCTGGACGGGCGCAAGCTGGAGGCGGGCCCCGGCGACACCGTCGTCCTGCCCGCCGACACGCCGCGCCAGATGACCTCGCCGCCCGACGCCGGGTTCACCGCCGTCGTCGCCGCCCACGCGGGCTGCCTCGCCTACGACCCGGACGAGGTCGTCGACGACTCCAAATGCGAGATCGCACCCCAGGGCGACGAGCGGATCGTCCCGCCCTGGGCGCGGTGACCCGGCGGGCCCTGGCCGCTGGGGCAAGCCGTCAGGCGCCCAGGTAGGCGAGGACGGCGAGGACCCGCCGGTTGTCGTCCTCGGACTGCGGCAGCCCGAGCTTGCCGAAGATGCCGTTGGTGTGCTTGCTGACCGCCTTCTCGGTGACGAACAGCTTCCCGGCGATCGCCGCGTTCGAGCGGCCCTCGGCCATCAGCCCGAGCACCTCGCGCTCGCGGGGGGTCAGCTGCTGCAGCGGCTCCTCGCGGGCGTGCCGGGTCAGCAGCTGCGCCACGACGTCCGGGTCCAGGGCGGTGCCGCCGCCCGCGACCCGGCGCACCGCCTCCACGAAGACCTTGACGTCCGACACCCGGTCCTTCAGCAGGTAGCCGATGCCGCCCGTGCTGTCGGACAGCAGCTCCCGCGCGTACAACTGCTCCACGTGCTGCGACAGCACCAGCACCGGCAGCCCGGGGAGCTCCCGGCGCGCCTCCAGCGCCGCCCTCAGGCCCTCGTCGGTGAACGTCGGCGGGAGCCGCACGTCCACGACCGCCACGTCCGGACGGTGCGTGGTGAGCGCCCGCAGCAGCGACGGGCCGTTGTCGACGGCCTCGACGACCTCGAACCCGAACGCCCCGAGAAGGCGGATCAGCCCGTCTCTGAGGAGGGCGAGATCTTCGGCGATGACAACGCGCACGGCAGCTCCATGGTCACGACGGTCGGCCCGCCGGGCGGGCTCGTCACGGCCATCGTCCCATCGAAGGCCGCGAGCCGGCGCTCGATGCCGCGCATGCCGGAGCCCCGCGCCGGATCGGCGCCGCCCGTCCCGTCGTCCCCGATGATCGTGAGCAGCCGGCCGTCCGAATGCTCGATCTGGAGCCACGCCCGCCGCGCGCCCGAATGCTTGACCACGTTGGCGAGCATCTCCGCGACCGCGAAGTACGCCGCCGACTCGACGGGGGCGTCCGGACGCCCCCGCAGGTCGATCCGGACGTCCACGGGCAGCGGCAGGGTCAGCGCCAGCGCCCGGACGGCACCGTCCAGACCGCGCTCGGCCAGGACCGGCGGATGGATGCCGCGGACCAGGTCGCGCAGCTCGGTGAGGGCCGTCCCGCTGGCGGCGCGGGCCTCGGCCAGCAGCTGCTGCGCGGTCTCCGGATCGTGCTTCATCATCTCTTCGGCGAGCCCGATGTTCATGCTCAGCGCGACCAGCCGGGCCTGCGCGCCGTCATGCAGGTCCCGCTCGATGCGGCGCAGCTCGGCGGCGGACGCGTCCACCGTCTCCGAACGCGTCTCGGTGAGCCGCTGGACGCGCTCGGTCAGCGCGCCCCGCGTCGGTGCGAGCAGCGCCCGGCCGAACAGCGCGTGCGCCTTCAGGAACACCGGCCCCAGCGGGACGGACGCCGCCACCATCCCGGCCCCGAGGACGATCGGGCCGGCGAAGCCGAGCAGCCCGTAGTCGTCCAGCGTCCAGAACGGGCCCCAGCCGAAGTTCCCGAACAACGCGATCCACGGCGCGACGAACACGCCCTCCAGCCCGTACACCGCCAGACCGCCCGCCAGGACCCCGAGGACGAGCGCGACCGGGATGTTCACGAACGTCCACAGGAGGTCGCGCCACGACGCCGGGTCCGCCAGCAGCCACCGCAGCCGCGCGAACGGGCCGAGCACGCCCGGCGGTTCCGGCCGGTACGGGACGGCGATCCGCACGCCCGACCATTCGGCCGCCCAGGCCCGCTGCCGGTCGGCGATCGTGCGGATCGCCTGGAACGCGACGGGTGTCAGCACGACTCCCACGCCCAGCGGGATGAACACCAGCGACAACACCGCGAGGATGAACAGCGGCAGGTTCACGGTGAACGCCAGCACGATCTGGACGACCCCGCGGATGAAGCTCGTGAGGACACGCCGCGCATACTCTGCGAGTAGCTCGACGACGTGCTGGCGTTCACTCACCTGGTCCTCCGTGGGCGTTCCATCCGGTAGATCCCGACTCCCTCATTGTGGTCTGCCCCGGTCCAGGGCTCGGTGGTGCTAGGCCCACTTTCGCGGGCGGATGCAGGGGGCTTAGACCTACCCTGCCCCCAGCGCACCCACGTGCTCGGCGGTCATCGAGCGGAAACAAGACAACGCGGTAACAAGACAACGCGGTGACAAGACAACGAGGCCCGTTCCCTGGACAATGCACGCTGACATCCAGGGGAGAAAGCGAATCCAAGCTGTGACAGCGACCACCAGCCAGACGTCCACCGGCCAGCAGGGCACCGAGCCCGCGGTCCGGCCCATCACCCAGCGCATCGCCGAGGAGATCGGCGTCGGCGAGGGACAGGTGCGGGTCGCGGTGGACCTGCTCGACGGCGGGGCGACCGTCCCGTTCATCGCCCGCTACCGCAAGGAGGCGACCGGCACCCTCGACGACGCGCAGCTGCGCGCGCTGGAGGAGCGGCTGCGCTACCTGCGCGAGCTGGACGAGCGCCGCGCCGCGATCCTGGATTCGATCGAGTCGCAGGGCAAGCTCGACGACGCGCTCAAAGCCCAGATCACGGCGGCCGACTCCAAGGCGCGGCTGGAGGACATCTACCTCCCGTACAAGCCGAAGCGGCGCACCAAGGCGCAGATCGCCCGTGAGGCCGGCCTCGAACCGCTCGCCGGCCTGCTGCTGGACGACCCGTCCCACGATCCGCAGGCCGCCGCCGGCGACTACGTGGACGCGGACAAGGGCATCGCCGACGCGGCCGCCGCGCTGGAGGGCGCGCGGGCCATCCTCGTCGAGCGTTTCGCGGAGGACGCCGACCTCATCGGCGCCCTCCGCGAACGCATGTGGAACCGGGGCCGGGTGGTCTCACGGGTCCGGGACGGCAAGCAGGAGGCGGGCGCGAAGTTCTCCGACTACTTCGAGTTCGCCGAGCCGTTCACGAGGCTGCCCTCGCACCGCGTCCTCGCACTGTTCCGCGGCGAGAAGGAAGAGGTCCTCGACCTCGACCTGGAGCCCGAGGAGGCCCCCCAGGAAGGCGCCCGCAGCTCCTACGAGGTGGAGATCGCGCGCCGGTTCCAGATCACCGACCAGGGCCGTCCGGCCGACAAGTGGCTGTCGGACGCCGTCCGCTGGGCGTGGCGCACCCGCATCCTCGTCCACCTCGGCATCGACATGCGCACCCGGCTCCGGCAGGAGGCGGAGGACGAGGCGGTCCGCGTGTTCGCCGCGAACCTGCGCGACCTGCTTCTCGCCGCGCCCGCCGGGACCCGCTCGACGATGGGCCTGGACCCCGGCCTGCGCACCGGCGTCAAGGTCGCCGTCGTCGACTCCACGGGCAAGGTCGTCGCCACCGACACGATCTATCCCCACGAACCGCGCCGGAAGTGGGACGAGTCGATCGAGACGCTCGCCCGCCTCGCCCGCGAGCACAAGGTCGACCTCGTCTCCATCGGCAACGGAACCGCGTCCCGGGAGACCGACAAGCTCGCCGCCGACCTCATCGCCCGGTACCCCGACCTCAAGCTCACCAAGATCATGGTGTCGGAGGCCGGCGCGTCGGTGTACTCGGCCTCCGAATACGCCGGCCGCGAACTGCCCGGCATGGACGTGTCGCTGCGCGGCGCCGTCTCCATCGCCCGCCGGCTCCAGGACCCGCTCGCCGAACTGGTCAAGATCGACCCGAAGTCGATCGGCGTCGGCCAGTACCAGCACGACATCTCCGAGGTGAAGCTGTCCCGGTCGCTCGACGCCGTCGTCGAGGACTGCGTGAACGCCGTCGGCGTCGACGTCAACACCGCGTCCGCGCCGCTGCTCACCCGCGTGTCGGGCATCGGCGACGGGCTCGCGGAGAACATCGTCGCCCACCGCGACGCCAACGGCCCGTTCCGGACCCGCGGCGGGCTGAAGGACGTCCCGCGGCTCGGCCCGAAGGCGTTCGAGCAGTGCGCGGGCTTCCTGCGCATCCCCGGCGGGGACGACCCGCTCGACGCCTCCAGCGTGCACCCGGAGTCGTACCCGGTCGTCCGCCGGATCCTGGACGCGGCGGGCAACGACATCAAGGCGCTCGTCGGCAACAGCGCCGCGCTGCGCTCGCTGAAGCCCGCGGACTTCGTCGACGGCACGTTCGGGTTGCCGACCGTCACCGACATCTTCGCCGAACTGGAGAAGCCCGGCCGCGACCCGCGCCCGGCGTTCAAGACCGCCACGTTCAAGGAGGGCGTCGACAAGCTCGGAGACCTCGAGCCCGGCATGATCCTGGAGGGCGTCGTCACCAACGTCGCCGCGTTCGGCGCGTTCGTGGACGTCGGCGTCCACCAGGACGGGCTCGTCCACATCTCCGCGATGTCCGACAAGTTCGTGTCCGATCCGCGCGATGTCGCCAAGCCCGGCGACATCGTCCGCGTCAAGGTCCTGGACGTCGACCTGCAGCGCAAGCGCATCTCGCTCACGCTACGGCTGGACGACGAGCCCGGTGGTGACGGGCCCGGTGGTGACAGGCAAGGCGGCGACCGGCAGGGTCGTGACCGGCAGGGCGGCGGCGGACGCGGCGAGCAGCGCGACCGAGGCGGCCGCCAGAACCGCGGCGGCGGACGCGGCGGGCAAGGCGGTGGCCCACGCGGCGGGCAAGGCGGTGGCCAACGCGGCGGGCAAGGCGGTGGGCAGGGCGGTGGGCAGGGCGGCCAGCGCGGAGGTCAGGGCGGTGGACGCGGCGGGCAAGGCGGAGGCGGACGAGGCGGCCAGGGAGGCGGCGACGCCTCCGGCGGCGGTGCCATGGCCGACGCCCTCCGCCGCGCAGGGCTGGACAAGGGTCTCCCCGCCAAGGACCGCAAGAACCGTTGAGCTGCGGCGTGTCGCCCTCATCGGCCCACGAAAGGGCGACACGCCGCAAGCGAACGTCGGACGGGCGGGACCGGGGGCGCCGCCGGTCAGTTGCCGAAGCCGCGCCAGCGTCCGTCGGTACCCGTCTCCGTGGGGCTCTCCGGGCGGACGGGACGACGCGGCGGCCGCGGCTCCGCTCCCGGCGGCCGGTCGTAGGGGCCCTGGCCGAGCGGGTCCTGCGCGTACGGCGAACGCTGCGGCGGTGCCGACAGGAGCGGCGTCCCGTCCTCGGCCCGCTCCCTGAGGTGGGGGAACGGCTGGTCGGCATGTCCGGGGAACGGCTGGTCGGCATGGCGGAGCTGCGGCCCCCCGAGTGCCGGCCCGCCCTGCACGAAACCGCCGAACGGGTCGTGCGCGGAGGACAGGTCCTCCCGGGAGTCGCGGGGCTCACCTTCGACGGGCCTGTGCCGGGGGAACTGCAGGACGGCGATCGCGCCCAGCGTCAGCGCGCCCAGCCGCATCGCGGAGTAGGCCCCGTCCTGCGGCCAGGCCTCCTCGTACATGAACGTGCCCATCGCCAGCAGGTACGTCTTGGCGCTGACCGTCATCACGGTGGCCACGATCGACACCCGGCAGCGCTGGAACGCCATGACCATGATCCCGAACCCGATGGCCGCCGCGATCACCGTCAGATACGGCCACGGCGTCAGCGCGATCCGCAGGCTGGTGGCGTCCGCGTGGTCGCTCCACCCCTTGATCGCCAGCTCGGCGGTGCCGACCGGGAAGCCCGAGCCGAGCCCGTAGGCGATCCCGGTGACCGGGCGGGCGTGCCGGCCGTCCGGCCGGTAGTCGCCGAGCACCAGGATCAGCAGCGGCACGAGCACCGCCGGGGCGACCGCCACCGCGATCTTCCACAGCGGCGCGTCCGCCGAGCCGATCGGCTCGTCCCCGCTGAGCGACGCGGTGAGCAGCAGGATCGCCGCGCCGATCAGCACCACGCTCAGCCACTCGCGCGCGGTGAGCCGCTCTCCGAAGAACACCAGCGCGATCAGCAGCAGCGGGACCATGCCGGACATGAAGATCGGCACGGCGGTCGACAACGGCAGCATGCTCAGCGCGAGGATCTGCAGGCCGAGCCCGCCGAGCACGATCGTGAGAGCAATCAGGAAGATCCAGTTGGTGACGATCGTCCAGATCATGTGCATGATGCGGTTGCCCCGGAGAGGGGCCATCCGGTCCGCGGCCAATTTGAAGACGGCGAACCCGAGGTAGTAGAGCCCGGTGGCACTGAAGGCCGCAGCTATCCCGTTCATCCCGGACGAGTATGGGCCTTCCGATGCGTTATGTCACTGCCCGTGCGGGAACGTTGACGCGGGTTCGCCTGTCTTGCGGGCGTCCGATGTCCGCACACGGCTCCGCTACCCCATAGACTTGGCCGCGCGAAGGCGCGGAGCCGTATTCGGCGTGCCCGCGCCGCTGAGAGACTGACCGGCTGAGTGACGACGCAGACGGACCGGGTACCGGGCCCGTAGGCGTGCAGTCCGAGGACTCGCAGGCAACAAGCTCGCAGGCAGGAAGAAGTACGCGTCGAACGCCGCGGCCGAGACAGCGCCCGATCAAGGAGACCTACCCCAGTGAAGACCGATGTCGAGGAGCTGACCCCCACGAGGGTCAAGCTCACCGTCGAGGTTCCGTTCGACGAGCTCAAGCCGAACCTCGACAAGGCGTACAAGGAGATCTCGCAGCAGGTGCGGATCAAGGGCTTCCGGCCCGGCAAGGTCCCCGCCCCGCTGATCGACAAGTACGTCGGCCGGGGTGCGGTTCTGCAGGAGGCGGTCAACGACGCGCTTCCCGAGCTGTACGGCCGCGCCGTCGAGGAGTCCGAGATCTTCGTGCTCGGGCAGCCCGACGTCGAGGTGACCGAGCTGGAGGACGGCACCCAGTTCGCGTTCACCGCCGAGGTCGACATCCGGCCGAAGTTCGAGGTGCCCGACTACGACGGCCTCGAGGTCGTGGTGGACGACGCCGAGGTCACCGACGAGCAGGTCGACGAGACGATCGACAACCTGCGCGAGCGGTTCGCGTCCCTCACCAACGCCGAGCGGGCCGTCGAGGAGGGCGACTTCGCCACCGTCGACCTGGTCGCGAAGATCGACGGCGAGGAGATCGAGGACGCCTCGACCAGCGGCTACTCCTACGAGGTCGGCAGCAAGTCGGCCATCGAGGGCCTGGACGAGGCGCTCATCGGCCTGGCCGCCGGCGAGGACAAGACGTTCACGGGCACCCTGACCGGCGGTGAGCACGCCGGCGAGGAGGCCGAGATCACCGCCACCGTGCAGGGCGTCAAGGTGAAGAACCTGCCCGACCTGGACGACGAGTTCGCCCAGCTCGCCAGCGAGTTCGACACCATCGGCGAGCTCCGCGACGACGTCCGGACGCGGCTCGGCCGGCAGGTGAAGATGCAGCAGCTGTCCGAGGCGCGCGACAAGGCCCTCGAGGCGCTGCTGGAGAAGGTCGAGATCCCGCTTCCCGACAAGGTCGTGGAGGAGGAGATCGACCGCCGCAACCAGCAGCTGGAGCAGCAGCTGCAGATGGCGGGCATGACCAAGGACGACTACCTCTCCGGCGAGGAGAAGACCGCGGAGGAGTTCGACACCGAGGTCGCCGACGCCGCCCGGCTCGCGGTCAAGGGCGGGTTCGTGCTCGACCAGCTCGCCGTCCAGGAGGAGCTGACCGTCGAGAACGAGGAGCTCAGCGAGTACGTCGTCACCCAGGCGATGCAGATGGGCGTGCAGCCGCAGCAGCTCGCCGAGTACCTCACCCAGAACAACCAGCTTCCGGCGATCGTCTCCGAGGTGCTGCGCAGCAAGGCGCTGAACCTCGTCGTCGAGCACGTCGCCGTCAAGGACGAGTCCGGCAACGAGATCGACGTCGAGGCCGTGCAGCGGGAGCTGAACGGCGAGACGGGCGAGACCGTCCAGGCCGAGGACGCCGAGACGGCCGAGGACGCCCAGACGGCCGAGGACGCCGAGACCGTCGAGGACGCCGGGGAGGCGCCCGCGCAGACGGCTGAGGACGCTGCTGAGGAGGCTCCGGCCGCTGAGGCGAAGGACGCGCAGGACAAGGACTCCTAGCACCTCCTGGACGTTCTCTGAGCATCGGGCACGCCCCGCATCCGGTCACCGGGTGCGGGGCGTCCGCTTTGAGTGCGGAGAACCGGGGTGCGGGGCGGAGCGAAACGGGTGTGGGAGGCGTCCCCGGGGGGATGCCGCCTTCATGAAGATCGCCGGGAGTGTCGGGAGGCGTCCGGCGCCGCGCGGGTACGCCCCTGGCGAAAAGGCGGCCCCCCGGGCTTAAGCGGGCCCGTGCGCGCGTTAATGTCCAAACATCCGAACCGATTAAAAAGGACCGGAGGAACACCGGTGAGCATGCCTCCGACTTTCGACGAGTCGTCGCGGATCCAGGCGCGGGTCGCCGAGGCGCCCCTGTCGCCTCTGGGCGACCAGCTGTTCCAGCGGCTGCTGCGCGAGCGGATCGTCTTTCTCGGCCAGCAGGTCGACGACGATATCGCCAACCGCATCTGCGCCGAGCTCCTGCTGCTGTCGGCCGAGGACGGCCGGCGCGACATCACGCTCTACATCAACTCGCCCGGTGGTTCCGTCACCGCCGGCATGGCGATCTACGACATCATGAAGTACGTCCCGAACGACATCGTCACGGTGGGCATGGGCCTGGCCGCCTCGATGGGCCAGTTCCTGCTGTGCGCCGGGACGACGGGTAAGCGCTACGCCCTGCCGCACGCGCGCATCATGATGCACCAGCCGTCCGGCGGCATCGGCGGCACGGCCTCCGACATCAAGATCCAGGCAGAGCAGATGCTCTACGTCAAGAAGACGCTCGCCGAGAAGATCGCCGAACACACCGGCCAGTCGCTCGAGCAGATCGAGCGCGACTCCGACCGCGACCGCTGGTTCACCGCCGACGAGGCCAAGGACTACGGGCTGGTGGACCACGTGGTGCTCAGTGCCACCCAGGTGCCCTCCGAGGGCACCGTCTCCTGACGACCTGTTCACTTATCGGAGGCACACAGTGAGCGATCTCAACCGACCCGGCTTCAGCGATCTGGTCCGGCCCGGCGTCCAGGCGGGCGGCTCCCCGGCTCCGGCGCAGAGCCGCTACATCATTCCGTCGTTCGTCGAGCGCACCACGTACGGGGTCAAGGAGATGAACCCGTACAACAAGCTGTTCGAGGAGCGGATCATCTTCCTCGGCGTGCAGATCGACGACGCGTCCGCGAACGACGTGATGGCCCAGCTGATCACGCTGGAGTCGATCGACCCCGACCGCGACATCAGCATCTACATCAACTCGCCCGGCGGCTCGTTCACCGCCATGACGGCGATCTACGACACGATGCAGTTCGTCAAGCCCGACATCCAGACCGTCTGCATCGGCCAGGCCGCCTCGGCCGCCGCGGTGCTGCTCGCGGCCGGGACGCCGGGCAAGCGGGCCGCGCTGCCCAACTCGCGGATCCTGATCCACCAGCCCGCGACCGAGGGCACCTACGGCCAGTCCAGCGACATTGAGATCCAGGCGCGCGAGATCATGCGGATCCGCGAGCTGCTGGAGAGCATCCTTGCCGAGCACAGCGGCAGGAGCATGGACGAGGTCCGCAAGGACATCGAACGCGACAAGATCCTCACGGCGGACGAGGCGAAGGACTACGGTCTCATCGACGACGTCTTCGCCAGCAGGAAGCGCAAGGCCGAGGTAGTGTCGTCCTGAGACGACACGAGGACACGGAGATCCCCGAGCCCGGCCGCCACACTTCCGGGCGAGGGGCTTTCCAAGTCCGTTGGAGGCGGTAACGTCGAGTCCAACGTCGAGAGCCTTCGGGACGCAACCGAGCTGCGCCGCATCCTCCAAGGCGGGCGGCCCCACGAAAAGGAGACAGTTGGGTGGCACGCATCGGCGACGGTGGTGATCTGCTGAAATGCTCGTTCTGCGGTAAGAGCCAGAAGCAGGTCAAAAAGCTCATCGCGGGTCCGGGCGTGTACATCTGCGACGAGTGCATCGATCTCTGCAACGAGATCATCGAGGAGGAGCTCTCCGAGACCTCCGACCTCAAGTGGGACAGCCTGCCCAAGCCGCGGGAGATCTACGAGTTCCTGGACTCCTACGTCATCGGGCAGGACACGGCGAAGAAGGCGCTGTCCGTCGCCGTCTACAACCACTACAAGCGGATCCAGTCGGGCGACACCGGCAGGGACGAACCGGTCGAGATCGGCAAGTCCAACATCCTGCTGCTGGGCCCCACCGGATCGGGCAAGACGCTCCTCGCGCAGACGCTCGCCAAGCTCCTCAACGTCCCGTTCGCCATCGCGGACGCCACGGCGTTGACGGAGGCCGGATATGTGGGGGAGGACGTCGAGAACATCCTCCTCAAGCTGATCCAGGCGGCCGACTATGACGTCAAGAAGGCCGAGACCGGGATCATCTACATCGACGAGGTCGACAAGGTCGCCCGCAAGAGCGAGAACCCCTCGATCACGCGGGACGTCTCGGGCGAGGGCGTCCAGCAGGCCCTGCTGAAGATCCTGGAGGGCACCACCGCGAGCGTCCCGCCGCAGGGCGGCCGCAAGCACCCGCACCAGGAGTTCATCCAGATCGACACCACCAACGTGCTGTTCATCTGCGGCGGCGCGTTCGCCGGCCTGGAGAAGATCGTCGAGTCCCGGGTCGGCAAGCAGGGCATGGGCTTCGGTGCACAGATCCGCTCCAAGTCCGACTTCGAGGAGTCGTCGGCGGTGTTCGGCGAGGTGATGCCCGAGGACCTGCTGAAGTTCGGGTTGATCCCGGAGTTCATCGGCCGGCTCCCGGTGATCACCTCGGTGCACAACCTCGACCGCGAGGCCCTGATCAACATCCTCACCGAGCCGAAGAACGCGCTGGTGCGCCAGTACCACCGCCTCTTCGAACTCGACGGCGTCGACCTCGAGTTCACCGACGACGCGCTGGAGGCGATCGCCGACCAGGCGATCCTGCGCGGTACCGGCGCGCGCGGCCTGCGCGCCATCATGGAGGAAGTGCTCCTGTCGGTGATGTACGAGGTGCCGAGCCGGCAGGACGTCGCCCGCGTCGTCATCACCCGCGAGGCGGTCCTGGAGCACGTCAACCCGACGCTCGTCCCCCGCGACCGCCCCAAGCGTGAGCCGCGGGAGAAGAGCGCCTGAACAGAGCACCCGAACGCCCCCGGCCGCGGGGGCGTTCGCGTGTTCCACGCCACGCCACGCGTCCACGCGTCACGCGTCCGCGGGGCGGCGAATACTTGGTGAAGCGGCCTCAGCCATGCACGCAAGCGCGGCGGGCCGTCACCGCGGTCAACGCGCGGATTCGCCGAGACCGGCCTCGCGCGCGACGACGATGGCCTGCGCGCGGTCCGCGACGTGCAGCTTCATGAAGATGTTCGAGACGTGGTTGCGGACGGTCTTGGGGCTGAGGAACAGCGTCCCGGCGATCTCGGTGTTGCTGCGGCCCTGCGCGATCAGTTCGAGGACCTCCCGTTCCCGCTCGGTCAGCTCCGGGAACGCGGCCTGACGCGGGTCGGGCATGTCGGTGAAGTAGGTCAGCACGCGGCGGGCGATCTCGGGCCCGTAGATGGCCTCGCCCGCCGCGACGGCCCGCACGGCGCGGGCGATCTCCTCGGCGCCCGACTCCTTCAGCAGGTAGCCGCGGGCGCCGGCGCGCATCGCCGCGAAGACCGAGTCGTCGTCGCGGAACATCGTCAGCACCAGCACGCCGATGCGCGGGCTGGTCCGGGTGATCGTCCGGGTGGCCTCGATGCCGTTGCCGCCCGGCATGTGCAGGTCCATCACGACGACGTCGGGCTGCAGTTCGGCGGAGAGCCGCACCGCCGCCGGCCCGTTCTCGGCCTCGCCGACGACCTCCACGCCCAGCGCCTGCAGCAGCCCCTTCAGGCCCTGCCTGAACACCGGGTGGTCGTCGGTGATGAGAACCCGGATGTTCTCCGTCATCTGCGTCCGCCTCTTCCGGTCGAAGGACGATCGTACCCGGCGGCGGTCTCCGCGGCGGCGAGCGGAAGCCGGACCGAGACGACGGTCCCGCCGCCGCTCCGGGACGTGATCGAGCAGCTGCCGCCGAGCTCCGCCGCCCATTCCTTCATCGCGGCCATGCCGCGGCGCGACCTCGGCTGGCCGCCGTTGCGGGCCAGGTCGGGCAGGCCCGGCCCGGTGTCGGCGACCACGAGCCGCAAGTCGGTGTCGCGGGACAGCCGGACCGTCGCGGTGCTGCCGGGGGCGTGCAGCCGGACGTTCGTCAGCGCCTCCTGGACGATCCGGTACGCCGCCACCTCCACCGCCGCCGGCAGTTCCAGATGCTCGCCGTCGAACCGCACGTCCACCCGTTCGCAGCAGCCTCCGGCGAACGACTCGATGGCGGCGACGAGCCCGAGGTCGTCCAGGGCGGGCGGGCGCAGCCCGTGCGCGAGGTCGCGGATCTCCCCGACGGCCGTCGCCAGCCGGTCCCGGACGTCGGACAGCAGCGGCTCCATCCGCTCCGGCTCTCCGGCCAGCGTGATGCGCGCCGCGTCCAGCGACATCGCGAGGCTGGCCAGTGTCGGCCCGAGCCCGTCGTGCAGGTCGTGCCGCAGCCGCCGCCGCTCCTCCTCCCGGCTGGCGAGGATCCGCTCCCGGGAGCGCTGCAGGTCGGCGGTGAGGCTGCGGAGGTGAGGGATGGTCGCGGCACGTGCCGCCACGGCCCCCGCGGTGAACGCGCCGGCAAGCACGGCGGCGCGTGCCAGGACCGCTCGCATCCCGTCCCTCTCCTTTCGCCCCGCCGTCGCGGGTGTTCACCGTCACCCTTTCCGGCGGGGCGACCCGGTGTCAGGTGACCTGTGTCCCGACCGCGGCGGGAAAACGCTCTCTGGGTGAGGCGCGTGGAAGGGGGCGTCCGGCGCCTCTCCGCACCGGTCAGTCCTCCACGTCCGCGCGCACGGCGCGCATCACGCGCTGGAGCCCGGAGACCTTGTACTCCCGTGGCTCGTTGCTCTTGGTGTAGTTGCCGGCCGGGACCACCAGTGCGAACGTCGTCCTGGTCGCCCACCCGCAGACCGAGGAGTACGCGTAGGTGCTCTTCGCCGCCGCGGTCACGCGCCCGCAGAACCCCGTTCCGTCCCCGCCCGGGTCGTCGATCTCCCAGAGCCTGGTGGTGACGCGGACGCTGGGCGTGCTGAGCGCGTGGCGCAGGTGGAAGTCCAGCTGGCTGATGACGTTGTCCCGGTCGTAGGAGCCGCTGAACCCGATGAACAGGAACGCCAGGTCGCCGTCCCGGTAGACGCCGTCCGCCCAGTCGGAGCCCGAGGGGCGCGTGGTGCTGCGGATCGCCCCGCGCAGGGTGTCGGCGAGGTCGTCCGCCCCCTTGTCATACCTGTTGTCGAGGGTCATTCCACCCGCCGTCCGCGGAGTGGAGAGTTCGTGGCTCGTGCCCGCGAGATAGACGGCGAACCCGCCGACGGCGAGCACCAGCACCAGCACGAACGCGCCGGCCAGCAGCCCGATCACGCAGCCGGGGCCGCGCTTGCGCCGCGGGGCGCCCGGCGGCCTGCCGGGCATGACCGGTCCCGCCCCGCCGTACGGCGGTGGTCCGGGCGGGCCGGGCGGTGGTCCGAACGGTCCCTGGGGTCCGGGCCCACCGGGCGGATGGGCGGGCGGGGGGTTCCAGCCACTCATGAGACTCCTCGTCCTGATGCCGTGAACGGACGGGTGGGAGCGTTCCCACCCACGATCGATTATGGGACGCGGGAGTGGCCCGGGGCGTTCTACCTTTCCGGTCCCCGTAGAATCGTCAGCCGTGACACAGCCCAGCACTGAGCGCGGCCAGGGGGCCGCCGCGGACGTCGACCTGCCCACCCAGTACCGACCGGCGGATGTTGAGGGCCGGCTCTACGAGCGGTGGGTATCGGAGGGGCTGTTCACCGCGGACCCGGGGCGCGCCCCGGACCGGCCCCCGTTCTCGATCGTGATCCCGCCGCCGAACGTCACCGGCTCCCTGCACATGGGGCACGCGCTCGACCACTCGATCCAGGACGCCCTCGTCCGGTGGCACCGGATGCGCGGCCACGAGACCCTGTGGCTCCCCGGCATGGACCACGCGGGCATCGCCACCCAGAACGTCGTGGAGCGCGAGCTGGCCAAGGAGGGCGTGTCGCGGCACGACCTCGGGCGCGAGGCGTTCATCGAGCGGGTGTGGGAGTGGAAGGCGGAGTCCGGCGGCCGGATCCTCGGCCAGATGCGCCGGCTCGGCGACGGCGTCGACTGGACGCGCGAGGCGTTCACGATGGACGCCGCACGCGCCGAATCCGTCCGGACGATCTTCAAGCGGCTGTTCGACGACGGGCTGATCTACCGCGCCGAGCGCATCATCAACTGGTGCCCGCGCTGCCTGACGGCCCTGTCCGACATCGAGGTCGAGCACGAGAACGTCGATGGGGAGCTGGTGTCGATCCGGTACGGCTCCGGCGAGGACGAGATCGTCGTCGCGACCACGCGGGCGGAGACGATGCTCGGCGACACCGCCGTCGCCGTCCACCCGGGGGACGCCCGGTACGCGCACCTCATCGGCCGGGAGATCGAGCTTCCGCTGACCGGCCGCCGCATCCCGGTCGTCGCCGACGAGCACGTCGATCCCGAGTTCGGGACGGGCGCGGTGAAGGTGACCCCGGCGCACGACCCCAACGACTTCGAGATCGGCCGGCGGCACTCCCTGCCGTCGCTGTCGGTCATGGACGAGCGCGGCGTCGTCACCGCGTCCGGCCCGTTCGAGGGCCTCGACCGGTTCGAGGCGCGCCCGGCGGTCGTGGCGGCGTTGCGCGAGGAGGGCCGGATCGTCAAGGAGGTCCGCCCCTACGAGCACTCGGTCGGGCACTGCCAGCGCTGTGCCACGGTCGTCGAGCCGCGTGTGTCGCTGCAGTGGTTCGTGAAGGTCGAGTCGCTGGCGCGCGCCGCCGGCGACGCCGTCCGCGACGGCCGCGTCACGATCCACCCGCCGGAGATGGCGGCCCGCTACTTCGAGTGGGTCGACAACATGCACGACTGGTGCATCAGCCGGCAGCTGTGGTGGGGGCACCGCATCCCCGTCTGGTACGGGCCGGACGGGGAGGTCGTCTGCCCGGGGCCCGGCGAGGAGCCGCCCGCCGGCTGGACGCAGGACACCGACGTCCTCGACACGTGGTTCTCCTCGGCGCTGTGGCCGTTCTCCACGCTGGGCTGGCCCGACGAGACCGCCGATCTGAAGCGGTTCTACCCGACGTCGGTGCTGGTGACCGGCTACGACATCCTGTTCTTCTGGGTCGCCCGGATGATGATGTTCGGCCTGTACGCGATGGACGGCGTCCAGCCGTTCGACACGATCGCCCTGCACGGGATGGTCCGCGACCAGTACGGCAAGAAGATGTCCAAGTCGTTCGGGAACGTCATCGACCCGCTCGACTGGATCGACGCGTACGGCGCCGACGCGACCCGCTTCACGCTGCTGCGCGGCGCGAACCCGGGCGGCGACGTCCCGGTGGCGGAGCAGTGGGCGCAGGGTTCGCGCAACTTCTGCAACAAGCTGTGGAACGCGACGCGGTTCGCGCTCATCAACGGCGCGCACGTCCGCGGTGACATGCCCGCCGAGGTGTCCACCGTGGACGCCTGGATCCTGTCGCGGCTCCAGTCCGTCATCGCCGAGGTGAACGGCTACCTGGAGGGCTACGACTTCGCGAAGGCGTGCGAGACGCTGTACCACTTCGCCTGGGACGAGGTCTGCGACTGGTACGTGGAGCTGGCGAAGGTCCAGCTGGCCGACGAGCGGGCCGAAGGCACGCGCCGCGTCCTGGGCGAGGTCCTCGACAAGCTCCTGCGGCTGCTGCACCCGGTGATCCCGTTCGTCACCGAAGAGCTGTGGACGTCCCTGACCGGGGCCGGCACCGTCGTCACCGCTCCGTGGCCGTCCGCCGATCCCGCCCGCGGCGACCGGGAGGCCGAGACCGTCATCGAGTCGCTGCAGCGCCTCGTCACGGAGGTCCGCCGGTTCCGCGCCGACCAGGGCCTCAAACCGGGCCAGAAGGTCGCCGCGACGCTGGAGTGGGGCGCCTCGCCGCTGTCCGCGCACGAGGAGGGCGTCCGCGCGCTGCTGCGCCTGACCGAGCCGGGCGCCGGCTTCTCCGCCACCGCGTCCCTGCCGGCCGAGGGCGTCACCGTCCGGCTCGACACCGCCGGGGCCATCGATGTGGCCGCGGAGCGCAAGCGGCTGGAGAAGGACCTGGCCGCCGCCCGCAAGGAGGTCGATCAGGCGACCCGCAAGCTCGGCAACGAGGCGTTCATGGCGAAGGCGCCCGAGCCCGTCGTCGCCAAGAACCGGGAGCGTCTCGCGCAGGCCGAGGCCGACATCAGCCGGCTGGAGTCGCAGCTGACCGCCCTTCCGGCGGGCTGACAGGGGAGCTGACCCGGCGAACGGTCGGCGTGCGCCGCCCGTCGCGGCTACGATCCGTGGGTGTGCCCCCGAGGCTTGC
This sequence comes from Spirillospora sp. NPDC048823, assembly GCF_043198445.1. NCBI lineage: Bacteria > Bacillati > Actinomycetota > Actinomycetes > Streptosporangiales > Thermomonosporaceae > Spirillospora > Spirillospora sp. NPDC048823. Next base: position 36,487 of record NZ_JBICUT010000007.1, on the reverse strand, counting down.
CGGCAGCCGAACGATCAGGAGCGCAATGGCCGAATCACCCCCTCGGTCCGACACGCAGGACTCCGCGTCCGGCGATGACCTGAACGCGCCTCAGGTCGTCGAGGACGGGGGCCCGCCCTGGCGGGCCGGCGCCGAGCCGGCACCCTGGGGCGGTTCACGTCCGTGGTGGTCGGCCGACTCCGGCGACGGGACGGGCCCGCATGCGATGGCGGGCCCGGCGAACGGGTCGGGTGCGCATCCGATCCCCGGCGGGACGGGCCCGCACGGCGTCCTGCGGGACGGCACCGGCCCGCAGGTCGTGATCTCGGACGGTACCGGCGGCCACCCCCTCGTGGCGGGCGGGTCCGGCGCGCATCCGGTGGTCCCCGGCGGCACCGGCCCGCTCCCGATGGCTCCGGGCCATGCGCCGCCGGGCGCGCCGGCTCCGGCCAGGAGACGGCGGCTTCCCAGGTTCCTGCTGGTCACCGGCGCCGCCACGGTCGCGGCCGGCGTGCTGATGGTGGGCGTGCTGGCGTTCGGGATGGAGGGCGCCGGCACCGCCGGCGGCGAGAAGGACGCCCGCACCATCGGCGTCCCGGCGTCCGGCAAGGTGATCGTCGCGGGGGCGATGGCCGGCGGGCTGCGCAAGGACGCCCTGACCGCACCCCAGGCGAGCGCCGCGTACCCGTTCGTCGCGGGAGCGGTCGAGGCGGCGGGGATCCCCGTCGTGAAGGGCGGCCAGGCCGTCTACACCGAGGAGCCCGCCGGGCCGGTCGACGTCCTGTTCATGGGCGGGACGGGCCCGGTCGGCGATCCCGAGGCCTTCCTGCAGAAGGTGCAGCCCACCACGTTCATCGCCGGGCAGGACGCCGACCCCGGCCGCAAGGGCGGGAAGGCCGCGTGCGGGACGTTCGCCGTCCTCGCCGACACCCACACGTTCTGCGCGTGGGCGACGCGGGACTCCTTCGGGGTCGTCGCCTCCAACCGTCCCGCGCTGAGCCCGCAGTTCCCGCTGATGGCCGACGTCATGCGCCGGATCAGGAACGACGTCGAGAAGCCGCGGTGAGGAACAGCCGCTCGGTGTCGGCGTCCACCACGCCGAGGACGAGCCCGGTGAAGTAGCCGGTGCCGAGGACGGCCACGCGGTGCCCGAGGGTGGCCAGGGATTCGGGTGTGATGGCGCCGGGGCCGACGACGTCCCAGCCGGACGGCAGCGGACGGGTGAAGCGCAGGTGCGGCAGCGGCAGCCGGACGAACGTCACGGGCAGCCCGCCGAGCTCGGCGGCGGCCCCGTCCAGGTCCTTGTGGTCGGGGAGGCAGACGACGGCGTGGTCGATCGTCCCCCAGGCGCGCCGCGCGGCCGCGAGGGCGGCGGCGACGCCCGTCCGGTCGATGGCGGAGTCGACGAGCAGCCGGGTCGCCGACCCGGGCACGTCGTGCCACGAGAGCCGCCCCGGCAGGACGACCGAGGACAGCACGTCCCTGAGCGGCCCGGCCGGGGGCTCGCTCACCCCCGGGAGCCGCCGGGCCGCGGCGACTCCCACTTCGGCGTTGCCGCGGCCCAGTCCGGCGGGCAGCAGGTCCGCCGGGAGCCCGCTGCCGCCTGACTCCACCCGTTCCACCGCCCCGAGCACCGCGGCGACCTCGGGGGACTGCGGCGCCGACACGACGACCGTGTCCGGGCCGGCGACGCCGCGCTTCTCTTCGGCGATCTCCGCCGGGGTGTCTCCGAGGACGCCGGCGTGCTCGCGGAAGACCGGTGTGATCGCGGCGACGGCCGGCGGGAAGAGGGCGACCTCGTCCGACCGCCCGCCCATCCCCGCCTCCAGGACGATCGCGTCCGCGCCGGCGCGCCGCGCGTGCAGGACGCCCGCGAGGGTGAAGAGCCCGGCCGGCGACAGATAGCCGTCCGAGGGCGGCGGGAGCGTGCTGATCGCCTCGTCGAGCGCGTCCGCGAGAGAGGCCAGTTCCGCTTCGGTGACGGCGCGGCCGTCCACCCTGATCCGGTCGCGGTCGGTGCGCAGGCCGGGACTCGTGACGGTGCACACGCGAAGGCCGGCGGCCGCGAGGAAGGCCGAGGCGTAGAGCGCCGCGGTCCCCTTCCCCTTGGATCCCACGACGGTCAGGACGGGCGGGGCCGGCGCGAGGACGTCCAGGGCGCTCGCCAGGGCACGGGCCCGTCCGACGTCGCGGGTCTCGCCCGGGGTGCGACGTTCCCATTCGCGGAAGAACACGTCCATATCTCCAGTGTGGGCCCGGACGGGACCACCGGCACCGCCGAGTAGGCTCTGTGACCGTGAGCCAGCCATCCGAGCCGTCCGGCTATCAGCGCACCATCGGCGCGATCATGGCCCGCGGGGTCGAGTGGGAGATCGATCCCACCCTCGACCGGATCCGGGATCTGGTCGACGTCCTGGGCGAGCCGCACCGCGCGTATCCGGTGATCCACATCGCCGGGACGAACGGCAAGACCAGCACCGCCCGGCTCGTCGAGTCGCTGCTGCGCGAGCGCGGGCTGCGCACCGGGCTGTTCACCAGCCCCGAGATGACCACGCTGCGGGAGCGGATCGCGATCGACGGGGAGCCGCTCAGCGAGGAACGGTTCACCGAGGCGTTCGAGGACGTGCTGCCCTTCGTCCAGCTGATCGACGGCAAGCACCCGGCGGGCCTGTCGTTCTTCGAGGTCCTCACGGCGATGGCGTTCGCGGCGTTCGCCGACGCGCCGGTCGACGTGGCGGTGGTCGAGGCCGGCATGGGCGGCGTGTGGGACGCCACGAACGTGGCGGACGGCGTCGTCGCGGTGATCACCCCGATCGGGCTGGACCACACCCGCTACCTGGGCGACACGCTGGAGGCGATCGCCGGGGAGAAGGCGGGCATCATCAAGCCGGAGTCGGTCGCGGTGCTGGCGCAGCAGCCGGTCGAGGCGGCCGAGGTGCTGCTGCGGCGGGTCGTGGAGATCGGCGCCGCGGCGGCGCGCGAGGGCATCGAGTACGGGGTGCTCGAGCGGGACGTCGCCGTGGGCGGCCAGATGCTGCGCCTGAGGGGCCTGCACGGCGTCTATGACGAGATCTACCTCCCGCTGTTCGGCGATCATCAGGCGGGCAACGCCGCGACGGCCCTCGCCGCCGTCGAGGCGTTCGCGAGCGGAGCGCCGACCAGGGGAGAGGCGAACCTGGAGGCCGCGACCCGGATCGCGCCCGGGGAGTCCTTCATCGGCGGCGAGGAGGGGCAGCTCGACCCGGCGCTGGTGCGCAGCGGCTTCGCCAAGTCGGCATCCCCGGGACGCCTCGAAGTGGCCCGCACCGGCCCGACCGTCCTGCTGGATTCGACGCACAACCCGGCGGGGATGGCCGCGACCGTCGCCACCATCACCGAGTCGTTCGGCTTCACCCGGCTCGCCGGAGTCCTCGCCATCTCCGCCGACAAGGACGTCGCGGGAGTCCTCGACCAGCTCGAACCCGTCCTGGCCGAGCTGGTGGTGACCCGTAACTCCTCGCCGCGCTCGATGCCGCCCGAGGAGCTGGCCGAGCTGGCCGGGAGCGTCTTCGGTCCCGAGCGGGTCCATCTCGAGCCGCGCCTGGACGACGCGATCGACCGGGCGATCGGCATCGCCGAGGAGACCGGCGAGTACCGGGGCGCCGGCGTGCTGATCACCGGCTCGGTCGTCACCGCCGGCGAGGCCAGGACGCTGCTGCGCGTCGCGGAAGGACGGTGACCGGCATGAACGCCGAGAGAACGGCGAACCCGGCGCGGAGGCTGTTCGCCGCGATCCTGGCCAGCGAGGCCATCGTCATCGCGCTCGCGATCCCGGTCGCGGTGACCGTGCTGGACGTGGACGGCGGCACCGCCGGGGCGGTGTGCGGCGGGCTGGCCGTCGCCTGCCTGCTGATGGCGGGCCTGCTGCGCTTCCCGTGGGCGGTCGCGGCCGGGAGCGTCCTGCAGGTGCTGATCATCGCGACCGGGTTCATGGTGCCGGCCATGTTCTTCCTCGGTGCCGTGTTCGGGGCGCTTTGGGCCACGGCGATTTGGATGGGACGCAAGGCGGCGGCGGTTCAGGCGCGCTAAATTCGCGAGGGAACGGCAAGCCTTTTCATCCGCCGATCCGACAATTCGGGTTAGTGCATTAATTCCGACATTCTTCCCTTTTGGGAAATGTGCGTCCGGTGGATGACGTCGACTCTGCGAAGGAGCAGGCCGTGTCCCCGCACGCCCCCGAACACCGGCTCGCGGTTCCCGGCGCGCTGCTGCTGACGTTCACCGCGCTGCCCGCCGCCGTCCTGGTGGTCCCCGACGCCGCCTTCCACGTCGTCCCCGCCGCGGCACGCGCCCTCGGACTCGGCGACACCGAGATCGCCGGGCTGCTCCGCGCCACGGGGTACTCCCTGCCCGCGCTGCTGCTCGCGGTCCCGCTCGCCGCCGTGGCCGCGCGCCGGTTCCCCGCGTGGCGCGTCCTCGTCACCGGCGTGGCCGTCCTGCTGGCCGGCCTCGGCGCCGCCCGGTTCGCCGACTCGGTGCCCCTGGTCGCGGTGGTCCGCGCGGCGCAGGGCGCGGGCGCGGGCATCGTGCTCCCCGCCTCCCTCGTCCTGGTGTGGGAGCGCGGAAGCCGGGTGCTCGCCGCCGCCTGGGCCGGTGCGCTCGCGGGCACGCTGATCTTCGCCATGCCCCTCGCGCTGAAGGCCGTCCCGATGCCCGCAGAGGGCACCGCCGTCCCCGACTGGCGCGTCGCGCTCGCGCCCTTCCCGTGGCCCGCCGTTGCCGCCGCCGTCGCCGCGCCCGCCTACCCGTTGCTGCGCGGGCGCGGGCCCTGGTCGCTGCCCGTCGCCCGGCACGCCGAACGGGGCCAGTTGCTCCTCCCGTTCGTCCCCGCGGCGGGCTTCGCGTTCCTCGCCGTCGTCGCCGCGCAGGACTGGTCGCCCGGTGCACGGCTCGTCGTGGCGGGGCTCGCCCTCGCCGCCCTGCTCGGCCTCGCCGTCGCCGCCGGCCGGGACGCGACGGCCGGCAGCCCGTTCGGCTGCGCGCTCGTCATGATCGCCGTCGGCCTGCTCTGCCATCCGGTCGCCGGGCCGCTGGCCGGGCTCGCCTCCGTCACCGCCCGGGCGCGAGGGGACGCCGCGGGCGTGCCGCTGCTCCCGTCCGCCGTGGCCGCGGCGGCCGCGCTCGCCGGTGCGCTCGCCTCGACCCGCCTGAGTGCGCGCCTCGCCGTCCCGGCCGGGTACTGCCTGATGACCGCGGCCGTGCTGCTCGGCCTCGCCGCCGACCCCCACGACCGCTGGGCGCCGCTCCTCCCGCTCGTGCCGCTCGCCGCCGGCGCCGGCCTGGCCCTCGCCGCCTCCCTGCGGGACGCGGGAGTCGGCGCGGCGCTGTTCGGCCTGTCGCTGTGCTTCCCGGCGCTGCTGGCCGGGCAGCTCCTCGTCCTGTCCCTGCAGGCGTCCCGGCTGGAACGGCTGCGGCCGGCGACAGAGACGCAGCAGGCCGCCGTGCTGCTCGACGCGTACCACGTCTGGCTCGTGATCGCGGCGGCCGCCACCGTCCTCCTCGCCGCCGCCACCGCCCGCGTGAGCGCGCGACGCGCCGGGACGAGAAGTGCGACTCACACCGGTAAGGCGGCCGCGAGGTCGCGAGCCGGGTAGGATTCGCGCGCTGCACCATCCGAATTCTTCGAGGAGAACCACCCGTGTCCGAGCGCACTCTCGTCCTTGTCAAGCCCGACGGCGTCCGCCGCGGCGTCATCGGTGAGGTCATCTCCCGCATCGAGCGCAAGGGCCTGACGCTCGCCGCGATGGAACTCCGCACCCTGGCCCGGGAAACGGCCGAGGCCCACTACGAGGAGCACGCCAGCAAGCCGTTCTTCGGCGAGCTGGTCGAATTCATCACCGGCGGCCCCCTCGTCGCCATGGTCGTCGAGGGCCCCCGCGCCATCGAGGCGTTCCGCTCCCTGGCCGGCGCCACCGACCCGGTGAGCGCCTCGCCCGGCACCATCCGGGGCGACTTCGCCCTGGAGATCGGCGAGAACATCGTCCACGGCTCGGACTCCACCTACTCCGCCGACCGCGAGATCAAGCTGTTCTTCCCCGACCTGGGCTGAGCTCGTTCCGGCCCGGGGGAAACCGGCCCCGGGCCAGACTTCTTCTTGGTCGCCCGAGCAGGTCAGGGGTCCTTTTTTGGGCGACGCGCGGCGGCTGGGTTACTGCCCGCGGACACGTGTTCACGTTACGATGGACGCGCCGCTATACACGCCCGTCAATCGTGAAGGGCTCCCTTTCTTCATGGGTAACAAGTTGTCGTTCCTTGGCCGCGACATGGCGGTCGACCTCGGTACTGCCAACACCCTGGTGTATGTGCGCGGGCGTGGCATCGTCCTCAATGAACCGTCCGTGGTGGCGATCAACACCAACACCGGGAAGATCGTCGCGGTCGGCATCGAGGCGAAGCGGATGATCGGCCGCACACCGGGCAACATCGTCGCGGTCCGCCCGCTCAAGGACGGCGTCATCGCCGACTTCGACGTCACCGAACGGATGCTGCGCTACTTCATCCAGAAGGTCCACAAGCGCCGGCACTTCGCCAAACCGCGGATCGTGGTGGCGGTGCCGAGCGGGATCACCGGGGTGGAGCAGCGCGCGGTGAAGGAGGCCGGCTACCAGGCCGGCGCCCGCCGCGTCTACATCATCGAGGAGCCGATGGCCGCCGCGATCGGCGCCGGGCTGCCCGTCTACGAGCCGACCGGCAACATGGTCGTCGACATAGGAGGCGGCACCACCGAGGTCGCGATCATCTCCCTCGGCGGCATCGTCACCAGCCAGTCGGTCCGCGTCGGCGGCGACGAACTCGACCAGGCGGTGATCTCCTTCTCCAAGAAGGAGTACTCCCTGATGCTCGGGGAACGTACCGCCGAGGAGATCAAGATGGCGATCGGTTCGGCCTATCCCGGCGGCGAGGAGGAACCGCACGCCGAGATCCGGGGCCGCGACCTCGTGAGCGGGCTGCCGAAGACCGTCGTGATCTCCGCCGAGGAGGTACGGCGGGCCATCGAAGAGCCGGTCAACGCCGTGGTGGACGCGGTGAAGACCACGCTCGACAAATGCCCGCCCGAGCTGTCCGGCGACATCATGGACCGCGGGATAGCGCTCACCGGCGGCGGCGCGCTGCTGAAGAACCTCGACGAGCGCCTCCGCGAGGAGACCGGGATGCCGATCCACCTCGTGGACAACCCGCTCGACTCGGTCGTGCTCGGCACCGGCAAGTGCGTCGAGGACTTCGAGGAGCTCCGGCAGGTCCTCGTGCCGGAGCCGCGGCACTGAACACCCCCCGACGGACTGGGACCGAACGGACTGGGAAACGGGAGGTCGGTGGGTGAAGGACACCCGGCGCACCCGCGTGGTCCTCGCCGCGCTGCTCGTGGTGGCGCTCGCGATGATCACCATTGACCATCGCGGCGGGGACGATTCCCCGCTGCGCGGCCTGCGCAGCATCGGCGCGACCGTGTTCGGCCCCGTGGAGCGGGTGTCGGCGTCGGTCGTGCGGCCGGTGAGCAACACCTTCGAGTCGATCACCGACGCGCCGGGACAGCGGCGGCGCGCGGAGCGGCTCGAACGCCAGAACCAGAAGCTGCGCGAGAAACTGCGCGCCTCGGGCCTCGACCGGGACCGGTCGGCGCAGCTCCAGCGGCTGCTCGGCACCGCCGGGATGGGCGGCTACAAGATCCTCGCCGCGCGGGTGATCTCCGCGGGTCAGGGATTCGAGGACACCGTCACCATCGACGTCGGCGGCGGCGACGGCATCAAGCGCGACATGACCGTGATGAGCGCGGACGGGCTCGTCGGCCGCGTCACCCGCGTCGGGCCCGCGACGTCGACCGTCCTGCTCGCCACCGACCAGACGTCGTCGGTCGGGTCCCGCCTCGAGGACTCCAAGGAGATCGGGATCGTTCAGGGCCTCGGGCGCCGCGGCCTCGGCGGGCACGGCGAGACGCCGCTGCGCTTCCAGCTCCTGGACGCCGCCGCGCCGATCCGCGTCGGCCAGCGGATCGTGACGCTCGGGTCGCAGGGCCAGCGTCCGTACGTCCCGGGCGTCCCGATCGGCGTGGTCGAGCGGATCGAGAACTCCAACGGCCTCACCCGTACCGCCCACGTCCGGCCGTTCGTGCGTTTCACGAGCCTGGACGTCGTCGCGGTCGTGGTCGCCCCGCCCAAGAAGAACCCCCGGGACGCGGTGCTGCCGCCGAAGCCGAAGCCGCCGCCGTCCGCCACACCGAGCGCGAGCCCATCCGCGAGCCCGTCCGCGAGCCCGTCGCCGGGCGGTGACCCGGACGATCGGCCGCGCGGCACGCGAGGCCTGTCCACAGAACCGAACTCGGGGGACTGACGTGCTGAACCCGCCCGAGCCGTCGCCGGCCGGCCGCACCGCGATGAGCGCGGTGGTGATCGCGGTGACACTGATCCTGCAGGTGTCGGTGGCCAACCGGCTGCCGCTGCCCGGCGGCGTCCAGCCCGATCTGGTGCTGCTGGCCGTCGTGGCGTTGGCGCTCGTCGCCGGGTCGATGACCGGGATGGTCACCGGCTTCCTGGCCGGCCTCGCCGCCGACATCATCCCGCCCGCCGACCACACCCTCGGCCGCTACGCGCTCGTCTACTGCCTGATCGGCTTCCTGTGCGGCGTTGCGTCCGCCGAGATGGACCGGCAGTCGGCCGTGCCGTTCTTCGCCGTCGCCGCCGGGGCCCTCGCCGGGACCGTCCTGTACGCGGGGACCGGGATGATGCTCGACGACCCGCGCGCCGGGTGGGACACCGTGTCGAGCATGGTGCCGCTGCAGGTCCTGTACGACGTCATCGCGAGCCCGTTCGTCGTGTGGGCGGTTCTGCGCGCCACCCGGCGGTACGAACGCGGCGAACGATCCCGGGGAGACGGCCTCTCGGTGCCCGCCGCCCGCTACCGCGCGATGTCCGGCCGGGGCGGGAACCTGTGAACCCGCGCACGCACTTCCGCATCCTCGTCCTGTACGTGATGGTCGGCGTGCTGCTGTTCGTCCTGGTGGCGCGCATGTGGACGCTGCAGGTCCTGGAGGGCGAGCGCTACGAGCGGATCGCCGCCGAGAACCGCACCCGCGACATCGTCGTCCCGGCCCTGCGCGGCATGATCCTGGACGACCGGGGGCGGCCCCTCGCGCGCAACACCAGCTCTCTCGTCGTGTCCGTCGACAGCACCACGCTGGCGCGGCTTGAGGACGGCGGCGAGGCCGTCCTCAAACGGCTGGCGGGTGCCCTCGGGACGAGCCACGAGGAGATCTCCAAGCGGGTCCGGCTGTGCAGCCCCACTGTCAAGCGGCCCTGCTGGTCGGGCTCGCCCTACCAGCCGATTCCCGTCGAGGACGACGCCGACCCCCAGCGCGCCCTGCAGATCATGGAGCGCCAGGAGGACTTCCCCGGCGTCACGGCGCGGATCCAGCCCGTCCGCGCCTACCCGGAGCCGCACGGCGCCAGTGCCGTACAGACCCTCGGCTACCTGCAGCCGATCACGCAGGAGGAGCTGGAGAAGCGCGAGAGCATCAAGGTCACCGGCTACAGCGGCGTCGACCTCGTCGGACGCGCCGGGCTGGAGGCCCAGTACGACCGCGACCTGCGCGGCGACGCCGGGTACCGCCGGGTGCTGGTCGACAGCCACGGCCGCGTCACCGGCGTCGCCGACGAGGAGAAGCCGGTCCCCGGCAGCAACCTCGTGACCAGCCTCGACGCCGAGGTGCAGGGCGCGGCCGAGAAGGCGCTGGAAGAGGGGATCAAGGCCGCGCGCAAGGGCGGCAGTCCCGCCGACTCCGGCGGCGCGGTGGTCATGGACGTCCGCACCGGCCGGTTGGTCGCGATGGCGAGCTACCCGACCTACGACCCGGCCGTCTGGACCGGCGGCATCTCCCAGAAGAAGTACGACGCGCTTCTGGGCGAGAAGAACGAGCATCCGCTGATCTCCCGGGTGACGCAGGGGCTGGGCCCGCCCGGCTCCACCTTCAAGGTGTCGTCCCTGGCCGCCGCGGTGAAGGACGGCTACGACCTGCACGGCACCTACAACTGCCCCGGCTCGTACATGGTCGGCAGCCGCGCGTTCAACAACTTCCAGAGCGCCAACCTCGGCTCCATGAACCTGCACACCGCCCTCGTGAAGTCCTGCGACACGATCTTCTACAAGTTCGCGCACGAGATGTGGCTGCACAACGGCGGCAAGAACGCCCCGCCGGACGCGAAGAACCCGATGGTGCAGATGGCCCGCGGCTTCGGTTTCGGCTCCCGCACGGGGGTCGACCTGCCCAGCGAGAGCGCCGGCCGGATCCCCGACCGGCGGTGGAAGCGGGAGTACTGGGAGTCGACCAGGGAGGGGAGCTGCCGGGGCGCCAAGGAGGGCTACCCGAAGGTCGCCAAGACGGATCCCGCCCGCGCCGCCTACCTCAAGGCCGTCGCCAACGAGAACTGCAAAGAGGGCTTCGTGTGGCGCGCCGGTGACGCCGCGAACCTGTCGATCGGGCAGGGCAACGTGATGGTGACGCCGCTGCAGCTCGTCCGTACCTACGCGGCGGTGGCCAACGGCGGCACGCTGCACACGCCGCGCATCGGCGTCGCGGTCGTCCGGCCCGACGGCACCGTCGTCCGCAAGATCGACGCGCCCGAGCCGAAGCGGGTGCCGGTGGACGACAAGGTCCTGGCCTACATGCGCAAGGCGCTCGCCGAAGTGCCGAAGGAGGGCACCGCCGCCGGGGCCTTCGCCGGGTTCGACCTCAAGCGCGTCGCGGTGGGCGGCAAGACCGGAACCGCCGAGCGGTACGGCAGCGAGGACATGTCCTGGTTCGCATCCTTCGGCCCGGTGAAGGAGCCGCGCTACGCCATCGTCGCGATGGTGTCGCAGGGAGGCTACGGCGCGCAGACGTCCGCGCCCATCGTCCGGAAGATCTGGGAGGCGATGTACGGGACGAAGGACCGCAAGCCCATCCTCAAGGACGGCAGGCTCCCCACCGGCATCCCCAAGATGCCCGGCTCAGGGACCGCCCCGTGATCACCGGCAGCAGCGTCGGGAGCGTCGAGGGGTACGGCGGGCGGCGGACGTGGAAGGGCCGCCTCGCCGGCCTGCGGCGTCTCGACTGGCCGCTGGTCCTGGCAGTGCTGGCGCTGTCGGTGGTGGGCGCGCTGCTGGTGCGGTCGGCGACGTTCCAGGGGCTGGCCGAGCAGGGCAAGGACCCGGAGGGCTTCCTCAAGCGGCACATCCTGAACATGAGCATCGGGTTCGTGCTCGGTGGCGTCGTCACCCTCCTGGACTACCGGCTGCTGCGCGCCTACGTCCCCATCCTGTACGGGCTGGCGTGCGTGGGGCTGGTCGCCGTCCTCAGCCCGCTCGGCGAGACGATCAACGGGTCGCACTCGTGGATCGTGATCGGCGGCGGTTTCCAGGTGCAGCCGTCGGAGTTCGCCAAGGTCGGCCTCGTGGTGCTGCTCGCGATGATCCTCGGGGAGCCGCGCGACGGCGAGATCGGCCCCGGCGTCCGCGACGTGCTCCTCGCGCTGGTGCTGGCCGGGGTGCCCGCGGTGCTCATCATCCTGCAGCCCGACCTCGGCACCACGCTGGTCTTCATCGCGGTGGTGGTCGGGATGCTGGCGATCTCCGGCGTGCAGAAGCGCTGGCTCGCCGGCCTCGTCGGCACGGGCGCGCTCACGGTGGCCGCGGTGTGGGCCTTCGGCCTGCTGGAGGACTACCAGGTCGACCGGTTCACGGCGTTCATGAACCCGGACGCCGACCCGCGCGGCGCCGGCTACAACGCCCGGCAGGCGCGGATCGCGGTCGGGTCGGGCGGCCTGTTCGGCAAGGGCCTGTTCCAGGGCGAGCAGACCGGCGGCCACTTCGTCCCCGAGCAGCAGACCGACTTCATCTTCACGGTGGCGGGGGAGGAACTCGGTTTCGTCGGCGGTGCCGTGATCGTCGCGCTGCTCGGCGTGGTGCTGTGGCGCGGGCTGCGGATCGCGACCCAGGCCGCCGACCTGTTCGGGACGCTGGTCGCGACCGGCGTCGTGTGCTGGCTGGGGTTCCAGACGTTCCAGAACGTGGGGATGTCGATCGGCATCATGCCGATCACCGGGCTGCCGCTGCCGTTCACGTCCTACGGCGGTTCCGCCACGTTCGCGAACATGATCGCCTTCGGGCTGCTGCAGGCCGTGCACGTGCGTCGCCGCGCATTCGACTGAGCGGAGTTCCGACTGAGCGGCGGTAGGCTGGACGTTTGTCCCACGTTTCCTGCACGGAGGGTTCCGTCATGCCGGTCGAGTCGCTCTTCCCACGCCTGGAGCCGCTGCTCCCGAGCGTGCAGAAGCCGATTCAGTACGTTGGCGGCGAGCTGAACTCCCAGCTCAAGAACTGGGACGAGGCCGAGGTCCGGTGGGCGCTGATGTACCCGGACGCCTACGAGGTCGGGCTGCCCAACCAGGGCGTCCAGATCCTTTACGAGATCCTGAACGAGCGCGACGGCGTGCTGGCCGAGCGGACGTACTCGGTGTGGCCCGACATGGAGGCCGTCATGCGCGACAACGGCATCCCGCAGTTCACCGTGGACGCCCATCGCCCGGTCGCCGCGTTCGACGTGTTCGGCGTGTCGTTCTCCACCGAACTCGGCTACACGAACCTGCTGACGGCGCTCGACCTCGCGGGCATCCCGCTGGACGCCGCCGACCGCACCGACGACCATCCGATCGTCATCGCGGGCGGGCACGCCGCGTTCAACCCCGAGCCGATCGCCGGCTTCGTCGACGCCGCCGTCCTCGGCGACGGCGAGGAGATCGCGCTCGGCATCACCGAGGTCGTCCGCGAGTGGAAGGCCGAGGGCGGGCCCGGCGGCCGCGACGAGCTGCTGCTGCGCCTCGCCGCGTCCGGCGGCGTGTACGTCCCGCGCTTCTACGACGTCACCTACCTGCCGGACGGCCGTATCCAGCGGGTCGCGCCGAACCGTCCCGGCGTCCCGTGGCGGATCGAGAAGCACACCGTCATGGACCTCGACCAGTGGCCCTACCCGAAGAAGCCGCTGGTCCCGCTCGCCGAGACCGTCCACGAGCGCTACAGCGTGGAGATCTTCCGCGGCTGCACCCGCGGCTGCCGGTTCTGCCAGGCCGGGATGATCACCCGCCCGGTCCGGGAGCGGTCGATCACCACGATCGGGAACATGGTCGAGGAGGGCCTGAAGGAGTCCGGCTTCGAGGAGGTCGGGCTGCTCAGCCTGTCCAGCGCCGACCACAGCGAGATCGGCGACGTCGCCAAGGGCCTCGCCGACCGGTACGAGGGCACCAACACCTCGCTGTCGCTGCCGTCGACCCGCGTGGACGCCTTCAACATCACGCTCGCCAACGAGTTCTCCCGGGGCGGGCGGCGCTCCGGGCTGACGTTCGCGCCGGAGGGCGGCTCCGAGCGGATGCGCAAGGTGATCAACAAGATGGTCACCGAGGACGACCTGATCCGCACCGTCACCACCGCCTACGAGAACGGGTGGCGGCAGGTCAAGCTGTACTTCATGTGCGGGCTGCCCACCGAGGAGGACGAGGACGTCCTCGCGATCGCCGATATGGCCAAGCGGGTCATCCGGGCCGGGCGCGAGGCCACCGGCCGCAAGGACATCCGCTGCACCGTGTCCATCGGCGGGTTCGTGCCCAAGCCGCACACCCCGTTCCAGTGGGCCGCGCAGTGCGACCACGAGACCGTCGACCGCCGCCTGCACGCCCTCAAGGACGCCCTGCGCGGCGACAAGGAGTACGGCCGCGCCATCGGCCTGCGCTACCACGACGGGCAGCCGTCGATCATCGAGGGCCTGCTGTCGCGCGGCGACCGCCGCGTCGGCGAGATCATCCGCGCCGTGTGGGAGGACGGCGGCCGCTTCGACGGCTGGAGCGAGCACTTCTCCTACGAGCGCTGGACGGCCTGCGCCGAGAGGGTCCTCGCCGACGGGCCCGTCGACCTCGCCTGGTACACCGTCCGCGAGCGCGACGAGGTCGAGGTCCTGCCGTGGGACCACCTCGACGCCGGGCTCGACCGCGAGTGGCTCTGGCAGGACTGGCAGGACGCCGTCGACGAGACCGAGGTCGAGGACTGCCGCTGGACGCCCTGCTACGACTGCGGCGTCTGCCCCACGATGGGCACCGAGATCCAGATAGGCCCCACCGGGAAGAAGCTGCTGCCGCTGTCGGTCGTCTGACCGTCCCGGCGGCCCCTTCCGGGCGGTTCGCGCCCCGCCCGGGTGCCCGGATGCCCGGAATCGGTCGCGCGGACCCCCTGAGCTGCGGGGGTCAGAGCCGTGAAGGGGCGGCCGGGGGACAAACGATGCCCGGCGACCCGTACTCTGTAGGGAGACCTTTATTTCGACTCGCCACGAGTAGGAAGGACCAGAACCCTGGCACCCATGCCGGAGGGTCCGGCGCCGGCCCCCGTGACCCAGCGACTGCGCGTCCGCTACGCCAAGCGGGGCAGGCTGCGGTTCACGAGCCATCGCGACATTTCCCGGGCCGTGGAACGCGCCGTCAGGCGTGCCGGGATCCCTGTCGCGTTCAGCGGCGGATTCACCCCCCACCCGAAGATCTCGTACGCGGGTGCGGCGGCGACAGGGGTGGCCAGTGAGGCCGAGTACCTCGAAATCGGGCTCACCGACACCTGCGACCCTGCGCGGGTGCGGGCCGATCTCGACGCGGCCCTGCCCCCCGGGCTCGACATCGTCGATGTCGTGCCGGTAAGGGCGGGAAGCGGCGGCGACGCGCAGCCGAGACCGAGCGCGTTCGCCGATCGGCTCCAGGCGTCCGAATGGCGGATCAGGCTGGACGGCGTGTCATCCGACGATGCCGCCGCCGCCGTGGCCGCCTTCATGGCCGCCGGGAGCATCGAGGTCGAGCGCCTCACGAAGAAGGGGCGACGCCGTTTCGACGTGCGCGCTGCCGTGTCCTCCTGTGAGCTGGACCGGCGCGCCGCGCAGGCGGCGGATGCCCCTTGTGCCATACTTCGAATGGTTGTTCGGCATTCCACACCGGCCGTACGACCCGACGACATCCTCACCGGACTGCGCCAGGTCGCCGACCTAGCGCCGCCGTCACCCCCACTGGTGACCAGGCTGGCGCAGGGGCCCCTCGACGCGGACACCGGTGGCCTCGCGGATCCCCTGGATCCCGACCGGGTGACCGGCCTGCCGTCCGGCGACGATGCCGAGACGGCCGGCGGCCCGCAGCGGCCGCAGCCCGGGGACGCCGCGAGCGCGGATGCCGTCAGCGCCTGACCGTGGGACCGAAGCCGTGGCAGCACGGAACCGGTCCCGCAGGGTACGGCCGGCGCACCCCCGACGACTTCGTCGTCATGACCGGACACCGTCCGGCCAGGACGGCACCGACTGACGAGAGCTCTCGTGCGGCGCACCGCACCGATCCGCCACCGGCGGAGCGAAGCGGACGCGCCCGGGAGCCTGACGGGAGATTGCCCGCATGCGTGAGAACGAAGCCGATTCGGCCACGGCCGAAGGCACCGAGAACGAGAACGCCGACTACGAGAACGCCGAAACGGAGGAGACCGGCACCGGGAACGCGGACGCGGTGAGTTCGCGCCCGCGCCGCGCGAGCCGTCCGGCGGGCCCGCCGCCCGACGTGGACGACACCCCCGCCCAGCCCCCCGCCGACACCCCCGCCGCCGCGGAGGCGCAGCCGCCGGCGCCCGCCGAGGTGCCCGCCGAGGCCGCGCCCGCCGACGATGCCGAGCCGCCGAAGAAGACGACCCGGGCCCGTACCCGCACCCGGAGCGGGAAGGCCGCCGAGACGTCCGAGCCCGTCCCGATGACCGGCGCCGAGACCTCTCCCGGCACCGAGACCTCTCCCGGCACCGGGGACGAGCCCGCGCCCGCCGCCGAGGCGGACCAGCCCGCCGACGAGCCCCGGGCGCCCCGCACCCGGACCCGCCGGCGTTCCGCGGCCGCGGCGGAAGCGCCGGCCGTGCCCGCCGTCCCGTCCGTCCCGTCGGTCCCGTCCGTTCCGGAGGTTCCCTCCGTTCCGGCCGCCGGGGCTGGGACGCCCGCCGACCAGGTGTCGGAGATCGAGCCCGCCAGCGGTGTCGGCGTCCCCGGCGTGACGTTCCAGCCGCCGATGGTCGTGTTCCAGCCGCCGCAGCCGAAGGCCGAGCCGCCGGCCCGTCCCAAGGACGAGCCGAAGCGCCCCGCCGAGCCCGCCGACGTCGACGACGTCGACGAGGAGTCCGGCGAGCCGCCGTCCGACGAGGACGACTCCGATGACCGGCCGTCCCGCCGGCGCCGCCGCCGGGGCGGACGCGGCCGGGGCAGGGCCGGCAAGGACGGCGCCGAGGACGAGCTGCCGGCCGAGGAGGCCGAGGAGCCCAAGGACGAGCAGCCCGCCAAGAAGGACCGGCCCAAGAAGGAACGGGTCGCCAAGAGCAAGGAGAAGGACAAGGAGAAGGACAAGGAGCCCAAGGCCGAGGAGGCCGAGCAGGAGGGCGGCTCCGGCGACGAGGGCGACGACGAGTCCGGCACGAGCCGCCGCCGTCGCCGCCGCAGGCGCCGGTCCGGGACCGACGGCGACGGCGGGAACGGCACGGACGACCCGCCGAACACCGTCGTGCACGTCCGCTCCACCCGTGCCGCCGAGGCCCGCCCGGTCGAGGACGAGGTCCAGTCCGTCCGCGGTTCGACCCGGCTGGAGGCCAAGAAGCAGCGCCGCCGGGAGGGCCGCGAGCAGGGCCGCCGCCGCCCGCCGGTGATCACCGAGGCGGAGTTCCTGGCGCGCCGCGAGTCCGTCGAGCGGGTCATGGTGGTCCGGCAGGAGGGCGAGCGCACCCAGATCGCCGTTCTGGAGGACGGCGTGCTCGTCGAGCACTACGTCAACCGCGCCACCCACCAGTCGTACGTGGGCAACGTCTACCTCGGCAAGGTCCAGAACGTGCTCCCGTCGATGGAGGCGGCGTTCGTCGACATCGGCAAGGGCCGCAACGCCGTCCTGTACGCGGGCGAGGTCAACTGGGACGCGTCCGGACTGGAGGGCCAGCCGCGCCGCATCGAGTCGGCGCTGAAGTCGGGCCAGTCGGTGCTCGTCCAGGTCACCAAGGACCCCCTCGGCCACAAGGGCGCCCGCCTCACCAGCCAGGTCTCGCTGCCCGGCCGCTATCTCGTGTACGTGCCGGACGGCTCGATGACGGGTATCAGCCGCAAGCTCCCCGACAAGGAGCGCAGCCGCCTCAAGTCGATCCTGAAGAGGGTCATGCCGGAGAACGCGGGCGTGATCGTGCGGACCGCCGCGGAGGGCGCCACCGAGGAGGAGCTCTCGCGGGACGTGTCGCGCCTCGCCGCCCAGTGGGACAGCATCCAGAAGAAGGTGAAGACGGCCTCCGCGCCCTCCCTTCTCTACGGTGAGCCCGATCTGACGATCCGGGTCGTCCGCGACATCTTCAACGAGGACTTCACCAAGCTCGTCGTGTCCGGCTCCGAAGCCTGGGACACGATCTCCGAGTACGTCGAGTATGTCGCGCCGCATCTCGCCGACCGCGTCGAGCGCTGGACCGGCGGCCAGGACGCGCTGTCGGCGTTCCGCATCGACGAGCAGATCGCCAAGGCGCTGGACCGCAAGGTGTGGCTGCCGTCGGGCGGTTCGCTGGTGATCGACCGCACCGAGGCGATGACGGTCGTCGACGTCAACACCGGCAAGTTCACCGGGCAGGGCGGCAACCTGGAGGAGACCGTCACCCGCAACAACCTGGAGGCGGCCGAGGAGATCGTCCGCCAGCTCCGGCTCCGCGACATCGGCGGCATCGTCGTGATCGACTTCATCGACATGGTGCTGGAGAACAACCGGGACCTGGTGCTGCGCCGCCTCGTGGAGTGCCTGTCGCGGGACCGCACCAAGCACCAGGTCGCCGAGGTCACCTCGCTGGGCCTGGTGCAGATGACCCGCAAGCGCGTCGGCCAGGGGCTGCTGGACGCGTTCTCGGAGACCTGCGAGTCCTGCAACGGCCGCGGTATCCACGTCCACCTGAGCCCCGTCGAGCCGAAGGCGGACAAGGCGGCCGCCAAGGACAACGGCCGCCGCCGCAAGCGCAAGGGCGAGGTCGAGAAGGCCGTCGAGGAGAAGCTGTCCCGGCACGAGACCACGCGCGCCGAGCCCGCCAAGCCGGTCGAGCCCGCCTGGCCGGCCGAGCCCGAGGAGCCCGAGGCGCCGGTCGTCCCGGTCGCCGCGGCGCCCGCCGCCGAGCCCGCGGAGACCATGCCGGAGGCCTTGCCGGAGCCCGTGCGTACGCGGCCGAGAAGGTCGGGGCCGGCCAAGCGTCCGGCGGGCCCGCCGCCCGAGATCGACACAGACGAGTCCCCGGCGCAGGCCGCGCTGGAGGCGGCCGAGGCCGCCGACGAGGCCGACGAGGCGCCCCCGGGCGTGCTGGAGTCCCTGGATTCCACGGAGCCGGTCACGGCCGCCGCGAACGGCACCGACCTGTCCGGCACCGACCTGAACGGAACGGACCCGAACGGCACGGAGCCGGGGACCCCTGGCCTGAACGGCACCGAGGCGACCGAGGCGACCGAGCCCAACGGCTCCACGTCCCAGCCGGACACCGAGGGGGAGCCGGCCGCTCACCGCGGCGCCACCGCCCAGCCCGCCGAAGCCGAAGCGGAATAGCCGAAGAGGGTGTCGGCCCCGGCAGGTGTCAATCCCTGCCGGGGCCGGGGCCCGCCGCCAAGGGCGCCGCGATGAAGACTCCATTCGCGTTCCGCTCGGGGCATCCGGTATCCTTGGCCTTCGGCGCGTCGTGGGCGCGTCATCCGAACCTGCACCGCGACCCCCGTCCGGGGGGCGTTCGGTGTTCACCTCACCCATCCGGTGGGGCCAAGCAGAGAGCGCCGGGGTCTCCCTGGTGTGCCGCCCTCGGCCCGGTGCCGGGGGTAGGCCCCCACACGGGGGCTGGTAAGCCACGCGCGGGACCGGTTCAGTCCGGAAGCGCGCGCAGACGAAGGGTTTCCGCGGTGTACGCGATTGTCCGCGCAGGCGGCAGGCAAGAGAAGGTCGCCGTCGACGACGTGCTGACCGTCGACAAGCTGGCCGGCGAGATCGGCTCGACCGTCACGTTCCCGGCCGTGCTGGTCGTGGACGGCGACGACGTCGTCAGCAAGTCGGCCGACCTCGCGCGCTACGAGGTGACCGCCGAGATCCTCGGCGCGGTCAAGGGCCCGAAGATCAAGATCATGCACTACCGGAACAAGACCGGATACAAGCGGCGGATGGGTCACCGTCAGCCCTACACCGAGGTCAAGATCACCGGTATCAAGGCCGGGAAGTAAGGGAGCGGTCAGATGGCACACAAGAAGGGCGCATCGTCCAGCCGTAACGGTCGCGACTCCAACGCCCAGCGCCTCGGCGTGAAGCGGTTCGGCGGCCAGGTCGTCAACGCCGGCGAGATCATCGTCCGGCAGCGCGGCACCCACTTCCACCCCGGCCCCGGTGTGGGCCGCGGCGGCGACGACACCCTGTTCGCGCTGGTCGCGGGTGCGGTGCAGTTCCGCCGTTACCGTGGCCGCAACGCAGTGAGCATCGTTCCTCCGGCGGAATAGTCCGCCTGGGGCCAGAACGTTTTCAAAGGGGCGGACCGTTCTCGGTCCGCCCCTTTGCCATTTCACCGAGGAGAGTCACCGTGGCCGCTGGAGCGGGATCGGGCGCGCAGTTCGTCGACCGGGTGGTACTGCACGTCGCCGCGGGCAACGGCGGGAACGGCTGCGCCTCGGTCCACCGGGAGAAGTTCAAGCCGCTCGGCGGCCCGGACGGCGCGAACGGCGGCCGGGGCGGCGACGTCGTCCTCGTCGTCGACTCGAACGCCGCGAGCCTCCTGGAGTACCACCGGCGCCCGCACCGCAAGGCGGGCAACGGCCGCCCGGGGCAGGGCGGCCACCGGACGGGCGCGGACGGCGGCGACGTGGTCCTGCCCGTCCCGGACGGCACCGTCGTGAAGGCGGGTGAGGAGGTCCTGGCCGACCTGGTCGGCGAAGGGACCCGCTTCGTGGTGGCGCGGGGCGGCAGCGGCGGGCTCGGGAACGCGGCGCTGGCGTCCGCCAAGCGCAAGGCCCCCGGGTTCGCGCTGCTCGGTGAGCAGGGGGACGCGCGGGACGTCGTCCTGGAACTCAAGAGCGTCGCCGACGTCGCGCTCGTCGGCTTCCCCAGCGCGGGCAAGTCCTCGCTGATCGCCGCGCTGTCGGCCGCCAAGCCGAAGATCGCCGCCTACCCGTTCACGACGCTGATCCCCAACCTCGGCGTGGTGAGCGCGGGCGACACGACGTTCACGGTCGCGGACGTGCCGGGCCTGATCGAGGGCGCCAGCGAGGGCCGGGGCCTCGGCCTGGATTTCCTCCGCCACATCGAGCGCTCGTCCACCCTCGCGCACGTGCTCGACTGCGCCACGATGGAACCGGGACGCGACCCCGTCAGCGACTTCGAGGTCATCGAACGCGAACTCCAGGCCTACGACCGGGTCCTCGGCGACCGGCCGTTGTCGGACCGTCCCCGCATCGTCGTGCTGAACAAGGTGGACGTGCCGGACGGCCGCGACCTCGCCGACATGGTCAGGCCCGAGTTCGAGGCGCGCGGGCTGAAGGTCTTCGAGGTGTCGGCGGCGACGCACGAGGGGCTGCGGGAACTGTCGTTCGCGATGGCGGCGATGGTGAGCGAATACCGCGCCTCGCTGCCGCCCGCGGAGCCGACCCGCATCGTCATCCGCCCCGAGCCGGTCGGCGGCGGCACCGAGTTCGAGGTGAAGGACCTCGGTGACAACACGTACCTGATCACCGGTTCGAAGCCGGTGCGGTGGCTGCGGCAGACGGACTTCGCCAACGAGGAGGCCGTCGGCTATCTCGGCGACCGTCTCGCGAGGCTCGGCGTGGAGGACGCGCTCGCGAACGCCGGCGCGTCGCCCGGCGCCACGGTCCTGATCGGCACGGTCGACGACTCGATCGTCTTCGACTGGGAGCCCGAGGTCCCGGCCGGCGACGGCGTCCCCGGCCCCCGTGGCACGGACCGGCGCCTCGGCGGACATCGCTAGACCCACTGGAGGAGAGAGGTCCATGAGCGAGCGCGAGGCGGTCGCGAAGGCCCGGCGGATCGTGGTGAAGGCGGGGTCGTCGTCGCTCACCACGCCGGAGGGCGCGATCGACGCGGGCCGCATCGACGCGCTGGTGGACGTGCTGGCCGCCCGCCGCGCGGACGGCACCGAGATCGTCTTCGTCTCGTCCGGCGCGATCGCCGCCGGGCTCGGGCCGCTGGGGCTGACCCGCCGCCCCCGGGACCTCGCGACCCAGCAGGCGGCGGCGAGCGTCGGGCAGGGCCTGCTGTTCGCCCGCTACACCGCGTCGTTCACCCGGTACGCGCTGACGGTCGGGCAGGTGCTGCTGACCGCCGACGACATGATGCGCCGCTCGCATCACCGCAACGCGCAGCGCACGCTCGCGCAGCTCCTTGCCCTCGGCATCCTGCCGATCGTGAACGAGAACGACACCGTCGCCACCGACGAGATCCGGTTCGGCGACAACGACCGCCTCGCCGCGCTCGTCGCGCACCTGACCCGCGCGGACGCGCTGATCCTCCTGTCGGACGTGGACGCCCTCTACACCGGCGACCCGCGCCGGCCCGGCGCCCGCCGCGTCGGCGACGTCCGCGGGCCGGACGACCTGAAGGACGTCGAGCTCGGCCGTTCGGGACGCGTCGGCACCGGCGGAATGGTCACCAAGGTCGAGGCGGCCCGGATCGCGGGCATCCCGGTGGTGCTGACGAACGCCGCGTCGGCCGCGCAGGCGCTCGCCGGCGATCAGGTCGGGACCCTGTTCCACCCGGCCGAGGGACGCCGCATGTCGACGCGGAACCTGTGGCTCGCTCATGCCACCACCGGCCAGGGGCGCGTCATGCTGGACCCCGGCGCGGTCGAGGCGGTCGTGCGGCGCCGCACGTCGCTGCTCCCCGCCGGTGTCACGGGCGTGGACGGCGACTTCGCCGCGGGCGACCCCGTCGACCTGTGCGACACCGCCGGTCACGTCGTCGCGCGCGGCCTGGTGAACTACGACGCGTCCGAGATCCCCGAGCTGATGGGACGCTCGACGCGCTGGCTGGCGAGGGAACTGGGCGCCGGGTACGAACGCGAAATAATCCACAGAGACCACCTGGTGGTCCTGACCGACGAACGTTGAGTCGCGGCGTGCCGCCGTTCCACGCGCACGCATGACGACGACACGCCGTAAGTGGACGAGAGAGGGACGTGCGATGAGCGAGGCGGAGCGCGAGGAGTTCCTGCGGGTGGCGGGGCGCGGCAGGGAGGCCGCGGCCGTGCTGGCGCCGCTGCCGCGTGCGGTGAAGGACGCGGCGCTGCACCGGATCGCGGACGCGCTGGTCACCGCCGCGCCGGAGATCGTCAAGGCGAACGAGGGCGATGTCGCGCGGGCCCGTGAGAACGGCACCTCCGAGTACATGATCGACCGGCTGAGCCTGTCGGGGGAGCGGATCGCCGCGATCGCCGAGGCCGTCCGGCAGGTCGCCGCGCTGCCGGACCCGGTGGGGGAGTCGCTGCGCGGGAGCGTGCTGCCGAACGGGCTGGAGCTGCGGCAGGTGCGGGTGCCGCTCGGCGTCGTCGGGATGATCTACGAGGGCCGGCCGAACGTGACCGTGGACGCCGCCGCGTTGTGCCTGAAGAGCGGGAACGCGGCGCTGCTGCGGGGGTCGTCGTCGGCGTACGACTCGAACACGGCGCTGGTCGCGGTGATGCAGGGCGCGCTGGCCGGGACCGAGGTTCCGCCGGACGCGGTCCAGCTCGTGCCGGGCACGTCCCGCGAGTCGGTGAAGCACCTGATGCGGGCGCGCGGCCTGGTGGACGTGCTGATCCCGCGCGGCGGCGCATCACTGATCAACTCGGTGGTGGAGGAGTCGACCGTCCCGGTGATCGAGACGGGCGTGGGGAACTGCGCGGTGTACGTGGACGCCGCCGCCGACGTCGACATGGCCGTGGACGTGCTGCTGAACTCCAAGACGCAGCGTCCGTCGGTGTGCAACGCCGCAGAGACCTTCCTGGTGCACGCCGACATCGCCGACACGTTCGTCCCGCGCGCGCTTGAGGCGCTGAAGGACGCCGGGGTCACGGTGCACGGTGATGACCGCATGCGGTCGTACGGCCAGGACGTGGTGGAGGCGACCGAGGACGACTGGCGCGCCGAGTACCTCTCGCTCGACATCGCCGGACGCGTCGTGGACTCCCTTGAGGACGCCGTCGCCCACATCCGCCGGTACGGCTCGGGCCACACCGAGTCGATCGTCACGACGTCCCAGCCCGCCGCGAAGCGTTTCGTCGCCCTGGTCGACTCGGCGGCCGTGATGGTGAACGCCTCGACGCGTTTCACCGACGGCGAGGAGTTCGGTTTCGGCGCGGAGATCGGCATCTCGACGCAGAAGCTGCACGCCCGCGGCCCGATGGGGCTTCCGGAGCTGACGTCCACCAAGTACGTGGTGACCGGTGAGGGCCATCTGCGCGGCTGACACCTTGCCCGACACGACGCGGAGCAAGTTGTGACATTTTTGCCATTGATGTCACGTTGTGGGGTGTGGTCTGATTCACGATTGTGACTCGTGAGTACAGCCGCCGCCGTGTCCTGAAGGGCGCCGCCCTCGGCGCCGGGATCGCCACCACCGGACTGACCGCGTTCCCGGCGCGTCCCGCCGCCGCGGCCGCCCCCGCGCTGCGCGGCCCCGCCGCCGGAACCACCATCGACCGGACGTACGTGCTCGGCGCCGCGGGCGCGGGCGGGTACCGTCCCGTGATCACCGGGCCGGGCGAGCCGCACCTGCTGCGCCGCGACCTCGGCGGCACCGCCGCCGCGCGGCGCGCCGCCACCCGCCGCGGCGTCCTGGCCTTCGGGCATCTCACCGACGTGCACGTTCTCGACGCGCAGTCCCCGGCCCGCGTCGAGTTCATCGACCGCTTCAGGGACGTCATCAGCGGGTTCCCCGAGGGCGGGTACCGTCCGCAGGAGATCCTGTCGACCCACGTCGGCGAGGCGATGGTGCAGGCGGTGAACAGGGTCGGGCGCGGACCGGCGACCGGCCTGAACCTGGCGTTCACCATCAACACCGGCGACACCACCGACAACGCCCAGTACAACGAGGTCCGCTGGATCATCGACCTGCTGGACGGCGAGCGCGTCAGCCCCGACTCCGGCGACCCGAACCGGTACGAGGGCGTCATGGACTGGGCGTCCTACGACCGCGCGTACTGGCATCCCGAGGGGCCGCCGCCCGGCGCCGAGACCGACGTCGCGATCGCCAAGTACGGCTTCCCCCGCGTGAAGGGCCTGATCGACGCCGCTCGCAGGCCGTTCCAGGCGACCGGGCTGAACTCGCCGTGGTACGCCGTGTTCGGCAACCACGACGGCCTCATCCAGGGCAACCTGCCGGTCAACCCGCTCATCTCGGGCCTCGCCACCGGCGGCATCAAGATCGGTGCCCCGGCGGACAGCGGCCAGGCCGAGCGCCTCGCCCGCATGGTCAGCGAGGGCGACGCCGCCGAACTCGTCCGCCTCAGCCGCGAGCAGGGCGCCGCCGGCGGCCTGTTCCGTCCCGTCACGCCCGACTGGAACCGGCGGATGCTGTCGCGCGGCGAGGTCGTCGCCGAGCACTTCAAGACGAGCAAGCCGCTGCGCGGGCACGGCTTCACGTGGGCCAACCTCCGCGACGGGACGGCCTACTACGCGTTCGACAAGGGCATCGTGCGCGGCCTCGTCCTCGACACCGTCAACCAGAACGGCTACTCCGAGGGTTCGCTCGACAAGGCGCAGTTCGCGTGGCTGGAGTCGCAACTGAAGGCGGGCAGCAGCCGCTACTTCGCCGCGGACGGCTCGGTCGTCAGGCACGCCGCGAAGGATCGCCTGTTCGTCCTGTTCAGCCACCACCCCATCAGTTCCATGGAGAACGGCCTCGGCGGCGACCGCGTCCTCGGCGACGAGGTCAAGGCGCTCCTGCTGCGCCACCCGAACGTGATCCTGTGGGTGAACGGCCACACGCACCGCAACGAGGTCATCCCGCACGCCCGCCAGGGCGGCGGGGGTTTCTGGGAGGTGAACACGGCCGCGCACATCGACTTCCCGCAGCAGAGCCGCATCGTCGAACTCGCCGACAACGGCGACGGCACACTGTCGATCTTCGCGACGATCCTGGACTCGGCGGGCCCGGCGTCCTACGGCGGCCGCCTCACCGACCCGGTCCGGCTCGCGTCGCTGTCCCGCGAGCTGGCGGGCAACGACTGGCAGGACCGCGACTCGAACCGCCGCGGCGAGGCCGCCGACCGCAACGTCGAGCTCCTCGTCCCCGCACCGTTCTAGGGACGGTCCGCCACGTCCGGCCGGCCGGGGACGCGGAAGGGCCGCCGCGTCCGTGTCGCGGCGGCCCTCGGCCGAACGGTCTCAGCCGCGGTCCGTCGGCCCGTTGTCCCGGCGGGCGAAGCGGTCGAACAGCCCGCCGGCCGCGCCCGCCGCCGCGTCCGCCATGTCGCGGACCTTGCCCACGAACGGGTCCGCCGTCCGCTCCCACGACTCCCGGTAGGACCTGGCGGCCTCCTTGACCCCGTCGCTGACCGACGCGTCTCCGTCGCCGTCGCGGCGCAGGTAGTCCCCGGCGAGGATCCGCTCGTACTCGCCGCTGTGCGCCCACCGGTCGATCTCGGCGAACCGGATCACCGCGAACGGATGCGACTGCCCGAGCAGGTTCAGGAACTTCAGGATGCCGTCCCGCACGTCGCCGGCCGCGTCGTACTCGCGGGCCTGCTGCAGGAACGCCTCGGTGCTCATCTCGCTGAGCTTGACGCCTCCGGCGAGCTTCATGTTCACCCGCTTCGCCGCGTCCAGGTCCTGGCCGACCAGCAGGCCCGCCCGGTCCGACGACAGCTCCGCCTTCCGGAACCACTCCCGCAGCCCGATGATGATCGCCGCGATGCCGATGTTGCCGAGCGGCAGCCACGCGAGCCGCGACCCGAGCTGCAGCAGGATCTGCATCATCGTCTGGTACACGACGTGCCCGGACAGGATGTGCCCGACCTCGTGCCCGACGACGAAGCGCAGCTCCTCGTCGTCCAGCAGGTCGATCAGCCCGGTGTTCAGCACGATGAACGGGTGGTCGGAGCCGAGCGCCATCGCGTTCGGCGTCGGGTCCTGCCGGACGTACAGCTCCGGTACCTCCGGCATGTCGAGGACGTAGGACGCGTCCCGCACCATGTCGTAGATGTGGCGGAACTGGTCCTCGCCCACGCGCACCGTCCCGCCGAGGAACATCAGCCTCAGCGACCGCTCGTTGATGAGTCCCGACATCTTGCGCAGCACGACATCGAAACCGGACAGCGAGCGCAGCGCCACCAGCGCCGATCGGTCAGCCGGGTGTTCGTAAGCCCGGGAACTGATCCCCGGGAACCGCGTACGTGCTCGATCCGGTGTGTTCTCCGTCATGTCTGGCATGGTAGTTCCGACGAACCACCGCGCCACAGGGTTCCCCGCCGGGGGACCCCCGTCCGGCTCTGGCCCCGCCCGGGAGGCGACCCATGTTCGACCCGAAAGCCGAGGCGATGTCCCCGGACGAGCGCGCCGCGCTGCAGCGGCACCGCCTGTGGGGGCTGGTCGACCGGCTGCTCGCGGCGGGCGGCGTGCAGGGGCGGCGGCTCAAGGACGCCGGTGTCGCCGGCGGCTCCGACGTGACGCTCGCCGGGCTCCGGGACCTCCCGTTCACCACCAAGCAGGACCTGTGGGACAACTACCCGTTCGGGATGCTCGCCGTCCCGCGCGACCAGGTCGCCGCCGTGCACGGTTCCAGCGGCACACGGGGACGCCCGACGCTGGTCGCCTACACCAAGGCCGACCTCGACCTGTGGGCGGCGATGTGCGCGCGTTCACTGTCGTGCGCGGGCGCCTCGCCGGGCAGCATCGTCCACAACGCCTACGGCTACGGGCTGTTCACCGGCGGGATCGGGATCCACCAGGGGGCCGTGGCGCTCGGCGCGACCGTCGTGCCGATGTCGGGAGGGATGACCGACCGGCAGGTCCGGATGCTCACCGACCTCCGGGCGGACGTCCTGACCTGCACACCCGCCTACGCACTCCGTCTCGGGGAGGCCCTCGCCGAGGCGGGCGCCGAACCGCACGCGCTGAAGGCCGGGCTGTTCGGGGCCGAGCCGTGGTCGGAGGAACTGCGCACCGCCATCGAACAGGTCCTGCCGATCAAGGCGATGGACATCTACGGGCTCTCGGAGGTCATCGGGCCCGGCGTCGCCACCGAATGCCTGGAGCAGAACGGACTGCACGTCAACGAGGACCACTTCATCGTCGAGGCCGTCGACCCCGAGACGGGCGACCCGGTCGAGGACGGCACACCCGGCGAACTGGTGTTCACGACGCCGACCAAGCAGGCGCTGCCCCTGCTGCGCTACCGGACGGGCGACATCGCGTCCCTGGACCGCGGCGAATGCAACTGCGGGCGGACCCTGGTCCGGATGAGCAAGGTCCTCGGCCGCGCCGACGACATGATCGTCGTGCGGGGCGTCAACGTGTATCCGAGCGAGGTCGAGCGCGTCCTGCTCGGATCGGGGCTCGTCCGGCCGCACTACCAGCTCGTCGTCGACCGCCGCGCGCCGGCCGTCCGCCTCCTCGTCGCCTGCGAGGCGCTGTCGGGCGACCCGAGGGACGAGCTCATCCGCGGCCTCCACCAGTCGCTCGGGCTGACCGCCGAGGTGTTCGTCCTGCCGGAGGGCACCGTGCCGCGGGTCGAGGTCGGCAAGGCCGTCCGCGTCCTCTCCTGGGAGGACGGCCGGCCGCCGCTGCCCGGCCTGGCCTGACCGCGCCTGCCCGGCCCGCCTCCCGCCTGGCCCCGGCTCCGGCCTGGCCCGACTCCCGCCCGGACGTTACGGGCCACGGCCCCGCTGGCTATTCTCGTCGTCATGACGCAAAAGCGGCGGCTGGGGATCATGGGCGGCACGTTCGACCCGATCCACCACGGCCACCTCGTGGCCGCGAGCGAGGTGGCGCACTTCTACTCGCTCGACGAGGTCGTCTTCGTGCCCACCGGCCTGTCCTCCCACAAGGAGGACCGCAGGATCACCGCCGCGGAGGACCGGTACCTCATGGCCGTGATCGCGACCGCGTCCAACCCCCGCTTCTCCGTCAGCCGCGTCGACATCGACCGCCCCGGCCCCACCTACACCGTCGACACGCTCCGCGACATGCGCGAGATCCAGGGCCCGGACGCCGACCTGTTCTTCATCACCGGCGCCGACGCGCTGGAGAAGATGCTGACCTGGCACGACACCGACGAACTGTTCGAACTGGCGCACTTCGTCGGCGTCACCCGCCCCGGCCACCGGCTCGCCGACCCCGGCCTCCCGAACGGCGGGGTGTCCCTCATGGAGGTCCCCGCGCTTTCGATCTCGTCCACCGAATGCCGCGACCGCGTCCGCTCCGGCGAACCCATCTGGTACCTGGTCCCGGACGGGATCGTCCAGTACATCAACAAGCGCGACCTCTACCGCGTCGCCCCGGGGGAATGACCCGCCGCATACCCTGGAAAGGGCAGGGCCGCATCAGCATCGCGGTCGAACAGCGACAAAGAGGTCAGTGAACCGCCGCGCATGAGAAGGTGTTAGCGGAGACGACCCCTACAGGGAGGATCGCGAGCGCATCGTGACCGCATCCGAGAGGGCGGCGCAGCTCGTCCGGATCGCCGCCGAGGCGGCGGGCGACAAGCTGGCCGACGACATTCTTGCCTACGACGTGAGCGAGCAGCTCGTCATCACCGACGCGTTCGTGCTCTGCTCGGCCCCCAGCGACCGCCAGGTCCGCGCCATCGTCGACGAAGTCGAGCGGCGCCTCCGCGAAGAGGGCGACGCCAAGCCCGTCCGCCGCGAAGGCGAGCGCGAAGGCCGCTGGGTGCTGCTGGACTACGCGGACATCATCGTGCACATCCAGCACGAAGAAGACCGCATGTTCTACGCCCTCGAACGGCTCTGGAAAGACTGCCCCCTCCTCGACCTGCCCGAAAGCGTCACCGCCCACCAGAACCACCGGACCCGCGCCGTCGGGAGCCCGAGTGAGTGACGCACGCCCCAGCCGGGAACCCGGCAGGCGGCGGCTCGTGCTCTGGCGGCACGGCCAGACCGCCTGGAACGTCGAACGCCGCTTCCAGGGCAAGACCGACATCCCGCTCGACGAGACCGGTGTACAGCAGGCCCGGCGCGCCGCCCGGCTCCTCGCCGGGCTCCGCCCCACCGCCCTGCTCGCGTCCCCCCTCCGCCGGGCCGCCGACACCGCCCAGGCCCTCGCCGACATCACCGGGCTCCCCGTCCGCCACGACAGGGACCTCATCGAACGCGACGGCGGCGCCTGGGAGGGCCTCACCGCCCGCGAGATCCGGGAACGCTACCCGGCGGAACACGCCGCCTGGCAGCCCCCCGGCGGTGAGACCAGCGCCCAGGTGGCCAAACGCGTCGGCGCCGCCCTGGAACGCGCGCTGGACGACCTGCCGCCCACCGGCCAGCTCGTCGTCGCCTCCCACGGCGCCGCGCTGCGCCTCGGCATGTCCCACCTCCTGCGCCTCCCCGAAGAGACATGGGAACGCCTCGGGGGCCTGTCCAACTGCTGCTGGTCCGTCATCACCGAAATGCGCGACGGCGGCTGGCGCCTCGCCGAACACAACGCCGGCACCCTCCCCGAGCCCGTCCTCAGCGACGACCGCCCCGACGCCGGAACCTGAGCCGGAAACGATTCGAGACCAGCCTCCCCCGTCCGATACACTGGCGGGGCGCTGCGGGATGAACGTCCACGCAGCGGCGGGGCTATGGCGCAGTTGGTAGCGCGCCTCCATGGCATGGAGGAGGTCTGGGGTTCGAATCCCCATAGCTCCACAGACGAGTCGGGAGTGGCGTGGCCGCGGAGAACGCGGGCACGCCACTCCTTCTTCATGTTGGCTCTAAAAGGTTGGCCATGGTCGCGGCTACCTTTCGTCCGGCCGCGCTTCGGAATGTCGATCATGCGGGAACAGCCACCTGTGGCGATGCATGATCGAGATGAGGGCTGACTGATGAGAAGCCGGATTTCCGGACGGCTGCTGCCCGCCGCGCTGGCCGCGGCGACCGTCACCGCGATCGCCGCGCCCGCGACGGCCCAGGAGGCGCCGCCACCGGCCGAAGAGACCTACAGCGAAGGGGAATGCGCCGAGGCGCTCAAGGTCCTGTCGTACTTCAAACTGCTCCCGGACCAGCCCGACATCGGGCGAGCCCTCTGCTCGATGAACGCCGAGAAGCAGGAGGAGACGCCGCAGGACGCGATGCAGCAGGACCAGGCGCAGGATGACGCGGCGCAGCAGGAGGACGCGGCGCAGGAGCAGACCACGGACGAGCTCAGCAGCACCTACACCACCGACACCGGCCAGACCGTCAAGGAGAACAAGCTCCTCGGCATCCCGGTCGAGTGGCCCAAAAGCCTCACGGTCCATGTGCCGACGGTCAACGACCAGTGGCACTCCTATACAGCGACACAGGGCTGACGCGTTCTCACGGGCCGCGGAGGAACGCCCCTCCGCGGCCCGTGTCCGAAACGCTCCCGGCGTGCACTAAGCTTTTCCTCGACCGAGGGGCTATGGCGCAGTTGGTAGCGCGCCTCCATGGCATGGAGGAGGTCTGGGGTTCGAATCCCCATAGCTCCACCTGAGTTGAGAAGTCGAACGTGCCTCGCCTGAGCGGCGGGGCGGTTCTCGTTCCGGCCCGGTCGTCACCCAGAGCGCTGGTAGATGGTGACGAGTACGCCATCGCCGTACGTCGTGGCCTCGGTCAGTTTCCACACGGTCTTGTCGGAGGTCTTGGTCCACAGCGTCTGGCCGTGGCCGAGGATGACGGGGAACGACATGAGGTGGATCTCGTCCACCAGGTCGTGTGCGAGCAGCCCCTGGGCGAGCTGGATGCTCCCGGCCACGGATATCTCGCCGTCGACCCGGCGTTTGAGCCGGGACACCTCGTCGGCCAGGTCACCGGAGAGCACGGTCGTGTTGTTCCACTTCGGTTCGGTCAGCGTGCTGGAGAGGACGTACTTCGGCATGCTGTTGTACTTGTCGGCGAGTTCGCCCTCGTACTGCGGCCAGGCTTCGGCGAATCCCTCGTAGGTCTTGCGTCCGAGCAGCAGCGCGTCGGCCGCGAGCGATTCGTCCTCCTTGAACTTCTCGGCGTCGGGTCCGCGGTCGAAGTCGAAGCTCCAGTTCGGGTACTTGAAATCCTCTCCGCCGGGCGCCTCCACGACGCCGTCGAGGGAGATGAACTCGGTCAGCACGATCTTTCCCATGTCAGGACTCCTTGATGAACTCGCGCAGCGCGGCGGCGAGCACGTCGGGTGTGGTGCTGTGGTTCTCGCCCGGCACGGGCTTGAGGGTCGCCGTCGGCAGGTGCTCGGCGAGGGCCCGCGTGCCCGTGGCGATGAACGGCCAGGTGTCGTTGCCGTGCATGGCGAGGATGGGAACGTCGATCCGGTTCCAGAGGTCGGCGCGCAATGGCTTGCCGGACATGGTGTCGCCGACGTTGCGGCCGTCGTAGGCGATCGTGGGGGCGATCG
The DNA here is from genome assembly GCF_043198445.1 of Spirillospora sp. NPDC048823. Classification (NCBI taxonomy): domain Bacteria; kingdom Bacillati; phylum Actinomycetota; class Actinomycetes; order Streptosporangiales; family Thermomonosporaceae; genus Spirillospora; species Spirillospora sp. NPDC048823. Next base: position 4,878 of record NZ_JBICUT010000007.1, on the reverse strand, counting down.
CCTCGAGCCCGGACCACATGTCGGCGTCCTCGCGCATGCCGTCGACGAGCTCCTCCGGCAGGCCGACGGTGGCGGTCATGAACAGGGCGACGGCGTCGCCGGGGCGGCCGTCGGCGACGGCGGCGTCGAGCCGCTCGACGTAGTCGGCCGGCAGTGGCGGACGGGAGTCGTCGACGATGACGGGCGGTTCGAACAGCGCGAGGCGCGCGACCGGGACGCCGGCCTGCGCGGCGTTGAGTGCGAGCAGCCCGCCGGAGGACCAGCCGAACACCGTCGCCGGACGGCCGCCGCCGGCCTGCTCGATGATCGCGGTGAGGTCCTCGAACTCGCGCTCGACCGCGTAGGGCCGGGTGTCGCCGCTCTCGCCCCGCCCGCGGCGGTCGTAGTTGATCACGAGGAACTCGCCGGCGAGCAGCTCGGCCGTCTGCGAGTTCTCGGGAGTGGTGGCGCGGTACGCGGTCGCGCCGTCGATGATGATGATCGGGTCGCCGCCGCCCCACGCCGTGTAGGCGATGGTGGTGCCGTCGGCCGATGTGACAGTTCCGCTGGTCACGTGAGGGCCTTCCTGGTCGGTCTCACGCGGTGTCGATCACCGCGTGAGACCACGTTAGGAAGGCTCCGGATCCTCGGTCTTGTACAGGAGCGACATCGGGTCGCCGGCCTCGTCGCGCCGCCGCAGCTGCGTCGCGGTGCGGCCGATGAACCGTTGCAGCGCCTTCGCGAGGTGCGGCTGGTCGTAGTAGCCGAGCCGGTGCACCACCTCGAGCGGCGCGATTCCCTCACCGAGCAGCATCGCGGCTTCCCTGGCGCGTTCGATCTGCCGTATCGCGCCCTGCGTGAGCCCGGTCGCGGACGACACCCGCCGCTGGACCGACCGTGTTCCCACCTTGGCGATTCCGCCCCACACGACCTCGTCCACGAGCGGATCACGGGTGAGCACCCCGGCGTGCACGAGCTTCTGGACGAACTGCTCCGCGTCGTCCATGCGGGGGATCTCCCACTCCTCGCCGCGCAGGACGAACGTGCGTTCAGTCACGTGCGGGCTTTCGATGCCGCCGTCGACGAGCCCCGCCATCGGCAGGTGCGGCATCGACGTGCCGTGCGCGAACGTGATCCCGAACGACTCCGAGTCACCGGTGATCTCCGCGCTGGACACGGTCGTCTCCGGCCCGCGGACCGCCGCGTGGACGACGCCTCCGTCCTCCCAGAAGACCAGCTCCCAGGTCGACGTCGCGACCGAGGTCATGATCCCGGCGCCCGAGGTGCGCCCGCGCCACACACGTGCCACGTAGGGCGAGTCCGAACCGCGGTGCTCGCTCTCGATGGACATACCGGAAGCCTACCGACCGGCGGACGCCGATCGATGCCCTTGAGGTTCGGGACGCACCGCCCCCACTTCCTTCGCCGCCCGGGGCTCGTCAGGCCGTGTAGCGGAGCACGGCACCCACGTGAAGGTTCGGTGCGGGGCCGTCGGACGGCAGGACGACCAGTTCACCGTCGGTCGCCGCCACCGCTCTGACCAGGGCGGCGTCCGCCCGCTCCTCGCGGGGGTCGGCCACGCCGAACTCGTCGCGGAGCTCGTCGGCGGTGGTGGCGATCTGTGCGGGGTCCGGGCCGACCCAGAGGCGGGCGGTGGAATCCGGGTCCTCGTCCAGGAGGAGCGTCTCGACGCGGCCCTGCCTTGCGGCCTCGGCGGTGGCGGGCAGGCCCGCGACGGCACGCTGGCCGTTGGCGAGTTCACGGTCGAAACGTTCGGCGACGGTCATGATGCGCTCGGTCGTCTTCAGCTTCAGGATGCGGCGAAGCTCGGCGTCCAGGTCAGGGTCGTCGACGGTGGTGTTCTTGTCGGACTCGACGGTGTGCTCCAAGACGTGCTCGGAGACCTCCTCCAGCACAAAGGTGCGGGCACGGGTGTCACCGGCGATCACGATGGCCTCCGCGCCGCAGCTGTCGGCGACGCGGTCGATCTCGTGGGCGACCTTCTTGGCGTTGATCATCCAGACGTTCTCGGACGAGCGCTGGAACCGGGACTGGTTCCAGTCGCCCGCCTTCGTCTTGCGGATGGGGTAGTCCTCATCGCCCTCGACGTCGATGTGCCGGTGCTTCCCGTCCGCGGTGACGCAGTCGATCGCGCCGCCGCGGCGGTCGACGACGGCCACCATGTGCGGGAACCTCTCGCCGCGTTCGGCCAGGTAGGGCAGGACGTCCGGGAGTGGGGCGAGGGTCGCGCGGGGCGTCCGGGGCGCGCCGGGGAACCGCTCGCTGTGCACCACCTCGCCGTTCGCCGCGAAGATCACCATGGTCCCGGAGCGGCGGTCCAGCATCTCCTCGTCGATGGTCTGCTCGATCGCGCGGAGCATGTCCTGCGGGGCGTTCTGGGCCTCCAGGTCCGCGCGCAGCGCCCGCCACCGCAGTTCCACGGCCTTGGGCGCGTCCTCGGTGGTCCGGGTGAGGTCCGCGTAGACGGACGCGTAGGGCCCCGGATGTTGGTACAGCGACTTGAGGAATGACAGATCCATGAGGTTGGCCGTACCCGTCCTATCTGGGACAAACGTAAAGGATGTGACGTCTGTGATCAGCCCTTGGCGGACTGCTGGAGCCGCGCGTAGGCGAGCTGCAGCCAGTCCGAACCCGCGACCGCCGTCATCGTGGCGCCGGCGAGCCGCGTGGCGTGCGGGGCGAACACGAGGCCCGCCGTGTAGGCCGTCGCGACCCACTGGGCCGTGCAGAACGGGCAGGTGATCAGCTCCCCGACGGCGTGCCTGATGCCCCGCCCGCGCACATCCTCCGCCACCTCGGCCGGCCCGGACGTCCCGGAGTAGCGGGTGAACGGGGCGCGCAACGGGCTCGTCACCGGATCCTTCGCGATCAGCCGGGACAGCTTGTGCGTCGTGACGGTCATCAGTGCCAGGTCGGAGAGCCCTATGGACGGGGTCTGGTCGCGCAACCGGCGGCCCGCCAGCACCATCGCCGCCGTGGTCAGCCCGTAGACGGCGAGAGTGCCGAGGTACGAACCGAGCGGACGATCCGCATCGCCGGCGTACTCGTCCTTCTGCCTGCGCGCGGTGTCGACGACCGTACTCATGTCTTCTCCATTTCCGGCGGGACGAGCAGGTGCAACTCGCCGCCCTCGGGACCGGCGAGGACCGGAACCGCCCGGCCGTCGTCACGAGCGGCCCGCGAACCAGAGCCCGCGAGCCGCTCGGGATCGGAGCGGGCCCGGACGAGGACGGGTCCGGTTCAGTGGTTGCGCAGCGCGTCCACCAGTTGCGACTTGTTCATCGAGGACCGTCCCTCGATGCCGATCTCGCGGGCCCGCTTCATGAGCTCGTCCTTCGTCCAGTCGCTGTAAGGGGGGTTCTTGCCGCCCTTGCGGCCGACCTTCTTCATCCCCTGGCCCGCCGACGCGTTCGCGATCCGCGCTGCCTTCTCCTTGCTTTCGCCCCGATCGCGGAGCTTCTGGTACGTCTTCTCGTCCTTGATCTGTGATCTAGGCATACCGGACGTTTACCCGACACACCCGTTCCACACATCAAAACAATGGCGCCGGAAAGGGGACTTGTGCGCGCCAGCATCCTGGCCCCCTCGACGTTCGGCACGCCGCCGCCCGCCCCGGCGAGGCCGCGGGCCGGCGGCCGCGCCCCCTGCGCGCCCTGCGTCCTGCGTCCTGCGTCCTGCGCGCATCGACGTCCGGTACCGCCTGCTGGATGCGGTCCACGCCTATGTGGGGGAGCGGCAGGAGCAGGCGGGCGAGACCCGGCGTGTCCGGGACACCCACGCCGCCCACCTGGTCGAACTCGCCGAACGCTCTGAGCCGGAGCGGCGGCGCCGCGACCAGCTGCGCTGGGCCGAGCGGGTCGCCGCCGAGCGCGGCAACATCACGGTCGCGTTCCGGCATGTGATCGAGACCGGCCACGCCCGGACGGGGTTGCGGCTCGTCGCGGCCCTGGTGTGGTTCTGGATGCTGCGCGACATGGAGACCGAGGCGGCGGCTGGGCGGTCCTTCGGCACGGATCACTTCATCCATCGAGCTGTCCCTCACATGTCGTGGATGTGACGTTCTCCACCGTGGGCGACCGCGCTGACATGTCGCCTACCTCGGCCGGGCGCGGCTGACACCGCACTGACGCAGTGCTGTAGTGAATGATTGAACGCGGCGTGACCTGCGAGTTCACCGTAGGTGTCCGCGGTCGGACTTCTTGATTTGACGGACCGTCCAAGGCTGCCTAATCTCTGTCGTGCCCCAAGGGGATGCGGGACGCCGGAAGGCGGACGGCCCCGGGGAACGCCAGCAGAGCAAAACGGTTCGCAGCATGCTGCGAGCCGGGGTACTCTTGCATGGCAAGCTCAGACGGGATGCAGGACGCCGCGAGGTGGCCGGCCCGTAGGGCATCCTCCACGAAACGATCTTGACGGGTCTTCTGGTCTGTCGTTGTGTCGTTGCGTGGGGGAACTTGGAGAGTCTCCGTCCGTCGAAAAGATCTTGGTTGATCGGCTTGACACCGGCGGCGAACCGGGTAAGTTAGAAGGGTTGCCCCGGAGCTGGGGCCTGCGGAAGCGGGTTCGGCGCGGTGGGTGTCCGTTTCTTGAGAACTCAACAGCGTGTTAAAAGCCAGTGCCTTTATCGGTTCGGTCGTTATTTGGCCGGGCCGCCCCGTGGCCGCCCCCTTTTTTTGGGGGTGGTGGGGATTTCTTTGAGGCAAGGAACCCTTTCTTTTGGAGGGGTTTATTGCTGGGATTGTTTTCCAGGGTTTGGCCGGCCGGGTTGGGGGTTCGTCCTCTGTTCTGGTTGGTCGTGTGGCCTTAATGGAGAGTTTGATCCTGGCTCAGGACGAACGCTGGCGGCGTGCTTAACACATGCAAGTCGAGCGGAAAGGC
>NZ_JBICUT010000006.1:425832-430789 GCF_043198445.1 Spirillospora sp. NPDC048823 | reverse complement strand
AGCCTGCCAGCCCTGGAAACCAGCGCCGCACAGCGCTGACCAGCGGCGACTCGCCGGCGATCACAGCCGTGTGTCTACGAACTGCGGAACGCGGGTGCAGGCGGGTGCCGGCGATGATGCTTCGGGCGTTCTTGCGGGTGAGGCTGGCGGCGACGAAGGCGCCGATGGCGGGGCACATCTCGTCCAGGCTGAGGAGTTGGGAGATGCGGTGTTCCATGCCGACCTTGGTCAGGCCGCCGCCCGCCAGGACCAGGGCGTCCACCTGCTGCTCTTCGTCGAGGCGGGTGAGCCGCGGGATGACGTTCCCGCGGAACCGCTGCACGTTGAGGTCGGGCCGCCTGCGCAGCAGCTGCGCCTTACGTCGGACGGCGGACGTTCCGATGCGCGCGCCCGGCGGGAGGTCGCTGATGATTGCGTACTTCGAGCCGTCCGGAAAGACGACGGCGTCGCGGACGTCGTCGCGCTGGAGGTAGGCGGCGAAGACGAACTCTTTGGGCAGGTGGACGTCGCCGGGGACGTCCTTCATGCAGTGCACGGCGGCGTCGATGTGGCCCATCATCAGGGCCTTGTCGATCTCCTTCATGAACAGGCCCTTGCCGCCCAGCTCTGACAGGTCGCCCTTGTAGCGGTCCGCCGATGTCTCGATGGGGACGTATTCGATGTCCAGGCCGGGCACGACTGCCGCGAGGGTGTCGATGACGCGCCGGGCGTAGGCGCGCGCGAGGTGGCTGGTGCGTCCACCGAGCCGCAGCGCTCGCCCGGGCAGCGCCTTCTCGAAGTACGCGGCGGCGGGAGCCAGAGGGCTGCTCGAGTCCATGGGAACGATGGTCATGTCAGTGTCTTCCGGGATGTCGGGACGGTGGACGGCGCCTCACCGAGCGTAGCGGCGAGGGTGAGAGCGGCATGGCTGACCACCCGTGATGCTCCGGCGCGCAGGAGCATGGCGTACTCCTCGGCCAGCAGCTCGGGCGCAAGGGTGGTGCATTCTCCGGAGACCGAGAACGGCAGGAGCGGCACGCCGGCCCGGGCGTACAGCGCGCAAAGGATGTCGGTGGAGAACAGGGCGGGCTCGATCAACAGTGAGTCGGCGCCCTCGGACAGCATCAGGAGCCCCTGCTGGACCGCCGTGGCGGTACGGCCCGAGGCCGGGAGCTGGAACGGCCGGTTCCGGGAGTGGATACCCATAGCGACCCGGTAGCCGCCGTAAAGGCGGGAGTTCACTATGAGGTGCGGCATGACGCCGACCCTGTGAAATCCGGCGGAGTCCAGGGCGCTGCGGCACGCGGCGATCGAACCGGGGATCATCGCGGCGGGGCCGATTACGTCGGTCCCGGCCTCGGCTTGGGTCACGGCCTGGTGCGCCAGGGCGGCAATGGTCGCTGTTTGGTCGGGCCGTCCGTTGCGGGCGGTGAGATGGCAATCGCCGCTGGCCAGGTAGCCGCACAGGCAGGTCTCGGTCATCACCTGCACATCCCTGCGCGTCAACTTGATGGCGTGGATCGCACGGGTCATCACCGAGCCCCCCGCCGCGGCTCGCGTCGCCGAGGCGTCGCGCCGGTCGGAGACGAAGACCTTCAACGCGGTTATGCCCGCTTGGTAGGCGCGTGTTGTCACGCCGGGCAGTTGCTCCAGGGTGTAAGTGGGGACCGGGCCGGGTGGACGGCTGGCGTCCCTGCCGTCTTCCCGGACGAGCACGACCATGACAAGACGATCCGCCGAGAGTCGAGGATGTGACTCCTTGACCACGCGCGACCTCGCTTTCACAAAGGAGTTGCTGAAGGACAGGACATGAACTGAGGAGGGCAGAGGCGGATCGCCTGGCATGTGGATGGGTCCTGGAACCGCTCGGTTATCGACGGTTCCAGGACCCGCACCCCGGAGCGCGCCCCTCCCCGCGCTGCGGGGCGTGATCTCTACGGCGGTCCGGAGTGATGGGGGATCGAGTCCGCGCCCAGGGTGCGCATTTGGGCGGGCAACAACTCGTGCCGGCCGGAGTCGGTCTGTCCGGGCTCCACACGCGGGTTGGGCGAGTGCCCTCCCGTCTCGGTCGCCTGCCGCACGAGCGTGATGTGCTCGTCCACGATCTCTTCCAGTTCCAGACGGACCTGTCGTTGGCACTCGTCGATCGTCCGGCGAAACATCCCGTGCATGGTCATCGCCTCGTCCCACACCTTCGCGACGACACCCAGGGCCGCTCCGATCGCCTCGTCGGCGGGACGACGCTTCATGCTCGCCAGCTCCGCAGTGGCGCGTTCCTCCACGTAGACCCTCATCAGCCCGACGCGCAGGTACGGGATGCCGTGCTCGAACAGCCGGTCGGCGAACAGGGTGGAGATCAGCGTGCCCATGGCCTCCGGCCTGGCCGTGTACCCCATCGGCCCGCTCACGGTCATCAGGGCCCTCCCACCGTGCGCAGCGCCGCCTTCACCTGGACCACGGCCTCGGTCGGGTTGTCGGCCTCGCACAGCCAGACGCCGCCGCCCCAGCTGAACCACCACCGGTCGGCGTCGCTGGCGCGGCGTCGGCACTCGATGGCGACCCCACGCGAGGCCGCGTCCTTGGTGACGCGTAGCCGCTGCTCACTGACTACCTCGGGTGAGAGCTTCTGCCCGCGCAGCAGGTTCGCCAGCGTGGCCAGGAGCCCCGCACTCTCCGAACTACACGGGTCGGAGGCGTCCGTCTGCTCAGCATCGGTGTTGGCGGGGCTGTCCGGCAGGCCGTCGTCACTCTCGCCCTCGGGGCGGAACATCAGGTAACGGCGCAGGGCGCGCAGGCTCGGCGGCCCGTTGGTGCCCAGCTTCGCGACGATCTCCAGTTCCGGCTTGAGGTACCGCCGCGGCGACCGCTCGGAGTCCTGGGCGGCCGAGATGAGGCCCTCTTCTTCCCATCGCACGAGCACACCCGACCTGAGTCCGGTGATGCCGAATGCCTCGCGTACGGCGATCCACGGGCCGTCTGCAATGGTCATGCCGTTGATCTCGGCGACCTTGCCGACGTGCTTGCGGGGGTAGTCCGATACCACCAAGGTCATGCCGCTGCCGCCTCTTTCATCTTGGTTCTGATTAGGTGGGCCGCCACCCTCGTGTCGCTCGCCGGCCGGATGGACTCGCCCGTGCGGGTGTCGTAGAACCACCACGCGCCGTCGTGGCAGTAGCGGCACCCAACCGTGACGGCGCGTCCGGGCACCCCCAGGGGAATCACGTTGAGGACCACGTATCCCTGCGCGTCGGCGAAGACCGTGACGACACCCTCCACGAGGGCGAACGCCTTTGAGAGCTGGGCCAGGAAGGTGACTCGCTCGCGCTGGGGGATCAGAGGTGTGGGGCCACTGGCCTGACTCGGCTCCGGACGCTGCGGGACGGGACGCGCTCCGGAAGACCGCACGTGTGCTCCCACGGCTCACACTCCGGAGGTGCGGCCGTCGCCGTCGGCACCTCGGTATCCGTAAATGATCTTCATGATTGGCCTCTTCCGTGCATGGGGGCGGTCGTTCTCTGCGGTGGCGATGCGCGGAACGGGCGCCCTGACCGGCTCGCCGAGATCACGGATTGTCGCGAACTACCTCCGTGCTGACTCCGAGTAGAGCACCATGAAAACCAGCACTGCAAGGTTTCAGGATTATTCTCCGTGCCGAATTTCCGCAGGTCGGAGACTCATTGCGAATCGTGCGGGGGGATGCTTTCATTTCGAGTGAAAGACCGCCCCGGGATGGAGGTGAAGCGGATGACGGAAGCCGCAACGGGGTCGACCGTCCCCCGGAGGCAACTCGGCCGGTACCTGCGCGAACTTCGGACAAATGCCCGTCTAACGGTGCATGCGGCCGCGAATGCGCTCGAATGGTCAGAGGCGAAGATGTGGCGCATCGAGACCGGGCAAACGTCCCTGCGGTCTCACGACGTCGAGACCATGTGCCGCGTCTACGGGGCACCCGACGAGCTGAAAGTGGCCCTGATGGGCCTCGCCAAGGAAACCAAGGGAAAGGGGTGGTGGCACGCCTACGGTGACGTGATCCCGGACGGCTTCGACCTGTTCATCGGACTGGAGGAGGCTGCGCGCAGTCTTGAGGAGTACTCACCCGAGCTGGTGCCAGGGTTGTTCCAGACCCCCGACTATGCCCGCGCGGTCATCACGAACAACGCCCGTCTTCACGACGAGGACATCGACCGACGGGTGCAACTGCGGGTCCAACGTCAGACGTTGGTGACCCGCTCGACGTCACCTCCCACCCTCAGGGTCGCTCTGAACGAGGCCGTCGTCCGCCGAGTCGTCGGCGGGCCGGCGGTCATGGCGGGCCAGCTTGAGCGACTCGCAGAGCTCAACGAACGCCCAAACGTCTCCATCCGTGTCATGCCCTATGAGGCGGGGGCGCACCGAGGGCTCGACACCGGCCCGTTCATCCTCATGCGCTTCCCAACTACCGGAGACGGACGCAACCACGAACCCCCCACCGTGTATGTGCAAGGCTTCACCGGGGCCCTGTACCTGGACAAACCCTGCGAGATCGACCGCTACTCCGAAGGGTTCGAGGTCATCTGGGACAACGCCCTCCCCCAAGAGGACAGTTCGGCGCTGTTCCGGCAGACAGCAAGGGAGATGAACAGACCATGAGTGCCGACTTCGCCGCTGCCAAGTGGCGCAAGAGCAGCCGCAGCAACTCCGAACAGGCCTGCGTGGAGATCGCAGTGACGACGTCTGCTATCGGTGTGCGGGACAGTAAGAACCCCAACGGTGGCCACCTGGTCCTGGACCGCGCCGTCTTCGCTGACCTCCTCGACCACGTGAGAGCTGGCGACTTGGACCTGTAACCCGCCCGCGGCGCTCGACACTGCATATGCCCGCCCGTGACGTTGTGTGTTCCTCTGGGGCGGATCCTCTCCGCCTCTGAAGCGGTTTGAGGAGGCGACCGGACAGACTTGGGCCCCGGGTAGGCGGAACGCCACCCGGGGCCCGTGCGCGC
>NZ_JBICUT010000006.1:315912-425736 GCF_043198445.1 Spirillospora sp. NPDC048823 | reverse complement strand
GCGCCGTCCGGTGGCGGGGGCCCGTGCGCGCCGTCCGGTGGCGGGGGCCCGTGCGCGCCGTCCGGTGGCGGGGGCCCGTGCGCGCCGTCCGGTGGCGGGGGCCCGTGCGCGCCGTCCGGTGGCCGGGCATGGTCTGGAGGGTCGAGGTGCCTGGCAAGGCACAAAGCGCTGTCAGACGGCGCGAAGAGCAAGGGGGCGGAGACCTGGTAGGTCCCCGCCCCGTGTTCCGGGTGCTGTTTCCTTCTTGTTCAGTTGGTCATGTCGGTGAGAGGGATGCGGTAGGGCTCGAGGTCTCCGTGTACGGACGCGTCAGCAAGGTTGATCCAGAAGACGCCCGGGTCGTCTGGGCCAATGTGGTCGACGAGTTGGAACGTGCCGCCTTCGCGCCATGCCTGGGTGGTGAAGAGCGTCGCGTGGAAGGCGTACGCCTTGGCGTCGGCGGCGTCGCGGGCGAGGCGCTCCTCAGCAATCGGGAACCCCACGGAGGGCGGGGTGTGGGGGTAGAGGATGAGCGCGGTCCAGGCGAGGCTTCCGGCCCAGGCTCGGTGGTCAGGCGTCAGGCCGGGGCGGAAGGGCAGGACGCCGACCTGTCCGAGGTGCAGGTCGAGGGTGACCTCGGCGTCCTCGGGGCTGATGAGGCTGGCCTGGGCCAGCGGTTCGACCAGCCGTGCGACTTCCCGGGCGAGGTGGTCGGGCGCGGTTGGTGTCTTCTGGATGTCGTGGGGGCGGTCGGTGTACGCCATGGCGTTGTGCTCTTTCGGCTAGACGGTGCGGGGACGGGTGTCCCCTCGTGCCGGTGGTCCGGGTCCGGACGGAACCGGGGCGTCATAGACCGCCACCTCGCGTGTCAAGGGCAAGGTCGGCGTGAGCTCGCCGCTGTATCCCCGCGGCAGGGGGACCTTCTCCGTGCGGCGGCGAGATCGCCCTGGGCAAGGGCCCTGCTCATGAGGAGGCCGGTGGGGAGGTGACGGCCGTCCCGCCCGGACTCGAGCTATCGGTGGCCGGGGCCCGTGCGCGCCGTCCGGTGGCCGGGCAAACTCATCCGAGTATTAACGGCGCGCTACGGCTCCAATTGATATTCCTAGCACAATGGTCGGTATGACCAATGCTGCCGACGCGGCTAGGTAAACGACCCCCGAAGAGGGCTGAGGGGCCCAGGAGCTTGGAGGAAAAGAGAGGGTCGCGATCGTCGCAATCGAGGCTACAGTCAATTGTGCAAGAGTTCCCCAGGTCAGCAAGCTCACGAAACTGCCGTAGGGCCATGAAGTTTTACGATGCTTGACGAACATGAGTATCGCATATGCAATTAGGCAAATTGCAGTGAATGTGATCATTAGCAGTGTTGCTATGTAGTGACGTTCATTTGGCCGCATCCCGTTAACGTAAGAGATTGCCGAAAGGAGGAGCATGGCGACCGTCAGGAGCAGCGTGAAGTAGATTATGGCATGAAGGAAATTCAGTACGCCAAAATCTCTTGTTTTGTATAGTTCTTCGATCATCCATGATAGTGCGACGATCATAGATATCGTGGCGCTGGCTAGTACGCTTCCAAGAAATTCATGCGCAGTGGCGGCGCGCGCGCAGATCTTCTCTCCGGAAAGTGTTGAAAACAGGTAAGCTATTATTGTTAGGCTGAAAAATGACGTGATAAGCAACTTGAGGACATAGCTACTGTTCTCTGTCCGCGCCTTCTTTTTCGAAGAACTAAGTATGAAGACTATTCCCGTAAATACGAAGCCAGCAAGTCCGCCGGAAAGGGCAACCCACTCGCCGGTAACGGGGCTCCAGCCTTGGAGATCGCACAAGTTTGAAGTGGGTGATGGCGCTAGGTGCATTACTTTAAGCTTCCAGTGAGCGAATGTGAGGCGAGGTATTAGGTTCAATTTGGATTCCGAAGGAATGATAAGTTATATCCATGACTTGGCCTTTCGGGTACGGGAGTGGCCGCATGTGGACGGAGCCGTCGATCAACCCCGTATCTGGCCTCTGAGCTTTAGGTAAGGGCGGGTGGTGCCGAGCCAGTCGGGGCGGTGGTAGGTCTCTACGCCGATGGCTGGGTGGCAGGTGGAGCAGCGGGCGGCGATCATTTGGCCGTGACCGATGACCAGGCCGACGTGGCCGGGGTGGTCGTTGGAGGTGCCGGGGCCGGAGTTGAAGAAGACGAGGTCGCCGGGTTGGGCTTGGTCGTTGGGTACGCGGACGCCGAAGGGCCATTGGGTGAAGGTTGTGCGTGGGATGGCGAGGCCGGCGGCGGCGTAGGCGGCTTGGACGAGGCTTGAGCAGTCCCAGGCGTCGGGGCCGGTGGCGCCGAAGACGTAGGGCTTGCCGCGTTGGGCCATGGCGAAGGCGATGATTTTCGCGATGGTCTCGTTGGGAGCGGTGACGGCCGCGGCTTCGGCGCACTCGGCTGGAGGCGTTACCTCGGTCGATGCCCTCGGGGTGGTGGGCGTCTTCTTGTAGTTGCGGGCGCGGTTGAGGACGTCGTCGACGTAGGTATTGCTGTGGTTGTAGGCGAACAGTGCGGCGCGCATCTTGGGTGGTGCGCCGTTGTGGCGGAGGTAGTTGGCGGCGGCGGGGATGGCGTCGGCCGGGTCGTAGCGGTCCTTCTTGCCGTCGTGGTTGCCGTCGACGCCGTAACTGGCCCAGGTGCCGGATAGGAACTGCATGGGGCCGCCGGCTCCGGCGTGGTTCTCGCCGGACTGGACGCCTGGTGCTTTGGAGCGTCCGTGGTCGGACTCGATGGAGCCGACGGCGGCGAGGATCTCCCAGGGGATGCCGTACTCGGCGGCGGCTTTGCGGTAAAGGGCGAGGTAGGTGGCGGGGATTCCGGCGATTGGTGGTCCGGTGGGCTGCTGTCGGCATGCGTCGGGTGGGGGCGTTGAGCCGGTGACGGCGCCGATGAGGACGACCGCCAGGACGACAAGGGCGACCAGGAGCGCGATTACCGGCAAGCGGTGTCCTCCGTCCTGTCGGGGCCGGTGGCGGACGTTGGCGGCGCTGCGGTGGTCAGGTCGGTCAATCGGCGGCGGGGGCCGTCCTGCCCCGCGGGTAGCCATACGGGCCCGGCGGGGCCGCCGGTGGCGGTGTCGGCGGGTGTGTGGACGGCTGTGGCGACCGGGACCGGTGGTGTCCCCAGCAGGGCGCGCAGGTGCGTTTCGCGGCGCGTGCTGGGCAGCCAGAACAGGACTGGGGTGGTGATGCCGGTCGCCTCGGCGAGGGCCTCGTAGCCGTTGAGTTTGGCGGCGACTTTGGCGAGGATGACGCTGCCGGTGTCGTGTTCGAGGAAGAAGTCGACCGTTGCTGGCCTCTTGGCTCCGGGGGTGGTTTCGGTCCATCGGCCGTAGGCGTCGGGGCGGGCGAGGTCTCCCCATAGCTGGGTGCAGCGGCGCTCGGGCCACCACTTGTCGAGGTGCGCGCCGGATGTGCGGCGGGCGTGGGCGTGGAGTTGGGTGAAGAACTCATTGACGCCGACCTGGTGGGCCAGGTGCCGGGAATGGCTGATCTGGAGCGCGGTGGTGCGGCGGTAGCCGAGTCCGGACAGGGTGGTGTCGCGATGGGCGGCCAGGTGCTGGGCCCCGAGAGGACCGAGGACCCAGTGATAGGGCGCTGCCCCGACGGGAACCCAGGGCTGGAAGCGTTCCAGGGCTTTGAGGCGGAACAGTTGCAGGAGCCGGTCGCGGGCCTTGCCGCGCGTGGTGAAGAAGATGGCGGCGAATTGGTGCGTGGTGAGGACGCGGTGTTCCCAGACCAGTTCCAGGATTGCCTGGTCGCGGTCGGTGAGCCGTCCGCGGAGTTCGAGGAACAGTTCGGGTGTCGCTCGTCTGGGCGTTGTGGCCGTCCAACGTTGACGGATCGTCTTCTTCACGGTGACTGGTTCCCCTCGGTGGCTGGGGTCTCGGCGCGCGGGTCGGACGATGGTCCCTTTCTGGTTGGTTTGGTCGTCGTCGCGCGTGGTGTGAAGTGCTGGCGGGAGGCCGCGCGGATGTGGTCGGCGCGGCCGAGGATCGGGTCGCGGAGTGGACGGGTGCGGAAGGTGAACGCCTGGGTCGGCTGGCCGGCGGTGACCAGGCGTCCGGCGGCTTGGTAGGCGCCCAGGTGAGCGAGGTCGTGCGCGGACAGGACGGGGCCGGCGTGCCGGGCGAGGTCGCTCGCGTCCTCGGGCGAGGCGGCGAAGTAGATCTTGTTGCGGGCGTCGGCCGAGACCGCATCGCGCAGGTCCTTGGGCAGCTGGGACAGGTGCTGGTGGGCCAGGACAAGCGAGAGCCGGTACCCGCGGGCCTCGGCCAAGATGTCGGACACCGATCCGGGCAGGTTGAGGAAGTTGTGGCACTCGTCGATGTAGGCGGCCGAGTCCGGGCGCTCGTCTTCGGGAAGGTCGGCGCGGCGGGTGACGCCCTGCCAGGTGTGCGCGAGCAGGAGCGACCCCATGAGCCGGGCGGCATCCTCACCGAGTACACCTTTGGGGAGGCGGGCCAGGACGAGGCCGCCGTGGTCGACGTGTCGGGCCAGGTCGACGGTGGATCCGGTCGCCGACAGGGCTTGATGGACGAACGGGCGGAGCAGGACGGCGCGGAGCTTGTTCATCACGGGCCCGATCGCGGCCGCCCGTCCGGCAGGTGACAACTCGTCGTAACCAGCCCAGAAGCCCCGTAGAAGATCATCCGACAGCCTTCCGACCACGCGGGCACGGAACGCCGAATCGGTGAGGAGTTGCGGGACCTGGGCGAGGGTGGCGCGGGACCCGTGGGCGCGCATGAGGCTCAGGCAGGCCGACCGCAACAGATCGTCCAGGCGCGGGCCCCAAGACGATCGGAAGCAGCGGTGGAAGATCGACACGACTGAGTCCACCGCGAACGCCGGGTCGGGGCCGGACAGGATCCCGACCGAGGGCGGCGGTGCCGGGTCGGACGGGTCGAACACCACCGTCCGCCCTGCCATGCGGCTCGGCAGCCGGTCCAGGACGTCGGCGATCAAGTCGCCCTTGGGGTCGATGACCAGCGCGCCGCGGCCCTCGCGGGCGTCGCCCAGGATGAGCGAGGCGAGCAGGGTGGATTTGCCGACGCCGGTCTGTCCCAGGACGTGAACGTGTTGGCGTGCCCCGACGACCGGCATCGCCACGAGGCGGGCGTGGCCCGCGTCGGCATCGCCCAACACCCGCGCGGCCCCGTGCGCGGTGCCGGGGCCAGTGGGCACGTCCGGGGACGGCGCGACCGGTCGCGCTCCGGCGCGCGTGATCGCGGGCGCGTCCGGATCGAGCGGCAGGTGCGCGAGGGCGGCCAGCTCGGCGGCACCCAGCAGATAGCCGCGCCCCAAACGGCGCTCGGCCAAGGCGAGGGCCGGGTCTCGGAGCCTGCGTCGGCGTAGGTGCTGATGGCCGGAGGCGAACAGCGCGGCGACCGATGCCAGGGCGTGGGCTCGCCCGCGCAGCCACTTCTCGGCGCTGTCGGCGTCGGGTGTGGCGACGGCGTAACGGATGTCGACCTCGAACCGCGGTTGCGTCGCCTTGGCCAGGATCGCGCGGACCTGCTCAGCCCGTTCCGGGTGCACGCTCGCATCAGCGGTATGGGACGGATAGCCGAGGTGACCGGTGCGTGTCCCTGGTGTGAGCAGGTCGAAGAAGAAGCCTCGTGACGTGGCCGGGTTCCCGCCCTTGAGCCTGGACGCGACGCGGTGGGCGCGCGCCAGACGCCGGCCGGTGGCGGGGCGGGCGAGGATCTGCACGGCGGCGCATTGGCCCTGGTCGAGTCCGGAAACCGCGCCGAGGAGGGAGCGGATCGGGTCGGCGTGGTGATCTGTCTTCAGCGGATAGGAGTCCTCGCGCGACAGGACCAGACGGCCTCCGGCCGCCGGGATGGACGGCGGGATGGGCGGCGCGGAAGCACGGGTCGTGGTGGTGGCGCCCGGCCACGCAGCCCGAATCGTCTCCTCGACCATCCCGGGCGGCACCGTCCCGGGCACCCAGATCTGTACACGCACCCCAGCGGCGCTGGCGACGTACTCAAACGCCACGTACGGCTGCCCGAAGATCCAGCGCTTCCAGGCCGGGGGGAGCAGGCCGGTCTGGTGGGCCCACCATGCCGGTGCACTGGCCGGATCGACTTGGGGCGGTACGGACACGGTGATCAGGCGGGCGTCGCGCGCGAACCGTTGTGTCTGCCAGCGCCGCACCGTGGCGCGTGCGAACTTGATGACGAGAGCGGCGACTCCGGACGCGAGGGCGATTGCCGGCCCGTACTGGGCGACCAGCACGGGGATGCGCTCGGCTTGGTCGAAGATGTGCGTCCACTCGGGAACATCACTGGTCGAAGTCATAGCGGGTCGGTCTCCTGACCGTCGTTGCCCAGCAGCTCGGCAGGGTCGGTAGTGATCACTTTGTGTTCCGCGGGTGAGGAGATGGCGCCGAAGGCTGCCCGATCGCCGGCGTTTCCGCCGCACAAGAGGCCCTCGCCCCTTTCAGCCGACAGCAAGAACGCGCGCTCGCCTTCGGACAGGCCGAACGCGTCACCGACGGCGGCGATGGCTTGAGGTGCCTGACGGAGCAGGATCTGGGTCGCGGAGTTGGCGACTACGGCGCGGCCGAGGTCGGAGGCCAGCAGGTCGGCGGCGTCCTGGGTGACGACCGTCAGCCCGGCCCAGTGCTTTCGGGCGGACTTGGCGAGCCGGTACAGGAAGCGGGCGCCCTCGGCCTCCTTCATCAACATCCACGCCTCGTCGACGATCACGAGGCGCGGGCGGCGGTCGACGGGGTTGGCGACCTTGCGCCAGATGGCGTCCAGTGCGAGCAGTACCCCGACGGACTTGACCTCCTCGGGCAGGTCCCGCAGCGAGAACACCACCAGATGCCCGGCCGGACGGGTCGTCGTGGCCTGCGCGAACAGCTCCTTGTAGGACCCGACGACGTACGGCGCGAGACGTTCGGCGATCGCCTCGCCCTCGGGATGGGAACTGATCGCCAGTTGTTCGACCAGGTCGGCCAGCAGCGGCGCCGGACGCGTCCACGTTGCGGGCGCGGAGTTGATGCCCCTCGCGGCGTAAGCGGCCAGGACAGCGCGGTCGAGAACGGGACGCGCGGCGGGCGTCAAAGCTTCGCCGAGCATCGCGGCGACGAGCGTCTGGGTGAACAGGGCACGGCGGATCAACGTGTCGTCGCCCTGGTCGGTGGGCAGGTCGAACGGGTTAAACGCCACGCCCTTCGCACCGAGGCCCAGATGGGTGCCGCCCGTCGTCTCGGCCAAGGCCCGGTACTCGTCCTCCGGATCGATAACCGACACCTCGACGCCGTGATACAGCAGGCGCAGCGCTTCGAGCTTGGTGAAGTAGCTCTTGCCCGCACCGGACCGCGCCAGGACGACGGAGTTGTGGTTGTCCTGGGCGAACCGATCCCACACCACGACACCGGAACTGGCGACATTCACCCCGTACAGCACCTCGTTGGAACCGGTCGGCGCGTTCAGGTCCGGGGACGCGAACGGGAACGACGCGGCCAGAGCGCTGGTGTCGAAGGTGCGGCGCTGCCGGGTCGCGTCCGTTCCGAGCGGGAGCGTCGACACCCAGCCCTGCATGGCACGGAACGTGGTCGGCTGCGCGTCCAGCAGAAGGGACGCGGCCAAGGCCCGCACCTGCTGAACCTCGCCATCCAGTTCCTCGGTGGTCCAGGCGTGCACGGTGAGATAGAGGCCGACGCGGAACAGGCGGCCGTCTCCGCGCGCCAGCGACGAAGCCAGATCGGCGGCATCATCGGCGGCGGCCTCGACACTGAAGTCGGCCAGCCGGCCCGCCTCGACGTTGGCGCGGGCACTGGACTCCAAGCGGGCGAGCTGTCGCCGGAGCCGCTGCGCGGCGACCATCGGCGGGATCGGCTCGACGTGCAGGGAGACATCCAGGCGCCCGGGGTAGGTGAGCAGCGGCTCCAGCCAGCCCGCGCCGACCTCGCGCGGATATCCGGTGATGGCGAATGACGCGCAGCAGCCGTCCGGCATCTGCAGCGACGATGCGTTCACGCGGAGCGCGGCGGGCGCGAGCAGATCGCCAAGCCCGACCCGCTGGTTCCGGTCATCGTCCTCGGTGGACGCGGCCGGGGCCACGGCGGCGCGGACGAGTGAGGACAGTTTCACCGGATCACCACCTGGACGGCCGAGTGGCCGCTGGCCTGCACGGTCGCGGTCAGGACGTGGGCGAAGTTCTCTCGGTCGAGGCTGCTCAGCGATGCGGCGGGGAACGCGCCGCCGGTGGCCAGCGCGGCCGCGATCTGCAGGACGGCGGCCTCACCCGCCGAGCACACCAGACGCCCACCGGCCAGTGCCGCGGCGGCCCGGTCCCACTTCACCCAGGCGAGCACGTCATCGCCGGCGGCCGTGGCGACGTCACGCTCGATGAACTGCGAACGGAAATCGGCACGGGTCAGCCAGAACCGGTGAACGATCAGCAGCTCGACCGCCGCGAACTCACCGCAAGCGCCTCGCGCGTAGCGGCGAAGCCCCTCGGCCAGCTCATTGGCGGTCGGTCGCTGCGAACGCCGATGGGTGTTTGTCATTCCGGGGCTCCTTCGGTGATGTAGGCGGTGATGGGTTGGTCCAGATCGGCAGGTGGAGCAGGCCGCTGGTAGCCGGGTGAGAACGTGTCCGACAGCACGCGCACGCAGGCATCGGCGTCCAGGACTTCGGCCGTGACCCCGAACCCGGTCAAGGCCCGGACGGCTTCAACTGCGCGGCGGGAGACGACGACGGCGCTCGCCTGACGTGCACGTCCTCGACGTCCCGCACCAGGGACGGGCTGGTCACGCACGACGATGAGCACCTCGCGCACCAGCAGCGTCCGCGAGTCGCCGAGTTCATCGAGATAGGCGGCATGGTCCTCGGCCGCGCGCCACAACGCCGGATGCGGAAGATCGGGCGCGGCCTCAGCCACTCGTTCGGCGAGGTCGGACAGATCGATCGGACGGGCCCGGATCAAGATCTGCACCGGGGCCTCAAGCGAGTTCAGCCACCGTCCGAAGAACCCGACCAGCGCGGCCTGCTCGGCGGATGTGCGCAGCCCGAACGAGATCGTTCCCGCCCGCACCAGCAGGGCCGTCCCCTCGCTGCCCAGGTCCATGACGCCGTCTTGGCGGACGGCGCGGACCGGGAACCGCAGGGTGCCCGGCAACTGGCCTCGCACCCTGCACCAGGCCGGGGCCCGGGGTATCGGCTCGGGCGCGGCGACGAGCGTGCGTCGCCGGCGAAGGTGGTCCAGGGCGGCCAGGACGAACCGGTCCAGGCCCATGCCGTCCCGGCGGCCGAGAGCCATCGCGCATCCGGCCGTCACCAGCGGGAAGCACAGCCCCGCCGTGACCGCGACCGGCAGCAACGGCGAGACCCCGACGAACACCGACGTCGCGATCACCGCGGTCGCGGCGAGGATGGTGAGCTGACGCGTGGTGAGCCCGTACATGATCTTGTCTGGCTGCTCCACGTCGGCCGGGATACGCGCCGACAGCGGCTCGTGATCGTCGTTCAACGGTTCCTCCTGCCATGGCGCCGGTAGCGGGGCGGGTCGAGCCGCACGAACC
The DNA here is from genome assembly GCF_043198445.1 of Spirillospora sp. NPDC048823. Classification (NCBI taxonomy): domain Bacteria; kingdom Bacillati; phylum Actinomycetota; class Actinomycetes; order Streptosporangiales; family Thermomonosporaceae; genus Spirillospora; species Spirillospora sp. NPDC048823. The sequence goes on along the minus strand of NZ_JBICUT010000006.1, from coordinate 416,189 downwards.
TGCGCGGTGCCGGGCGACGCGGGGCCTCGGCACGCCGGTAGGGGCGTGTCGGCGGCTGCGTCGGGATGCGCGGGTGCGGCCGGGCCGGTCCGCCCGCACCCGTCCGACCAGGGACATGCGGCCGGTGCGGCGTCCCCCTGGGCGCTGCGCCGTGTCCGGCCCGGTGATGGGTTCCGGTGCCGCCGTGCGCGGCGCTGTGGGCGCCGCTACGGGCCCCGTTTGCCGGACCGGGGCGGGGACGGTGGCGCCGGTCAGCGCCACGCGGCTGGTGGCATTGGGCGCCGTGACCGGGCCCGCGATTGGGGCGCGGTGCCGGACCGCCATGCGGGCCACCGGACGGCCCACCACGGGGACCGTTCGGACCGCCGCGCCCGCGGGACCCGCCGCCGGGTCCGGGCCGGGCAGCCCCGGCGGACGCGGTACGCGCGGCGCGCGCGCCACGGCCACCCCGCGTCGCCTTCCCAAAGACACCCAGCACGGCGCCGACGCCCTTGTAGACCACGAACGTCCGCACGAGCTGGCTGAGTATCCGCGGCTGAGCGGGCTGCCAGACAGTGCGCGCGACCCAACGAGGGATACAGATCAAGATGTACAGCAGCGCGATCACCAGCAGCAGGTCGACCAGTTCGGCCTGCTCGGTCGGGACCCCGAAGAAGGCATGGTTGTTGTCGCTGTGCTGCGACAGCAGCAGCCGCAGCGCGTTAATGAACACGAACGACTGGCAGACCTGGATCGCCAGTGCGCCGGTAATCCCGCGCCACCACAGCCGGGCGAGGCCGTCGGTGAGCGCCAGCGCGTGGAACATCAACGCGATCGGCGCGACACCAATCAAGATCATGATGATCGCCAGCCGCATCACGTAGATGAACGCCAGGACGCAGGCCAGGACGACGACAACGAGCGTGACGAGGACGAGGAAGGCCCCTCCGGTGTTGACCGAGGCGCCAATGCCCTCGGCGAAGATCCGCCCGGCCTCATCCGGGTTGATCTCGTCGCCGCCGCTCATGAGGATCGAGCGGGCGAGCCCGTTGGCGAGCTGGATGCCGTACCCGATCACGACCAGGCTGAGGTTCATCGCGGCGAACGCGGCCACCAGCCGCACGATCGCCTGTCCGGGGCCGGCGACGCCGGAGAAGGTCTGACCGGCCATCAACAGCACGCCGGAGACCAGCACCAGGAGCACGAAGCAGGTGTTGGCGATCACGCGGGACGTCGCCCAGATCTGCTCGGCCTGATTCATCGGCGGCGACCCGATCTCCGGCGTACCGAGCTGGGTACTGGCCAGAAACCCCAGCACCGGCGTCAGGGCGCTCTTGGCCAGCGACCGGAACCAGCCGGTGATCGCCTCCTTGGTGTGGCAGCCCATGTCCACCCAGCCGCAGTCGTCCTCGTCCTCCTGACCGTCGCCGGAGTCGCCGTCGTCCTCAGGATCGAAAGGGGCGACGGCGGACACGGCGCTCGCGTGCTGAACGGAGGAAGGCGCGTCAGCGGTGGCGTGCAAGAGCAGGCTCGACACCGTCGTGCCCGCCAAAAGAGCGAGCGCGATCAAAGCACGTCTCCGCCGAACCCTGCGAATCCAGACCCGCATCTTCAGGACCCGACGATGTACTTGAGGATCTGCACCAGGATCGGAGCAAGCGCGGCGATGCCGTAACCGATGGCGGCATTGCGCAGCGTGCGTTTCCCCGCCTCGGCCTCGCCGGGATCGCCACCGGCCAGCAGATAGCGGACTCCGCCGATCGTGGCGAACAGTGTGGCCAGCGCGACCAGCAGACCGACAATGACATTGCGCAGGTTGGAGATGACCTCCTGAAGACGGGCATTGTCCGGCGGGGCGGAAGTAACGTTTGCCTCGGCCGCTGAAGCCAGCGTCGCGGCGATCACCAGGCCGCACACCAGAATGCCCACGCACCACAGCACAACCGCGGCAGCGAGACGACCCCGGCTCACTTCAGGCCGACGAGACGGAAGAAGATCGGACAACGGACGGATGCTCAACGGGCAGCCCTCCAGGCATGTGACGAGGCAGCGAGCAGAAATGGCGGCGATAGACACCGGTCAGAAGGTGAGAAACCACGGGGCGAAGACGGGCCAGGCCTTGCGGGTGTCCTCCTTCGGCAAGGGCACTCGGCGAACGGTCTGACGGATGGGGACCGGGTGACCATCCGGCCCGAACCCGTCTCCAACCCCGGGTTTCTTTCACTAAGTAACTGGACCGTTCACACCCCGGTTTTGGACATCAGCGATGCGAAGTCGTCCCGCAGACCCCCGTCGCGCATCGCGGCGACCAGACGCTTCTCCGCGCGGCTGCGGCGCTTCACCAGCGCCGCGTAAGACATCCCGAGCCGTTCGCCGAGGTCGCCCAGGTTCACGCCCTCCAGCCGGGTCAAAGTGATGATCTCGGCCTCGAACGAGGTGATGACGTCCTGCCGGACAGCCGACTCCAGGAGCAGATCCACGTGCCCCTCCGACGAGTCGGCGGGGTTGACCCGCGCCAGCGTGGACGGGTCCACCGGGATCACCTGCGCGTGCCAGTGGTAGGCGCGCTGGACGGCCTTGGCCGACCGCCCCACCAGCCGCTGCGAGATCCGGGGCTGCTCCAAGTCGATATCGTGCAGCGCCTCGCAGAACGCCGACAGCAGGTCACCGGCCACCCGTGAGGTGCCGGCCCCCGGGTCGCTCTCCAGGCCGCGCAGCCTGTTGCGCACGATCCCCTTCAGTCCGGGCAGCGCGACCCCGACGCATCCCATGACCCAGGACGAGCCCTGGTGGCGGGCGCGCAGCACCAGCTCCCTCCACACGGCGTCACGGGCCTGCTGCCCGGTGGACGGGTGCAGCAGGATCGCCCGGACCTCGTCCAGCGCGATCACGCGGGCGGGCAGCCCGTGCCCGAGCGCCGCGCCGTCCACCGACAGCGGAGCCGGGCCGCGCGTCAGCAGATCGAACGTCGCCTCCGCGACGTCCAAGACGTGCCCGACCCCGGCACCGGAACGGCGGGTCGGCCGGTCGGAGCGGTCGGCCGGACGGACGGCGGTAACGGTGCTGGCCATGGTCATGGAAACCCCCGAGAGATCGGTGAAGCGGTCACCGACATCTCGGCAGAGCCCATGTGCAGATCATGAGCAGATGATCAGTAAGCACCCTCGACCCGATGTGCTCATGATCTGCTCAAAATCGCTGTGACCTGCGAAAACGTGATCTGCTGAGCGTGTGCACATGCTGTCAGCGCCCTGAGGTCAAACGCACACATGTGTTGAGATCGTCGCTGACCTGCATGAACACCGCCGAGCAGGGTGCTGTATCAAGAAAGATCAAAACTCCGAGGCGAGCCGGTGCGGTCCTGGTGCGCCACCCGTGGAGCAACAGTCCCCGCAGTGCTCGGCGTGCCAGATCCAGCACCGTGCTGCCGCCGCCATGTTGACCTGTCTGTGGAGGCGGCGGCCGGCAACTACGTACCAAGGAGGAGAGACGGGGAGGAAGCGCGTTTCTTAAGGTGTCCGAAGCGGGCCATACCGCTCCTGGTAAATGCGCTGTCCCTAGGATCCCGGTCATGTCCTCTCCGTTTGATCTTGTGGATGAACTCGCTGCGGGCTTGGAGAACGCCGATGCTGCGTTTCGGTTCATATCCCGCTACTGCGCTGCGTGGACGACTCCGTTGGCCAGGCCGGACGCGTACTCCCTGGGGGAGGTACAGGAGGTTGAGCGGAGGTTGGGGATCGCTCTTCCGGCGTCGCTGAGGGAGGCGTTGCTGCTCTTCAGCAGGCGGTATGTCGGATCCGTCGATCCGGACCGCAGCCTCATGCATCGCCTGATAGGGGTCGAGCGCTTCGACATCGATGCGGACCTACGGGCGTTGATGTACCAGGCGGAGAATCAGGGGGTCTGGGAGCGCTATGTGCGCCTGGAAGACATGCATCTGGACGACCCTCCGACGTTCCAGACTACGAACGACTACTCTGAGTTGCGACCGTTCACCGATCGGTTGTCGGTGGCACTCTTAGATCTGGTGCTGCGCGAACACTGGTGGCACGACAAGCGTCTGATCGTTTACGGCGAGCTCCGGCAGGAGCAGATCGCCGATCTGGCCGACCGTTTCGAGGAACTGGCACTGTCCTCGGTCGTGCCCTGCTACGACTGGATCGTCCCCATGTCGCCTGATCGCTGGTTCCTGGCCCCCGAGGTCCTGGTGCATCTCGAACACACCATGGTCACGACAGAGCAGGAGTGGCAGAACGATCCGTGGGGGAGACGACGTCCGGGAACCGCCGCCAACCTCACCTTGCGCGGACGCACCTCGGAATCACTCCATGCCCTGATGCCCACCTTGCCCGAGCAGTGGTTCGCCTGACAGCAGCTCCTTCCCGAAATGCGGGACTCGGGCGACGCCTCGCCCGCTGATTGCCTGCCGGACTGTGCAGGTGCGCCCGAAGCGTTCAGTGCGTCATCCTGTCGCAGGGGAGAGTTGGAGCTGAAAGACGATGCGGTCGACCGTGGGTCCGTCGTAGTCGGCGACGGGGCCGATGACCGTGAAACCCATCGCGGTGTGGAAGGCGATGGAACCGTAGTTCTGCGGGGAGGTGATTGCCTTGACCTTCGTGCGATGCTCGGCCGCAACTAGATCGAAAAACTGCTGGTAAAGGCGACGAGCCAGCCCGTTACCGCGAAGATGGGGTGCGATGCCGACGGCGTGGATGTAGGCGGTGTCAGGCATCGAATGGGACAGGAGCCCGACGAGGAACCCCGCCAGGCCATCGCCGTCTTCAACTACCAGGCTGGTGCGATGGAAGTGGTCCAAGAACAGCCGGGGCAGAATAGACCTGATCGGCCGCCCCCACCAGTCATCCACCACACCGACGATGCGGCCGTAATCATCCGGCTCAGCCAGCCGCAGATGCACCCCCTGGTCCACGACCATGATCGTCCCGGCAACGCCCATCCACTGTCCAGAGTCCTTGGCGACTCATTCCGTTAGGACCTCTTAGCGGGATGGGATCGCGACGCTCCAGAGCGTACACAGAACACTCCATAGTCAGGCGAACACCGCTGGACAGCGCGACGGAGTGGTGACCTCCGACTGGAAATCGCGCTGGACGTGTCCAAAATCAGGCAGGGCGCCGTCCAGTTACTTGGTGAGACAGGGGACCGGGCGACCATCACGGGTCACCCGACATGACCAGCACCAACAAGCCGAACCCGACACCCGCCAGCAGCGCGCGGCAGCTTCTGCCGCTGTCCGTCTGGCTCTGCCCGGACGACACCACCGACCAGCCCGCCCACGACGCGCAGCCCTGCCAGGGCCCCGCCCACCGGGCACCACGCACCCGCGCCTGCGAACGGCACCAGGGCACCATCAGCTCCGGGCTCGCGCGCCACCTCATCACCACCGCCACCGGCGAAGGCGACGTCATCGCCGAGGCGTTCACCACGAACTCCGCCACCCTGCGCGCGGCGGCCGAACTCGACCGGCGCGCCGTCGCCTGCGTCCCGCACTTCCCGCTCGCCCAGCACATCGGCGCGCAGCTACGCGCCCACCTTCCGCACGAACACCTTGTACGTGTTGTGATGCGGCCCTGTCGCGCCGACCAGATGCATCTCGGCCTGGCCGACTACTCCGGGCAAGTTGCGCTGGTCATCGCGGCACCACCCACCGTCGGCAGCCGCACCACCGACGCGAAAGCGACACGGGCCCGGGGTGCGTGCCCGGCGTGCTTGTCGGACGTCTTGACCAACAGTGCCTTCCACGCTCGATCGTTCCTGCCAGCCGCCTACAGGGTGCTGCGGCCCGGTGGCCACCTCGCCGTCGTGACCACCGCCCGACACCACAACGGGCACCTCATCGACCCCGCACCGGCGATCATCCGCGAGGCCCGCAAGGCCGGGTTCCGCTACAGCCAGCACATCATCGCCGTCCGCGTCCCGGTCGAGGGCGACACCCTGCTTATCCAGGCCAGCCCGAGCAGCCTCGGGCAACTCCGCGACATACGCTCCCGGGCCCTGCCACCGGCGGCCCGCGTCCACGCTGACATCTGCATCCTCACGCGACCGGGCAACAGCGGCCAGGAAGGTGACCGATGAACACCAGCTCCCACACCGAGACCCGCAGGCTCGCGTCCGTGCTGCTCACCGGGCAGCAGCCCTCACGCCTCCAGCGCAAGGGCCGCTACACGCCCGAGTCGATGACGCACCCGGCCAAGATGCTTCCCGCGATCGCCGCCCAGGTCATCGCCGCCTACACCGAGCCCGGCGACCTGGTGATCGACCCCATGTGCGGCATCGGAACCACTTTGGTCGAAGCCGTCCACCAGGGACGCCACGCCATCGGGATGGAGTACGAGGCGCACTTCGCGGAGATGGCCGCCGGCAACCTCTGCCACGCCCGCGCCCAAGGTGCCATCGGCAGCGGGCATGTCGTCCACGGCGACGCCCGCAACATCGCCACCGCGCTCGCCGAGCAGGCCGGCACCGCCGCGCTGGTGCTGACCTCGCCTCCCTACGGGGCGACCACCCACGGGCAGGTATGCACCAGCCGAGACAACGGCGGCGGAAAGATCGACAAGTCCCACAACCGCTACTCCACCGACCGCCGCAACCTCGCCCACCGCCCGACCGCCGAACTCGTCGCCGGATTCGGGCAGATCCTCAACGGGTGCGCGGCGCTGCTGCGCCCCGGCGGAGTCATCGCCGTCACCGTCCGCCCCTTCCGCCTCGCCGGCGAACTTGTTGACCTGCCGGGCCAGGTCATCACCGTTGCCGAAAGCAGCGGCTTGGTTCTGGCCGACCGGTTCGCGGCCCTGCTGTGCGGACTCCGCGACGGGCAGATCGTCACCCGCGCTTCGTTCTTCCAGATGATCGAATCCCGTCGCCTCCGCGAACACGGCATCCCTGCCATGGCCACCGCCCATGAGGACCTACTGCTGTTCCAGGTACGCACCGAACTGCGTCCCGGAGGCGGTTGGTGAAGCTCCAGCGTGGTTCCGGTGAGGAGCCGGACTGCTCGCCGAGCATGTGGTCGCCGCGCAGTCCCGCGGGCTTGACGTGGCTTGACCTTGCCCAACGAGGTCGGGCTGGATCGACCGGCCGATTCCGGTTCGGCCGCGCCACCGGAACGGGCGGGGCGGTCACTCGATGAGCACCCCGGACAAGAGAAAACGACAGATCCGGGTCTCGACGCCGGATGAGCCACTACGGCTCACACCGGACGCGGCTCGCGTCCTGCTGCGGATTGTGCTCGACGCGCGCTCCCGCCCAGACCCGGATCCCAAGCGCCAACAGGAGAACGACGAATGACAGTGTCGAATGTGCCGCTGCCGCAGGCGGCCGTCCAGCAGCAGGGGTTGAGGTTCGCCTTCTACGGGCGGGTCTCGACCGAGGACAACCAGGACCCAGCCGCATCACGCGCCTGGCAGCTCCGCCGCGCGACGGGCCTCGTCGAGCCCAAGGGCGGAATGATCGTCGCCGAGTACTTCGACGTCGACAAGTCCCGCTCGATCCCATGGGCCCGCCGCCCGCAAGCCTCCGCGCTGATCGAGGCGCTCAAGAACCCTGTCCGTGACTTCGACGCGGTCGTTGTGGGCGAGCCGCACCGGGCCTTCTACGGCAACCAGTACTCGCTCACGTTCCCGCTGTTCGAGCACTTCCGGGTGCCACTGTGGGTACCGGAGGTCGGCGGCACGATCGACCCGGCCAACGAAGCCCACGACATGATCATGGGCGTCTTCGGTGGCCTGTCCAAGGGCGAGCGCAACCGGATCAAGATCCGAGTCCGTTCGGCCATGGCCGCGATCACCGCGACCGAGGGCCGCTACCTCGGCGGACGCCCGCCCTACGGATACGAGCTGATCGACGCCGGACCCCACCCCAACCCGGCCAAGGCAGCTGACGGCAAACGCCTCCGCCGTCTGATCCCGCATCCGGCCTACTCGCTGGTGGTGAAGTGGATCTTCGCCCAGTTCATCGGCGGGCGGGGCATCTTCGACATCGCCGAGGAACTCACCCGTGAGGGCGTCCCGTCCCCGTCGGCGGCCGACCCGACCCGTAACCAGCACCGGATCCAGGTGGCCTGGTCGAAGTCGGCCGTGCGGGTCATCATCACCAACCCGCGCTACACCGGCCGCCAGGTCTGGAACAAGCAGCGCAAGGACGAGGTCCTGCTCGACGTCAACGATGTCGCGCTCGGCCACACCACCAAGCTGCGCTGGAACGACCGGGACCAGTGGGTCTGGTCTGAGCAGCAAGCCCACGAACCGCTCGTCTCGGTTGAGGACTTCGAACGTGCCCAAGCCATCCTGGCCTCACGTGGGCACGGGCCCGCGACGCACAAGCCGCACCGGACCCGGCGCCCCTACGCGTTCCGAGGGTGCCTGCAGTGCGGATACTGCGAACGGAAGATGCAGGGCAACTGGAACAACGACCAGGCGTACTACCGGTGCCGGTTCCCGGCCGAGTACGCGCTCGCCAACAAGGTCGTCCACCCCAAGGTCGTCTACCTGCGCGAGGCCGAGATCATTGAGGACATCGACACCTGGCTCGTCACGGCCTTCTCACCGACCCGCATCAAGGCCACGATCGAGGCGATGACCGCGCAGGCCAACGTCACGGAGAACACGGCCGTCACTCAGCTCCGCAAGCAGCTCGGCAGCTGTGACCAGCGCCTCAATCAGTACCGCGCCGCACTCAACGCGGGCGCGGACGCCGTCCAGGTCGCGGCATGGATCAACGAGACCGAGCAGGAACGCGCCCGGCTGAAGGGGGAGCTGAACGCAATCCCCGCCGACCAGGCGGTCTCCAGCGAGGGACTCGCGGAGTTGCTGCAGCAGACCGGCGAACTCGCCCGCGCGGTCGTCCACGCCTGCCCGGACGACAAGGCGGATCTCTACGCGAAGCTCGGGCTGAAGATGATGTACTACCCGCAGAAACAACTAGTGGAAGCCAGGGTGGTCCCGACTTCCACATGTGCTAATGGTTTGTGTCCGAGGGGGGACTTGAACCCCCATGCCCCGTAAAGGGCACTAGCACCTCAAGCTAGCGCGTCTGCCTATTCCGCCACCCGGACCGGTTGCAGGCCGCAGCGTGGCTGCGGCCGGTTCACCATACCAAAGGAGACGAGTCGCGGCGAAGTCGATCGACGGGGCACCATGGGGGCCGACAGGTGAGGACGCGAGGCGCGAAGGTGATCACTGTGGGCCAGCAGCCGACCGCTGAGGACGAGGTCGTCCGGCTCTGCCAGGAGCTGATCCGGATCGACACGAGCAACCCGGGTGATCACTCGGGGCCGGGGGAGCGGGCGGCGGCCGAGTATGTCGCGGGAAAGCTCGACGAGGTCGGGGTGGAGTCGCGGATCTTCGAGTCGCATCCGGGGCGGGCCAGTCTCGTGGCGCGGATCGAGGGGGAGGACCGCGGGCGGGACGCGTTGCTGCTGCACGGGCATCTCGACGTGGTGCCGGCGCGGGCGGAGGACTGGACGCACGACCCGTTCGGGGGAGAGATCGCGGACGGGTGCGTCTGGGGTCGCGGGGCCGTGGACATGAAGGACATGGACGCGATGATCCTGGCCGTTGTGCGGCAGCGGCTCAGGGAGGGGCGCAGGCCGCCGCGGGACGTGGTACTGGCCTTCCTGGCCGATGAGGAGGCCGGGGGCAAGTGGGGGGCGCAGTGGCTGGTGAGGGAGCATCCGGAGTTGTTCGAGGGGTGCACCGAGGCCGTGGGAGAGGTCGGCGGGTTCAGTTTGACGGTGCCCGGGGACCGGCGGATGTACCTCATCGAGACGGCGGAGAAGGGCATCGCCTGGATGAACCTGACCGCCAGGGGGACCGCGGGGCACGGGTCGATGGTGCATCCGGACAACGCGGTGACGGCCGTGGCGGCGGCGGTCGCGAGACTGGGGTCGCACGAGTTTCCGGTGCGGCTGACGAAGTCGGTGCGGGCCTTTCTGGAGCGGGCGTGCACGGCGTACGGGGTGGAGTTCGATCCGGAGCGGCCGGAGAAGTGCCTGGAGGAGATCGGGCCGCTGGCGCGGATGATCGGGGCGACGCTCAGGAACACGCTCAACCCGACACGGCTGGACGCCGGATACAAGACGAATGTCATTCCGCAGAGTGCCACCGCACAGGTAGATGGACGGTTCCTTCCCGGATATGAGGAGGAGTTCTTCGCGGTAGTGGACGAACTTCTCGGGCCGGACGTTCAGCGGGATTTCGTTCACCATGACCAGGCGATGGAAACGGACTATGAGGGTGCGCTCGTCGCCGCGATGGAGGCGGCGCTGACCTCGGAGGACGCAGGTGCCCTGCCGGTTCCGTACTGCCTGAGCGGTGGGACGGACGCCAAGTCGTTCGCGCGGCTGGGCATGCGGTGCTTCGGCTTCGCGCCGCTGAAATTGCCCCCAGAGTTGGACTTTTCCGGAATGTTCCATGGGGTCGACGAGCGCGTTCCCGTAGACGGTCTGCGTTTCGGCGTCAGGGTCCTCGACAAATTCCTCGACCGCTCCTGAATTTGCCATTGCCAATGCGCTCCGTGGTGGTATCGTCACCGTTCGTTGAAGATGGTGTGGCGGCAGCGGAGGGTGTCCGGTGGTGGGTGGCGCGGCGCGGCTTCGGGGGGATTCCGTCCGGCTGCGCCGCGTCGTCGCCGGACGGGCCTGCCGGCGGCTGCTCGTCCTCGGCGGGTTGCTGATCGCGGGCTGGCTCCTCGGGTGTGCGGCGCAGTCCGCACATGCCGAGGAGAGGCCCGTCGCGGGGGTCGTCGCGACGACGCCCGTGCTCGGGGACGCGGTCGAGACCGTCCACCGGCACGAACCGGTGCGCCGGGTCGTGCGGGCCGTGGCGGCGAAGACGCCGGAAGACGTGAAGACGCCGGAGGACGAGAAGGCGACGCCGGACGCGTCGCCCCCTCCGGAGGTCCCGGACGTTCGAGAAATCGCGCACAAGGCCCGTCACACGGCCCGTGTTCCGGCGGTTTCCGCGACCGATCCGGTGCCCGTGGCGCATGAGCGCGCGCGGGCGGTTTCCAAGGTCGCTCAGTCGGCTCCGGCCGTCGGCCACGTGTCGCAGCGGGTCGATCGGCATCAGCCGTTCCAGGCGCACGACCGGCCGGACGGCAATTCGGCGTCCGGCGCTTCCTCCCCGCACGGTTCGACGGCGGGATTCCCGAACGTCGTCGCGTGGGCACCGACCCTGCCCCGCGCATCAGATGCGCATGTCTTCGATGGCGTTCCCCCGGCCGTCCGCACCGCCGCCGACGAGCCGTCCTTCGCGCCTGACTAACACCTGATCACAGGCTCCGGACGCGCGCCCGTGCGGCTCGGGCGCGCCCGTCCGGTCACTCGCCGTGCCCTCCGCACGGCAGATCTCACGACGCACCGGAGAAACCGTGCGTCTCCCCCTTTAATGAACGGAGCATCATGCGAACGCGCGCAAAAGGCACATCACGTGCAGCGGTGTTCGCCGCGGGCTTTGTCGCCCTCGGTGTCACCGCCGTCCCCTCCAACGCCTTCGCCGACGTCACGAGCGGCGCCGGCGGCATCCTGAGCGGCAACCAGGTCAACGCACCGGTCTCCGCTCCCGTCGACGTGAGCGGCAACGGCGCCTCCCTGCTCGGTACCACGTATGCCACGTCCCGCGGCGGCACCGAGATCCGCGAGCGCGACGGTGCCGGGCAGGAGACGTCCGGTGAACACGGCGTCGCCTCCGGAAACCAGGTCGACGCCCCCGTCTCCCTGCCGGTGAACGTCTGCGGCAACGGCGCCGGCGTGCTCGGGTACGCGGACGCGGGCTGCGACGGCGGCGCGAAGGTCAAGGGCGGCGGCAAGAGCGGCCAGGTCACCGACGGGACGGGTGGCGTCATCGCGGGCAACCAGGTCAACGCGCCGGTCTCCGCTCCCGTCAACGTGTGCGGGAACGCGGTGGCGATCGCCGGTGACGCGGTGGCCGGCTGCGAGGGCGGCGCCGGCGTCAAGAACGGCGGCAGCACCGGGGCCGGACAGGAGACGTCCGGCGTGTTCGGCGCCGGCGGCGGCAACCAGGCGAACCTGCCGATCTCCATTCCCGTCGACATCTGCGGGAACGCGGTCGGCGGCGCGGCGGCGGCTGCCTGCGCGGGCGGCGCGTCCGTCCGCAACGGCGGCCACCGGACGGGCGGGCAGGCGACCGGCGGCGACTTCGGCGTCCTCGCGGGCGACCAGGCCAACGCCCCGATCAGCGTCCCGCTGACCGCGTGCGGCAACGCCGCGGCGCTCGTCGGGCAGGCGGGGGCGTTCTGCGAGGGCGGCGCCCACGTCCGCAGCAGCTCGGGCGGCGACCAGCACACGTCCGGGACGGCCGGGATTCTCGCCGGCAACCAGGGCAACGCGCCGGTCACGGCACCCGCGGAGGTGTGCGGCAACGCCGCCGCCGCGGTCGGCCTCGCGTTCGCCCTCTGTCAGGACGGATCGGGCCACGGCGGCTACCACCCCTACTACCGGGCGACCGGCGAGCCCCTCCCCGCCACCGATGGCGCCCCGGTAGTCGGCGGCCTGAACGTGGCCGACGGCCTGTTCACGGTGACCGGCCTGCCCGCGAGGAACGCCCGGCCATCGACGCCGGGTGCGGGTGTGATCGGGCCGGTGCGGCAGGTCGCGGCGGAGGAGACGATCGGCCCTGAGCCCACGGCCGGGACGACGTGGACGTTCGGCCTGGCCGCGTTGCTGGCCTTCGCTGCCGGGGTGTCGCGGCCGGCCCGCGGGATCAGGTTCGGGCGCCGCTGAAGGGCTGAGGCCGCCGCGGCGTGGTGCGCCGGCGGCGCGGCGGTGAGCGAGACGCTTCGCCCGTCCCGGACGGCGCGGTCCCCCGGGACGGGCGAAGCCCTGTCATCCAGGCCAGGTTGTTCGGCCCTGTCACCTGGCCTGTCACCAGGCAATACGTTCACGTTGCGTCATTTGGAACGTACGTAGTGCTACGCTCCGGGCGGCGGGGACGGCGTCAGAACGTTTCAGAACGTGCGGACCGCGCGGATGACCTTACGGCGGAGCTGAATACGGCGGCGGCCGTCTGGGTAGAGGCGCAACCGATCGATTTCCCAGCCGCCGCGCTCCGCGTGCTCGGTCAAGATCTGCCGGGCGGTATCACGGGTGGTGCCGCGGGGCAGTGACAGGACGAGGTAGGTGTACTCCGCCATTGCGACCATTATTACTTGGTCTACCGGGGGTGCGGCACCGTACGGTGGCGACCCGGTCCGCGCGGCGCCCGGCGGCATGTCATCCTGTCTGGGGCGCGCGGCGGTGAGAATCCCGCCCCCGGGGCGGAACGACGGCGGTGAGGCGGCGGAAATGACCCGCGGGCATGAACGCGCCCTCATCTGACGTTGTAGCAAGCCGGTATGAAAGAGCCCGTGTAAGGCAACAGGACCAAGACAGCGAGGTTGGAGCGACTGTGCCAGCCAAGAACGGCACCGCGAACAGTGGCCGGGGCAACGGCGCCGGTACCCGCCTGGTGATCGTCGAGTCGCCCGCGAAGGCGAAGACGATCGCGGGGTACCTGGGTCGTGGGTACATCGTGGAGTCCAGTATCGGCCATATCCGGGACCTCCCGGGCAGCGCCTCGGAGGTACCGGCCAAGTACAAGGGCGAGTCATGGGCCAAGCTCGGCGTGAACGTCGAGCACGGGTTCGAGCCGCTCTACGTGGTCAACGCCGACAAGCGGCAGCAGGTCCAGAAGCTCAAGAAGCTGCTCGCCGAGGCCGACGAGCTCTACCTCGCGACGGACGAGGACCGGGAGGGCGAGGCGATCGCCTGGCATCTCCAGGACGTCCTGAGGCCGAAGGTCCCCGTGCACCGGATGGTCTTCAACGAGATCACCAAGGACGCGATCCAGCGTGCCGCCGCGAACCCGCGTGAGCTGAACATGCGGCTGGTGGACGCGCAGGAGACGCGCCGCATCCTGGACCGGCTCTACGGGTACGAGGTCAGCCCCGTCCTGTGGAAGAAGGTCATGCCGAAGCTGTCGGCGGGCCGGGTGCAGTCGGTGGCGACGCGGCTGGTCGTGGAGCGGGAGCGGGAGCGGATCGCGTTCGTCCCGGCCCACTACTGGGACATCGCCGCGCAGTTCGACACGGGCAAGGCGGAGGAGCCGAAGGTCTTCAAGGCCGGGCTCCTGTCCGTGGACGGCAAGCGGGTGGCGCAGGGCCGTGACTTCGCGTCGGACGGCACCCTGAAGTCGCGGGACGTGCTGCACCTGGACGAGGAGGCGGCGCGGGGCCTGGCGGAGCGGCTGCGGGGACGGCCGTACGAGGTCAAGTCCGTCGAGCGCAAGCCCTATACGCGCAAGCCGTATCCCCCGTTCCGGACGACGACCCTCCAGCAGGAGGCGAGCCGGAAGCTGAGCTTCTCCGCGAAGTACACGATGTCGGTGGCGCAGAAGCTGTACGAGAACGGCTTCATCACCTACATGCGAACCGACTCGATCACGCTGTCGGAGACGGCGATCACGGCGGCGCGGCGGCAGGCGGCGGCGCTGTTCGGCGGCGAGTACGTCCCGGACAAGCCGCGCGTCTACGCGTCCAAGGTGAAGAACGCGCAGGAGGCGCACGAGGCGATCCGCCCTGCGGGCGACACGTTCCGCACGCCGGGGGAGACGGGCCTGTCCGGTGACCAGTTCCGGTTGTACGAGCTGATCTGGAAGCGGACGATCGCGTCCCAGATGAAGGACGCGGTCGGCCAGTCGGTGTCGATCCGCGTGACGGGCCTGTCGACACGGAACGAGCGGGCCGAGTTCAACGCGACCGGTAAGACGATCACGTTCTACGGGTTCCTGAAGGCGTACGTGGAGTCCGCGGACGACCCGTCCACGGACCGCGACGACCAGGAGCGGCGGCTGCCGAACCTGGCGGAGGGCGACCCGCTGACCGCGAACGCCGTGGACGCGGAGGGCCACTCGACCCGCCCGCCGGCCCGCTACACCGAGGCCAGCCTGGTCAAGGAGCTGGAGGAGCGGGAGATCGGGCGCCCGTCGACGTACGCGTCGATCATCGGGACGATCCTGGCCCGCGAGTACGTGTTCAAGAAGGGCACGGCGCTCGTCCCGTCGTTCCTGGCGTTCGCCGTGGTCAACCTGATGGAGCTGCACTTCGGCAACCTGGTCGACTACGACTTCACCGCCCACATGGAGGACGGTCTCGACGAGATCGCCCGCGGCGAGGCGGAGCGCATCCCCTGGCTGTCCAGGTTCTACTTCGGCGACAACGGCGAGGAGGGCCTGAAGGAGCTGGTCGGCGACATCGGCGACATCGACGCCAAGGGCGTCAGCTCCTTCCCGATCAAGGGCTCCGACATCATGGTCCGGGTCGGCCGGTACGGGTCCTACCTCGACCGGGACGGCGAGCGCGTCAACATCCCCGACGACATCGCGCCGGACGAACTGACCGCCGAGAAGGCCGAGGAGCTGATCGCGCAGCCGTCCGGCGACCGGGAACTCGGCACCGACCCGGAGACCGGGCACACGATCGTGGCCAAGTCGGGACGGTTCGGCCCCTACGTCACCGAACTCCTTCCCGAGGCGGCCCCACCCGCCGAGGGGGAGAAGAAGCGGACGAAGAAGGCCGCCGCCGCCAAGCCGCGGACCGGTTCGCTCCTCAAGTCGATGTCGCTCGACACGATCACGCTGGACGACGCGCTGAAGCTGCTGTCGCTGCCGCGCACGCTCGGTGAGCTGGACGGCGAGCCGGTGACCGCGCAGAACGGGCGGTTCGGCCCGTACATCAAGAGGGGCACCGACAGCCGTTCGCTCGCCTCGGAGGAGGATCTGTTCACCGTCACGCTGGAGCAGGCGAAGGAGCTGTTCGCGCAGCCGAAGCAGCGCGGGCGCCGCGCCGCGGCGGCCGCGCCGCTGCGGGAGCTGGGCAAGGACCCGGCGAGCGGGGAGCCGGTCGTGGTGAAGGAGGGCCGGTTCGGCCCGTACGTCACCGACGGCGAGACGAACGCGAGCCTGCGCAAGGGCGACGAGGTCGAGTCGATCACCATCCAGCGCGCGGCGGAGCTGCTCGCTGAGCGGCGGGAGAAGGTGGCCGCGGGTGGCGGGAAGAAGAAGCCGGCGAAGAAGACCACAACGCGCCGCCGAACCTCCGCAAAGTCCGGCTCATAGGGACATCCACGCCGATACCCTGACCGACATGACCAGAACGGGCGCACCCCGGCCGCACCCCGCAGCGTCACCGCCGCCGGGCGTTTCGTCACATTCGTCGATCGGGCCGTTGCGGCGGCTCCGGTTCGCACTGTCGCTGTCCGGCCTCGGCCTGTGGCTCGCCGTCCCGGCACTGACCGCGACGGCCGTATCTCTGACCAGCGACGACGACGCCGCGACGCGCGCGCAGGCGGTCGGCGGCGTGCTGGCGCTGCTCCTGCTGCCGGCGGTGCTGCTCGCACCGCTCGGCGGCATGCTGGCCGCCCGCGCCGACCGCCGGCTCATGCTGATCATCGCCGATGTGCTGCGGCTGGTGGTCGTCGTGACGGTGCCGCTCGTGGACCTGCTGCCGTGGACGTTCGCCGCCGCGTTCCTCGTCGCCTGCCTGAGCCTGCTGTGGACGCCGGCGGCGCGTGCGGCACTGCCCGCGATGGCGCCGGACGAGGACCAGCGCGCCGCCGCGCGCCGGTCCGCGACCCGTGTCCTGTTCGGCCCGGCGCCGGTCGCGGCGCTGCTGTTCGCCGTCCTCGCGCTGATCGCGGACGGGACGCTCGGCCGCGGCTCCCGCGCCGACCTCGCCCTGTACGTGACCGGCGCCGTGTTCCTCGTCTCCGCCGCCGCCGTCGCGATGATCCCCGAGATCCCGGCGACGTGGCCGAACCCCGTCCCCGCGCCGCTGAAGTCGATCTTCCAGGGGCCGGGGACGGCCGCCGCGCGCGGTCTCGGCATCGCCGTCGCCGCGGTGTCCCTGACGGCGGGCGCGGTCGTCGCCGTCGCCCGGGTGCACACCGGCGGGCTGGGCGGCGGGGACGCCGGCTACGGCAGTGTCCTCGCCGGGCTCACGCTGGGGCTCGGCTTCGGGATGTTCCTCGGGCCGCGCGCCCTCGTCCCGTTCAGCCGCCGCCGGCTGCTCGGCCTCGCGGTGATCGCCGCCGCGCTCACGCTGATCGTCATCGCGCTCGTGCAGAACCTCGTCGTCGTCGTGTTCATGACGGCGTTCCTCGGGATGTTCGCCGGGGCCGCCTGGTCGAACGGCGTCGCCGCGGTCACCGACCCGGACGCGCCGGACGACACCCGCCCGTCCGCCTACCTGCGGTCGGTCGTCCTCGTCACCTCGGTGGTCACGGTCGCCGCCGTCCCGCTGATCGCCGGTGCGGCCGGCTCGCACCGCCTCGAACTCGGCGGCGGCGTCTACGACATCGACGGGCCGGGCATCGCGCTGCTCGGCGCGGCCGTCCTCGCCCTGCTGACGAGCCTCGTCGCGTACCGGCGGCTGGACGACCGGCGCGGCATCCCCCTCGTCCCCGACCTGCGCGCCGCCCTGCACGGCGAGATCTACACGCTGCCGGAGCAGGCCGCGGCGCTTCCGCAGCAGCCCGCCCACCGCGAGCGCGGCGTGTTCATCGCGTTCGAGGGCGGTGAGGGCGCCGGGAAGACCACCCAGGCGCGGCTGGCCGCGATCTGGCTGCGCGACCACGGCTACGACGTCGTCACCACGCACGAGCCCGGCGCCACCAAGATCGGTATGCGGCTGCGCGCGATGCTGCTGGACCGCGACACCACCGGCCTGTCCAACCGCGCCGAGACCCTCCTGTACGCCGCCGACCGCGCCGACCACGTCGCCAACGTGATCAAGCCGGCGATGGAGCGCGGCGCGATCGTGGTCAGCGACCGGTACGTCGACTCGTCCCTCGCCTACCAGGGTTTCGGGCGGCAGCAGGCCGTCGAGGACATCGCCCGCGTCAACGCGTGGGCCACGGGCGGTCTCGTCCCCGACCTGACGGTCCTGCTGGAGGTGCCGCCGCAGACGGGCCTGAACCGGCTGTCGGCCCCCGCCGACCGCATCGAGTCGGAGTCGCAGGACTTCCACGAGCGTGTCCGCGCCGGTTTCCACGCCCTCGCCGAGGCCGACCCGGACCGCTACCTGATCCTGGACGCGAGCCGCGCGCAGGGCGAGCTGAGCCGCGAGATCCAGTACCGCATCCGCGAGATCCTCCCCGACCCCGTGCCCGCCGGCACCGAGGACGCCACGAGCACCTTCCCGGCCATCCGGGACTTCTGACCCGGCTAGCCTCTTTCCCATGAGCGTGTGGGATGACCTGGTCGGGCAGGAACCCGTCGTGGCCGAGCTGTCGTCGGCCGCCGGCGGGACGGGCGGCGGCCTGGCGCACGCGTGGCTGTTCACGGGACCGCCCGGGGTGGGGCGGTCCGCGGCGGCGCGGGCGTTCGCGGCGGCGCTGCAGTGCGAGGAGACGCCGCGCGGCTGCGGGCACTGCGCGTCCTGCCACCAGGTTTTCCAGGGCACGCACGCCGACGTGGAGGTCGTCCGCCCGGCCGGCCTGTCGTACGGGGTGAAGGAGACCCGCGCGCTGGTGCTGCGCGCGGCGTCGTCGCCGAGCATGGGCCGCTGGCAGGTCGTGTTGTTCGAGGACGCCGACCGTGCCACGGAGCAGGCGGCGAACGCGCTGCTGAAGGCGATCGAGGAGCCCCCGGCGCGGACGGTGTGGCTGCTGTGCACGCCGTCGCCGGACGACCTGCTGGTGACGATCAGGTCGCGGTGCCGGCTGGTGACGCTGCGGACACCGCCGATCGCCGCGGTCTCGGACGTCCTCGTCCTGCGGGACGGCGTCGACCGGGAGACCGCGGACGTGGCGGCGCGGGCGGCGCAGGGGCACATCAGCCGGGCGCGGCGCCTCGCGACCGACCCGGAGGCGCGGCGGCGCCGCGCGGAGGTGCTGGCGGTCCCGCGCCGGCTGACGTCGGTGGGCCCGGCGGTCATGGCGGCGGAGGCGCTGGTCAAGGCGGCCGAGGCGGAGGCGAAGACGCAGGCGGAGGAGCTGAACGAGACGGAGACGTCCGCGCTGCGGCAGGCCCTCGGTGAGAGCGCCAAGGGACGGATGCCGCGGGGGACGGCGGGTGCGCTCAAGGAGCTGGAGGACCGGCAGAAGTCGCGCGCGACGCGCGTCAAACGCGATGCGCTCGACCGGACGCTCCTCGATCTGGCGTCCTACTACCGGGACGTGCTGACGCTTCAGCTGGGGGCGGGCAGCGACCTCGTGAACACCGAACTGGGCCCCGAGCTGCGGACGGCGGCGGGCGGCGGGCGTCCCGAGGACACCCTCAGGCGGCTGGACGCGATCATGGCGTGCCGGGAGCGGCTGGACGCGAACGTCAACCCCCTGCTGGCCGTGGAGGCGCTCACCCTCGCGTTGCGCACCGGGTGATAAGGGGCCTTACAGGAGCTCTGCTCATTCGTTACATTCTCGTACACGACTCTCAACAACAACGCGAGTAACGTCGCGTGGCTGATCAACAACCGACCCGGGCTATCCCCCCAACGGCCAGGAGGTCTGCTTTGCGGCGAGCCTTGATTTCCGCCGCGTGCGCCGTCACCACAGTGACGGCCCTCGCGTTCCCAGCGTCAGCGGCACCGAATCCCGAACAACCGAAGGGTGAGGTGTCGGAGTACGTCGTCCTTTACAAGGAGGGCGTCTCACCAGGCAGAGCTCACCACGCGGTGAGAGAGGCCGGAGGCAAGGTCGTCCACGAGAACCGTGACGTGGGCGTCGCGACCGTCCGTTCGGACAATCCGGAGTTCATCCGCGCCGCGATGCGCGAAAGGGCACTGGAGGGCGTCGCGCACAACCGGATCATCGGCAAGGCGCCGAAGAAGCCGAAGAAGAAGGCCGCGAAGGTCGAGGAGACCGTCGGGACCAAGGCGAAGGTGTCCCTCACCGGGAAGCCGTCCAAGGACACCGAGCCGCTCGCCGACCTGCAGTGGGACATGAAGCAGATCCACGCGACGGCGGACGGCTCGTACAAGAAGGAGCCCGGCGACAAGCGCGTGCTGGTCGGCATCCTCGACACGGGCGTGGACGGCGACCACCCCGACATCAAGGCGAACTTCAACCGACGCCTCAGCCGCAACTTCACCAAGGACATCCCGACCGACGCCAACGGCAACGAGGTCGACGGGCCCTGCGAGTTCACGTCGTGCGTCGACCCCAACGACTGGGACGACAACGACCACGGCACGCACGTCGCGTCCACGATCGCGTCGCCCCGCAACGGGATCGGCATGGCGGGCGTCGCCCCGAACGTGTCGCTCGTCAACCTGCGCGTCGGGCAGGACTCCGGCTACTTCTTCCTGCAGCCGACCGTCGACGGCCTCACGTACGCGGCCAAGCACGGCATCGACGTCGTCAACATGTCGTACTACGTGGACCCGTGGCTCTGGAACTGCGGCAACAACCCGGCCGACAGCCCCGAGGCCCAGCTGGAGCAGCGCACCATCATCAAGGCCACGCAGCGCGCGCTGGACTTCGCGCACGAGCGGGGCGTCACGCTGATCTCCGCCGCGGGCAACGACTTCGTCGACTACACGAAGACGAACACCGACTCCGGCAGCCCCGACTTCCCGTCCACGCCGGGTGAGGAGCCGTACGAGCGGACGATCCCGGCGAGCTGCGTGTCGATGCCGTCCGAGGGCGACCACGTCATCCCGGTGTCGTCGACGGGCCCGAGCGGCCGCAAGTCGTACTACAGCAGCTTCGGCGACGGTTACGTCGCGGTGGCCGCGCCCGGCGGCGACAAGGTCGACACGCCGGACCAGCGTCCGGACGACCGCGCCGGCATCTGGGCCGCCTACCCCGAGCGTCTCGCGAAGGCCCGCGGCGAGCTGAACGCCGATGGGACGCCGAAGGTGCCGTACCTCATCCGCAGCTGCGAGGGCGACGACTGCGCCTACTACCAGTCGATCCAGGGCACCTCGATGGCGTCGCCGCACGCCGTCGGCGTCGCCGCGCTCATCGTCAGCAAGTATGGGCACCGGGACCGGCGGCACGGCGGCCTCACCATGAGCCCGCGCCACGTGGAGGGCGTCCTGCGCGGCACCGCGACCGCCAAGGAATGCCCGAGCCCCCGGACCGTCGAGTACGTCTGGTACCGCAATGTGGACGGCGAGTGGGTGAAGCAGACCTCGACGCAGACCTGTGAAGGGTCGAAGGGGCAGAACGGCTTCTTCGGCAACGGCATCGTGGACGCGTTGAACGCCGTCCAGCGCTGACCCACCCCAGGCGCGGCTCCCGACCGGCGACGGTCGGGGGCCGCGTTCTTTCCATCAAGGCCGTGCCGTCGCGGGGTCGGCCATCATGGAGGCATGTCGTACCGAGTCACGTTCGTCTGCACCGGCAACATCTGCCGCTCACCGATGGCCGAATGGGTTCTGCGCCACCACGTCGAGGAAGAGGGCCTGGACGTCGAGGTGGACAGTTCGGGTACCGGAGGCTGGCATGTGGGCGGTGACGCCGACTCCCGGACCGTCGAGACGCTGCGGCGGGCCGGCTACCGGTCCGCGCACATCGCGCGGCAGTTCGAGGAGGGCTGGTTCGGCCGCTACGACCTGATCCTGGCGCTGGACGGGGGGCACCTGCGGGCGCTGCGGTCGATGGCGCCGGACGAGGAGGCCCACGCCAAGATCAGGCTGCTGCGCGAGTTCGACCCGGACGCGGGCCCCGACCTGGACGTCCCCGACCCCTACTACGGCGGCCTCGACGGCTTCGACTTCGTCCTGGAGCAGGTGGAGGCGGCCATGCCGGGCCTCCTGGAGGAGATCCGCACCGCGCTCAAGGGCGGCTGAGCGCGTGCGGGGCAGGCTTGAGCGGCTGCTCGGAACGCGGGTCGACGGCGTGAGCGACCTCGGTTCCAGCCATGCGTGGACGCTGCACCGGGCGTCTCTGGCCGACGGCCGCGAGGTGTTCGTGAAGGCGGCGGCCGGATCGTCCCAGGGAGACGGCGCCCCGGATCCCCGGGTGAGCGCCGCCGAGGCGGGCGTGTTCGCGGCGGAGGCGGCGGGGCTGCGGTGGCTGGCCGAGGCGGGTCCCGGAACGCCCGTCCCCGAGGTGGTGGCGGCCGGCGACGACATGCTCGTCCTGCCGTGGCTGCCGTCCGCGTCGCCGACCCCGTCCGCCGCCGAACGTCTCGGACGCGAGCTGGCCGCCCTGCACACCGGCGGCCGCCCGCCGTCCTACGGGGCGTCCTGGGACGGCTTCATCGCCGACCTCCCGCTCGACAACACGCCGGACGAGCGGGACTGGCCCCGCTGGTACGCCGAGCGCCGCCTCGAACCGTTCCTGCGCCTCGGCGCCCGCCACCTGTCGTCCGGCGACGTCCGGCTGATCGAGCGGGTGATGGCGGACGCCGAGGCGCTCGCCGGCCCGCCGGAGCCGCCGAGCCGCATCCACGGCGACCTGTGGTCGGGCAACGTCCTGTGGACCGGCGGCCGGGCGATGCTCATCGACCCGGCGGCGCACGGCGGCCACCGCGAGACCGACCTGGCGATGATGGCGCTGTTCGGGACGCCGCTTCTGGAACGTGTCCTCGCCGCGTACGACGAGGCCGCGCCGCTGGCGGACGGGTGGCGCACGCGGGTCGCCCTGCACCAGTTGCATCCGCTTCTCGTCCATGTGGCACTCTTCGGTGGGTCGTATCGTGCTTCCCTGGTGGAGGCCGCTCGGACGGCGCTCGGCTGACGCGGACCCGGCTCGCCGCGTGCGGCTCCGCCGGATGCCGGAAACTTCGCATTCAGGGATGTCTGTGCGGTGTGGATGAGGTAGAAACGACTGGTCACGGGTCATGGACAACAGAAGGCAGGTGTAGGGCGACCCCATGGACGACAGGCGCGATGACCCACCCCGCGGGACACGTCTCGGCTCCTGGAGGGGCCTCGTCCCCATCGGCGTCGCCGCGGCCGCCGCGCTGTTCATCGGCGGGGGCGTGGACGTCGTGCACCGCCAGCAGCGCGCCGACGAGAAGCCGCACGAGGCCCAGGCCGCCGCGGAGGCGAAGAAGACCGAGCCCCGGTTCGTCGTGGGCGTCACCACGTCCGGCAGCGCGCTCATCGTCCGCGACATCGAGACCGGCGCCGACGTCGGCCTTCCCGTCGCCGCGCCGCAGGGCGGCCGCTTCCACCGCGTCGCGGCGGTCAAGGACGGCTCGTACATCGCCGCGTCGTACGCCGACCGCAAGGTGACGTTCCAGCGTCTCCTCCTGGAGGACGACGGACGTCCCAAGGACCTTCAAGACCTGCCGAAGGCCACCGTCCCGGGCGTGTCCACCACGTGGTCGGAGCTCGCCGTGAGCCCGGACGGCGACCAGATCGCCTACGTCACCTACAAGGGCGACCGCGGCCGCGTGGACGTCGTCTCCGCCGCCTCCGGGGCCCACAAGGTGTGGACGACGAAGTCGCCGGGCCGTGTCGGCAGCCTCTCGTGGTCCGGCGCCACGCTCGGGTTCGTGTGGAGCCCCGTCCGCTCGGGGGGCGGCGACGTCAGGGAGACCGGTCACCAGGTCCGGACGCTCGACACCGGCGGCGCCGCAGGCGACCTGAAGCTGAGCAAGGCCGTCCTGGCCCTTCCCAAGGGCAGTACCACCGCGATCCTCACCGGCAGGACGATCGTCGCCGGAGTCGTGAAGGACTCCCAGCTGTCCCTCCAGGCGTACACCCTGGCGGGCAAGCCCACCAAGGTCCTGTGGCGGCAGAAGGTGAAGGGCGAACTGACCGGCCTCGACGCCGCCCACACGGGCAAGGGACTCCTGGCGACCGCCGGCGACCTCTACGCGAAGGACGGTCCCACCGTCCCCGGAGAGGATCTCGCCGACGCCGCCTGGTGAGCCACCCCACCCGGACGGCCTAGAGTGGACCGTACAAAACCGGGCGAACGGAGCGAAACCGTGGGCATGGTGATGGCAGTCAGCTTCACCCGGTACGGCCGCCTCTACTATCTCGACCCAGGTCCGCACACGCCGCAGGTCGGCGACAAGGTCCTCGTCCCCACCGACACCGAGCCCGAAGTCGCCGAGTGCGTGTGGGCGCCCCAGTGGGTGTCCGACGACATCGGCGGACTTCCCGAATGCGCCGGCCCCGCCACCGACGAGCACCTCGCCCGCGACGAGGCCAACCGCCGCCGCCGCGCCGAGGGCCGCTCGATCGCCAAGCGCCTCATCCGCAAGCACGAACTCCCGATGAAGGTCATCGGCGTCGACTACCTCGACACCGACAACGTCTTCAAGATCTACTTCACGGCTCCGCACCGGGTCGACTTCCGTGCCCTCGTCCGCGACCTCGCCCGCGGCATCAAGGCGCGCGTCGAACTGCGCCAGGTCGGGCCCCGCGACGAGGCCCGCCTCCAGGGCGGCATCGGCCCGTGCGGCCGCGACCTGTGCTGCGCCACGTTCCTCAAGGACTTCGAGCCCGTCTCCGTCCGCATGGCGAAGGACCAGGACCTCCCCGTCAACCCGCTCCGCATCGCCGGCGCCTGCGGCCGCCTGATGTGCTGCCTCAAGTACGAGCACCCGCTCTACGTCAAGGCGCACGAGAGGATGCCGGCCCTGGGCTCCCGCGTGGACACCCCGAACGGCCCCGGCCAGGTCGTGGGACGCAACGTCCCCTCGGACAAGGTCACCGTCCGCCTCAACGGCGGCGGCCGGTGCTCCTGCCCGTCCGCATCGGTCTGCTCTCCCCGCCGCCAGCACGACGCCCTGTACAACGACGGCCCGGACGACGACGGCTGAACCGCCGCGGCCGCCGCACGCGGCGAACGCCGCACGCGGCGGCGATGCCCCGCCGAGAAGGAGCGGGGAATGAGCGGAGCTAGCGAGGCAGCAGACCCCGGGTGATGAACCCGTACATCTGCTCGAACACCTCGGGCGGGACCTCGCGCGGTTCCGGCCCGTTCCACAGGATCCAGCGCATCCCGATCAGCTCGCCGACCCCCATCAGCGCCCAGGCGAGCACCTCCGGATCGGCCTCGACCACGTCGCCTGCGTCCATGGCCTCGCGCAGCCCCGCGATGTAGCCCTCGGCGATCTTGGCGTAGTGGTCGTGCAGCGCGGCGGGGGAGACGAACTCGGCCTGCCTGATGATCCGGTACAGGGCCGGATGTTCGGCGGTGAACCGGAAGAACGCCGCGAAGCCGAGCCGTTCGCTCTCAGCCCGGGTGGTGCCCTGCGCGGACGCCTCGTGCATCGCGTGCCGGACCCGGCGGTTCAGGTCGCCGACCAGCTCGTCGAAGATCTCCTGCTTGCTCTCGAAGTAGATGTAGAAGGTGCCCTGCGAGACCTGGGCGGCCTCGGTGAGCTTGACGATCGAGGCGTCGTAGTAGCCCAGCTCGGCGAAGACCCGCTCGGCGGCGTCGAGCAACTTGCGGCGGGTGCGCTCGCCCCGGCTGGACAGCGGCGTGCCCCGGGCGCTGGTGGGTGTCTCGACGGCGCTCATGACGTCAAGATAACAGGTGAATCACCTCTCATTCCACCCTTGACGGGCTGACCCGGGGCTGCGTACCTTCCAGGTGACTCAGGTCTCATGTTCGCCACGGAAAGGCAGGTCGATGCTGGTCAGAACGGAGTCGGCCGCCGGCGTGGCGACCCTCACCCTGGACCGCCCGCGGCGCCACAACAGCCTCGTCCCGCGGCTGCTGACCGATCTCCTCACGGCGGTCGAGGGCCTCCCGGACGAGACGCGCGCGGTGGTGCTGGCGGCCGAGGGCCGCTCATTCTCCACCGGCGGCGACGTCCGCGCCTTCGCCGAACGCGCCGGGCTGCCCGTGGAGGGGCGTCCCCGCGCACCCCTCGGAACGCCTCGCTCCGACGAGGCGGGCGACAACGCGGGCGATGAGGCGGGCGACAAGGCCCTCGCCGAGTACGCCGACGAGATCGTCGGCCTCCTCAACCGGGCCGTCCTCGCGCTCCTGCGCCTGGAGGTCCCCACGGTCGCGGCCGTGCACGGCCCCGTGACCGGCGGCTCCCTCGGCCTGGTCCTGGCCGCCGACATCGTGCTGGCCGGCCCTGAGGCGTCCTTCGCACCCTGGTACACGGTGGTCGGCTTCGGCCCGGACGGCGGCTGGACCGCCCTGCTTCCCGAACGCATCGGACGCGCCCGCGCCACCGCCGTCCAGCTCCTCAACGAGACGATCGACGCCCCCACCGCCGTCGCCTGGGGCCTGGCCCACGGCCTCCACGACGACGTCCGCCGGGCCGCCCGCGACACCGCCGCCGAACTGACCGGGCGCCGCGCCGTCGCCGTTGCCAAGCGCCTCCTCACCCCCGACCTGGACACGGTGGCGGCCCGCCTGGAAGCCGAACGCCGCGCCTTCGTCCGCCAGGTCACCACACCCGAAGCCCGCGAAGGCATGATCGCCTTCCTCAGCGGAGGCGACTCCAGTGAGGACCGGAAACGACCATGAGAGTGCCCGACCTGATCGCGGCCCGCGCCGGTCTCGACCCCGACGCGATCGCCCTCGTCGACACGTTGAGCGCCCGCGAGTTCTCCTACGGCGAGGCGGCCGGCAGGGTGTCCCGGACGGCCTGGCGGTTGCGCGACGACCTCGGTGTGCGCGCCGGGGACCGGGTCGCGGTGCTGTCGGGCAACCGGGTCGAGATCATCGAGCTGCTGCTGGCGTGCGGCCGGATCGGTGCGCTGCTCGTCCCGCTGAACTGGCGGCTCCCGGTTCCCGAACTGGCCCGGATCGCCGCCGACTGCTCGCCGTCCCTCGTCGTCGGCGACGATGTGCACGCGCCCGCCGCGCGGGAGCTCGACCCCAGGGCGGTCGCGATCGACACCTTCGCCGACGCGCCCGGCGAGGTAGGGCCCGAGGGCTTCCGCGACGAGACCGACCCCTGGTACCTGCTCTACACGTCCGGGACCACCGGACGGCCCAAGGGCGTGATCCAGACCTTCGGGATGGCGGTCGTCAACCACCTCAACATCGGCACCGCGATCGGCCTCACCGGCGCCGACACGACGCTCAACGCGCTGCCGTTCTTCCACACCGGCGGCATCAACCTCCACACCCTGCCCACCCTGCTGGCCGGCGGTACCGCGATGATCCAGCACGAGTTCGACCCCGGGCAGGTGCTGCGGACCCTCTCCACACGGGTGACGGCGTTCTTCGGCGTCCCCACCATGTACCAGCTCCTTCATCAGCACGAGGACTTCGGACGCACCGACCTGTCCGGGGTCCGCTCGTGGGCCTGCGGCGGCGCCGCGATGCCGGTGCCGCTGCTCACCGCCCTCGCCGAACGCGGCATCACGGTCCGGCAGGGCATGGGCATGACGGAGACGGGCCCGACCGTGTTCCTGGTCGACGAACGCAACGCGCTCAGCAAGGCGGGGACGGTCGGCCGCCCGCAGGCGTTCGTCGAGGTCGCTCTCGACGGCGGGGACCGCGGAGCCGGCGCGGACGAGGGGGAGCTGCTGATTCGCGGCCCGGGCGTCACCCCCGGCTACTGGAACCAGCCGGAGCTGACCCGCCGGTCCTTCACCGAGGACGGCTGGCTGCGGTCGGGCGACGTCGCCCGCCGCGACGCCGACGGCGACTACACGATCGTCGACCGGGTCAAGGACATGTACATCTCCGGCGGCGAGAACGTCTACCCGGCCGAGGTCGAGGCGGTCCTGTACGGGCACCCGGCCGTCTCCGAGGCAGCCGTCGTGGGCGTCCCCGACGAACGCTGGGGCGAGGTGGGCAAGGCCGTCATCGTCGTCCCGGGCGGTGACGTGGCCGCGGCCGGAGCAACGGCCCCGGACGCCGACGAGATCCGCGCGTACTGCCGTGAGCGCCTCGCCGGATACAAGGTCCCCAAGCACGTCGAGTTCGTGGCCGCACTCCCGCGCAACGCCACCGGGAAGATCGTCAAGAGCCGCCTGCGCCCGGTGGCGTGGCGCGAGGAGTTCACCGTCACCCAGGACGACTTCACCCGCTTCGCCGAGCTGAGCGGCGACGACAACCCGATCCACGTGGACCCGGTCTACGCCGCGACGACCGCGTTCGGCGGCACGGTCGCGCACGGCATGTACCTGTACTCCCTGATCCGCACGGCGATCCGGCGCCACCACCCGGAGGCCGCGTTCGCCACCACCTCACTCGTCTTCCCCGCACCCACCCGGGCCGGTGAGCGCGTCACCGTCTCCGCCACCGCGCTGGACGGGGCGATCACCCTCGGCGTGACCAGGACCGACGGCACCACCGTCTGCAAGTTCCAGGGAGAGCTGACGTGACGACCTGGTGGGACACCGCCATCGGCCGCCGGGCCGAGATCAGCCGCGTCTTCACCGAGGCCGACCTGGCCGGATACACCGAGCTGACCGGCGGGACGCCCGAGACCGGCACCGTCCCCGAACCGCTGATCGCGGGCCTGTTCTCCACGCTGCTCGGCACCGACCTGCCGGGCAACGGAACCATGTACCTCAAGCAGGATCTGCGTTTCGCGTCCCCGGCGAGGCCCGGCGAGCGGATCCGCGCCACCGTGACGATCAGCGCCGTCCGCCCTGAGAAGGCGCTGGTCGACCTCCGCACCGTCGCCACCGCCGGCGGCCGTGTCCTGTGCGAAGGCGAGGCGCTCGTGATGGCCCGCCAATTCCCCCCGAAATGAATCCCGGCACGAAGGAGCCCACCCCCATGAGAAGGCGTGGAACAGCGCTTGCCGCCGTGGCGGCGATGATGTTGACCGGAACCCTGGCCGGCTGCGCGAGCGGCACCTCCGGTACGTCCGCCGAGTCCGGCGGCGCGGTCAAGGTCGGGGTGGTGACCTCCACCAGCGGGCTGGTCGCCGCCTACGGCAAGCAGTTCACCGAGGGCTTCAAGGCCGGGCTGAGCTACGCGACGAAGGGCACCGGCGAGGCCGGCGGCACCAAGATCGAGGTCACCTACCATGACGACGCGAGCGACCCGGCGAAGGCGACCGCCACCGCCACCGACCTGATCGGCAAGGGATACAAGATCCTCACCGGGTCGGTGTCGTCCGGTGTCGCGACCCAGCTCGCCCCGCTCGCCGACCAGAACAAGGTCCTGTTCATCAGCGGCGCGGCCGCCGCCGACACCATCACCGGCGCCAACGACCACACCTTCCGGTCCGGCCGGCAGACCTGGCAGGACGTGAAGGCCGCCGAGTCCTTCCTCGGCACGGTCAAGGGCAAGACGGTCATGGTCTTCGCCCAGGACTACGCGTTCGGCAAGGCCAACGTCGCCGCCGTCGAGGCCGTGCTCGGCAAGGCCGGCGGCGCGACCGTCAAGCCGGTCCTGGTGCCGCTGAAGACCACCGACTTCACCCCGTTCGCCCGGCAGGTCATCGACGCCGAGCCGGACCTGCTGTTCGTCGCCTGGGCCGGTGACACCGCCGCCAACATGTGGCGCACCCTCGCGCAGCAGAAGGTCTTCGACTCCACCAAGGTCGTCACCGGGCTGGCCGACCGCGCCACGTTCGACACCTTCGGCCCCGCCGCCGGAAAGATCAACTTCCTGGCGCACTACTTCGCCGAGGCCTCCGGCAACGAGCCCGCCAAGGCGATGGCGAAGGAACTCGGCACCACGCCCGACATCTTCCACACCGACGGCTTCACCGCCGCGCAGATGGTCGTCCGCGCGGTCGAGCAGGGCGGCGACACGGCGAAGATGATCAAGGGTCTGGAGGGCTGGTCGTTCACCGGGCCCAAGGGCGAGATGACCGTCCGTCCCGAAGACCACGCACTGCTCCAGCCGATGTTCCTCGCGGGGCTGGAGGGCACCACGCCCAAGCTGAACGGCGTCCTGCCGCAGGAGAAGGTGGCCCCGCCCGTCTCGGAGGGCAAGTGAGCGTCCTGCGGACTCATGGGCTGGGCGTCGCGATCGGCGGCGTCCAGATCCTGCGGGACGTCTCGCTGGAGGTCAGGCCAAAGGAGATCATGGCCGTCCTGGGGCCCAACGGCGCCGGCAAGACGACCCTGTTCAACCTCCTCACCGGCCTGCGCAAACCCACCGCGGGACGGGTCGAGCTGGACGGCCGGGACGTCACGGGCGTCCCGGTCTTCCGGCGGGCCCGGCTCGGCCTGGCCCGCAGCTTCCAGATCACCAGCCTGTTCCCCACCCTGACCGTGCTGGAGAACGTGCGGCTCGCCGCCCAGGCGCACCGCGGCGGCAGCCTCGCCCTGTGGCGCCGCGTCACCGCCGCCGACGCCGCGGTGGACGAGGCGCGCGAGGCGCTGGAGCTGGTCGGCATCGCCGACCGGGCCGGTGACCTCGCCGCGTCCCTGTCCCACGGCGGCAAGCGCAAGCTGGAGGTCGCGCTGGCCATCGTCGGCAAGCCGCTGGTGCTGCTGCTGGACGAGCCGACCGCCGGGATGAGCGCCGAGGACGTCCCCGAGCTGACCGCCGTCATCGGCTCGGTCCGCGACACCCTCGGCACCACGATCGTGCTGGTCGAGCACCGGATGGACGTCGTCGTCGGGCTCGCCGACCGGATGGCCGTGATGCACCACGGCACCCTGCTGGCCTGCGACGAGCCGGGCGCCGTGATGGCCGACCCCCTCGTCCAGTCCGCCTACCTGGGGGAGGAGCTGTGATGCTGCAGGTGAAGGACCTCGATGTGCACCTGGGCGAGTCGCATGTCCTGCAGGGCGTCTCGTTCGGCGTCCGCGAAGGCGGCGTCACCGCGCTGCTGGGCCGCAACGGCGTCGGCAAGACCACCACGATGCGCGGGCTCCTCGGCCTCGTCCCGCGCCGGGGCTCGGTGTCGCTGGAAGGCGTGGAGACGGTCGCGCTGCCGACCCACGAGGTCGTCCAGCGCGGCGTCGGCTACGTCCCCGAGGACCGCGAGGTGTTCGCCGGCCTCACCGTCGCCGAGAACCTCCGCCTCGCCGCACGATCCGGCTCCGCGCACCACTACGACCTGGTGTACGAGCTCTTCCCGCGGCTGCGCGAACGCCTCGCCCAGCGCGCCGGGACGATGTCGGGCGGCGAGCAGCAGATGCTCGCGCTGGCCCGCGCGCTGCTCAACGACAACCGGCTGCTGCTGGTCGACGAGCCCAGCCAGGGGCTGGCCCCGCACCTGGTCACCGAACTGGCCGAGGCCCTCACCAAGGCCGCCGAGCTGGTCACGATCCTGCTCGTCGAGCAGAACCTCACGCTGGTGCGGCGGCTCGCCCGCGACGCCGTCGTCCTCGACCAGGGCCGGGTCGTGTGGTCCGGGGAAGCGGCCGAACTGCTGGGCGATCCCGACCGTACGCGCGCCTACCTGGGTGTGGGGGTGGCCCACTGATGTCCACGTTCGTGCTCCTGACCATCACCGGCCTCGGCCTGGCCGCGCTGTACTTCCTGGTCGCCTCCGGGCTGTCGCTGATCTTCGGCCTGATGGACGTGCTGAACTTCGCGCACGGCGCGTTCCTCACCCTCGGCGGCTACGCGGCCTGGGTCGTCGTGGACGCCACCGGAAGCTTCACCCTCGGTGTGCTGGTGTCGATGGTGTTCTGCGCGCTGCTCGCCGCCGTCATGGAGATCACCCTGCTTCGCAGGCTGTACGGCTCGCACGTCCCGCAGGTCCTGCTCACCGTCGGCATCCTGCTGGCCGTCACCGCACTGGTCCGCTCCGCCTTCGGCTCCGACGCCCGCAAGCTGACGACGCCGCACTGGATGAACCAGGTCACCGAGGTGTTCGGCGCGCCCGTCCCCAACAACCGGTTCCTCATCATCGCCGTCGCGGTCGGCGTCTACGCCGGCATGTCGGCGTTCCTCGCCCGCACCCGCTACGGCCTGGTGATCCGGGCCGGGGTGGAGAACCGCGCGATGGTGACCGCGCTCGGCATCGACGTCCGCCGCTCGTTCACCCTCGTGTTCGCGTTCGGCGGCGCGCTCGCCGCGCTCGCGGGCGCGTTCACCGGCGCGATCAACAACGTGGTGTCGCCGGGCCAGGGCACCGAGCTGCTGATCTTCGCGTTCATCGTCGTGATCATCGGCGGGCTCGGCTCGTTCCGCGGCTGCGCGCTGGCCGCCGTGCTGGTGGGCCTGCTCCAGCAGTACGCCAACTTCTACGGCCTCGTCGGCGCCGGCGACCTGATCGTGGTGCTGCTGCTGGCCGGCGTGCTCCTCATCCGCCCGCAGGGCCTGCTCGGGAGGGCCGCCGCATGAACGACACAGGTATGAAGGAACTCATGACCAGGGTCCGCCCGCAGGCGACGGCCGGTCCCGGGCCCGTCCGCGGCAGGCGGCCCCTGGTCATCGTCGCCGTGCTCGTGCTGGCGGCCTCCCTGCCGAGGCTCAGGATCGAGATCCCCTTCCTGTTCGACGGCGGCTTCAACTCGCCCGGCGTGCTGCACCTGCTCTCGCTGATGTTCGTGATGGCCACCGTCGCGATCACCTACGACCTGCTGTTCGGCTACACCGGGCTGCTGTCCTTCGGGCACGGCCTGTACGTCGCGCTCGGCATGTACACCACCGCGATCGTGCTGGCCGAGACCGAACTGGGCCTCGCCGGCGTCCTCGCCTGGACGGTCGTCGCGGGCCTGGTCCTGCCGCTCGTCCTGTCGGCGATCTGCCTGCGCGTCGGTGGAATCGCGTTCGCGATGGCCACACTCGCGTTCGCGCAGGCGGGCGCCATCTTCGTCGTACGCGACCCGCTGGACGTCACCGGCGGCGAACTGGGTCTCGCCCTCGCCTACGACCCACTCCCCGACTCGCTCGTCGGCGTCGTCAACGCCCCCAACCGGTACTGGATGGCCCTCGGCCTGCTCGTCGTGACCGCCGCCGCCCTCCGCTGGGCGCTCGCGTCCCGTCCGGGGAAGGTCTGGCAGGCGATCCGCGACAACGAGAACCGGGTGGCGGTCCTGGGCCTGCGCCCCTACACCTACAAGCTGATGGCGTGCGTGCTGGCCTCGTTCTTCGCCACCCTCGCCGGGATGGCCTACGCGCTGATCTCCGGTGGCGCCCACGCCGAGGTCACCGACGCCACCTTCACCCTCGGCCTGCTGGTGATGGTGGTGCTGGGCGGCACGGGACGGCCGCACGGCGCGCTCATCGGCGGCCTCGCCTACACCTACCTCGACCACCGGCTCGGCGAACTGTCCACGGGCCTCGGCGGGCCGCTGAGCGAACCGATGTTCGTCCTCGGCACCATCTTCGTGGTGCTGGTCCTGTTCCTCCCCGGCGGCCTGGCGTCCCTCACCGTCCCGGCCCGCCTGACCCGTAAGAAGGGCGCAGCGTGACGATCGGCATCGCGGGCACCGCGAGCTACCTGCCCGAACGCTGGATGTCCGCGGCCGAGATCGCCGCCGCGAGCGCCATCCCGGAAGAGGTGATCACCGGACGGTTCGGGCTGCGCGGCAAGCACATCGCGGCGCCCGGCGAGCATGTCAGCGACATGGCCGCCACGGTGGGCGCCCGCGTCCTGGAGGAGACCGGCACCGACCCCGCCGACGTCGACGCGGTCGTCTACTTCGGCTCCACCTGGAAGGACCATCCCGTCTGGCACGCCGCACCCCGCATCGCCCACCTCCTCGGGACGAACCGCGCGTTCGCCCTGGAACTGGACTACGTCTCCTGCGGTACCCCGGTCGCGCTGCGCGTCTGCCGCGCCCTCATGCTCGCCGAGCCGCGCCTCGCGAAGGTGCTGGCGGTCGCCGCGTCCCGCGAGTCGTCCCTGCTCGACTACGCCAACGAACGCTCCCGCTTCGCGTTCGGCTTCGGCGACGGCGCCGCCGCCGTGCTGCTCACCCGGGACGGCGGCGTCGCCGACATCCTGGAGACCGAGATGATCACCGACGGCTCGTTCGCCGGGCAGGTCCGCGTCCCCGCCGGCGGCAGCGCCGAACCCGCCAGCCACGCGACGGTCCGCGCCGGCCGCCACATGCTCGACGTCGCCGACCCCGCGGCGATGAAGGAGGGCCTGGACAGGGTCTCCCTTCCCAACTTCCTCCAGGTCGCCGAGGGTGCCCTCAAACGCTCCGGGTATGCGCTGCACGACATCGCCCAGCTCTGCGTCCTGCACATGAAGCGCTCCATGCACGAGGGCCTGCTCTCGGTTCTGGGCGTCCCTCTGGACCACGCCCCCTACCTGGACGACACCGGCCACATGAGCGGCGTCGACTCGCTCCTGTCCCTGGACCGGGCATCCCGCGCGGGCCGCCTCAAGCCCGGCGACATCGCCCTCCTCCTGGCCGCCGGCACCGGCTACACCTGGGCCGCCACCACCGTCCGCTGGACGGGCTGACCCCGAGGGCGTCCGCTTGCGCCGCGCGAAATCCGCTTGTGGGGCGGCAGGGGGCGATCTAGCGTCGCGTCCCATGGACGGGGACGTGCGGTTGCTCGGCATCAACGACCTCGGCGCCTGCCAGCGGCTCGCCGAGGACCGCGAGTGGGGCCGGGAGGATCACAAGTGGCGGTTCCTGTTCTCGGTCGGCGACGTCTACGGCGTCGAGGACGGGGACGGTGAACTCGCCGGGACGGTCGTGTGCACGTCCTACGGGAAGGACGTCGCGGCCATCAGCATGGTGCTGGTCGCCAAGCGTTTCGAACGGCGTGGCCTGGGTGCGCGGCTGATGCGGCACGCTATGGACAACTGCCGGACGGCAAGCATCTGCCTCACCGCCACGGAGTACGGACGTCCCTTGTATGAGCGCCTGGGTTTCCGTTCTGTGGGCCTGTGCACCACGTACACGGGCGTGTCGGATGGCCCGTCCGGGCGTGGAGTGACCGTGCCGGTAGAGGCAGCCGACATGGCCGCCGTTCACGCACTCGATACCGAGGTGTTCGGTGCCGACCGCTCGCAGTTGGTCGACGGCCTGCCTTCGTTCTGCGAGACGCTACGGGTCGTCCGAGGCGAGACCGGCATCCTGGGTTACGGCGGTGCATGGAGGAACGACGCCAGGGTCATCGTCGGCCCCGTCATGGCGCAGGACGCGGAGACCGCGCTCACGCTCGTGGAGGAGGTCGTCCCAGAAGGACCGGTACGGCTCGACGTCGACCACCGGCATCCCGAGCTGATCGCCTGGGCGGAGGAGCACGGCCTCCGGCCCGCGTTCACCACGACGATCATGGAATACGGCGACCCCGTCGCGAACGACCCGTCGCGCCTCTTCCTCCCCGTGGCCCAGGCCCTCGGCTGACCGGTGTCCGGGCCGCTCAGGCGGTCTTCGAACCGGGCGTCCCGCCGGGCAGCGCGTACCGGAAGATCTTCTTCCAGGTGCCGGTGACCTGCCTGGACAGTGAACCAGTGTGGTACGGCAGGTCGTACTTCTCGCACAGCGCCCGGATGCGCGGGGCGATCTCGGCGTAGCGGTTGCTCGGCAGGTCCGGGAAGAGATGGTGTTCGATCTGGTGGCTGAGGTTGCCGGTCATCAGGTGGAACAGGCCCCCGCCGGAGATGTTGGCCGAACCGCGGAGCTGCCGGACGTACCACTCGCCCCTCGTCTCACCGTCCAGGAGCTCCTCCTCGAACACCTCGACGTCCCCGGGGAAGTGCCCGCAGAAGATGATCATGTGGGCCCAGATGTTGCGGACGACGTTCGCGGTGAAGTTCGCGGTCAGCGTGGAGAAGAACTGCGGGCCGGTGAGCAGCGGGAACGCCAGGTAGTCCTTGCCCCACTGGCGGCGGATCTTGCGTCCGATCGCGCGCAGCTTCTCCTTGGTCACCTCCTCGTCGTGCTCGCCCGCCCGGATCTTGTCGATCTCAAGGTCGTGCACCGCGACGCCGTACTCGAAGAACATCGCGAGCAGCAGGTTGTAGAGCGGCTGCCCGATCTGGGCGGGGCTCCAAGGCTGCTCGGGCGCGACGCGCAGGATGCCGTACCCGACGTCGTTGTCCTTGCCGATCACGTTGGTGAACGTGTGGTGGATAAAGTTGTGCGAGTGTTTCCACTGCTCGGCCGGGGACACGTTGTCCCACTCCCACGTCGTCGAGTGGATCTTCGGGTCGCGCATCCAGTCCCACTGGCCGTGCATGACGTTGTGCCCGATCTCCATGTTCTCCAGGATCTTCGCGACGGCGAGCGTCGCTGTCCCGGCGACCCAGGCGGGCGGCAGCGACGACGCCATCAGCAGTGCCCGGCCACCGATCTCCAGGCCGCGCTGCCAGCGGATCACCCGGTGGATGTAGGACGCGTCGTGTTCGCCGAGCCCGGCGGTGATCTCGTCGCGGAGCGCATCCAGCTCGCGGGCGATGGCCTCGTGGTCGTCGGCCGTCAGGCCCTCGGTCGTCATCGTGATCGTCATCGTCGTGCTCCCCTCAGAGTTCGATTTCCACGGGGCCGGCGGCGGCCGAGACACAGGTCTGGACGATCTCGCCCTCCTCGCCGTGCACCTCGCCGGTGCGCAGGTCACGGACCTTGCCGGAGCACAGGCGGCCGACGCAGCTGTAGCAGATGCCCATCCGGCAGCCGCTCGGCAGCAGCGCCCCCGCGTCCTCCCCGGCCACCAGAAGCGGCGTGGCCCCGTCCGCGTCGGCCTCGACACCGCTTCTGGTGAACGTCACGTGCCCGCCTTCGCCCGCGGGCCCCTGCAGCACGGTCCGGAAACGCTCGACGCGCAGCCGCTCCCCGGCCCCGGAGGCGCGCCAGTGCTCCCCGAGATCGTCCAGCATCGCTCCGGGACCGCACGCCCACGCCTCGCGCTCCGCCCAGTCGGGACAGACCTCGGACAGCTCCGACGGCCCGAACCTGCCGTCCGACGCCGTGTGGCGTTCATGCAGGCGCAGACCCGACATCGCGCGGAGTTCGGCGCCGAAGATGACGTCCCCCGCCGTCCGGTCCGAATGGACGAGCACGACGTCGGACACGCCGCCCAGGTGCCGCAGCATGGCCATGACCGGCGTGATCCCGCTGCCCGCCGTCACGAACAGCAGCTTGCCGGGAACGGGCGACGGCAGCACGAAGTCACCCTCCGCCTGCGCCAGCCGCACGATCGCGCCGGGCCGGATCTCGTTGACGAGATGCGCGGACACGAACCCGTCCGGTGCGGCCTTGACGGTCACGGTGATGCGCCCGTCCGGTCGCGGCGGGGACGACAGGGAGAACGTCCGCCAGTGCCGGACACCGCCGATGTCCACGCCGACCTTGACCCACTGGCCCGGCCGATGCCCCTGCCACGCCCGCCCCGGCTTGATCACCAGGGTCGCCGCGGCCGGAGCCTCATGCCGGACGGCCTCGACCCGGCCCCGGAGCTCGGCCGTGGACCACAGCGGGTTCAGCAGACCGAGGTAGTCCTCCGGCAGCAGCGGTGTGGTGAGGTACCGGACACCCCCGGCGATCCGTGCCGCTTTGCGTGCCCGGCCCGGTGCGGGGCGGGCCTGCGGCGCGGTGGTCCGCGTCGTCTCCCCGGCGCGCGGTGCGGTGGTCATGTTGCCTCCCTGAAGACGCGCTAACTTACGGTTCCGTAAGCTACGGATGCGTAGGGAGCTGTTTCAAGACTTCGGGTGGCAAAGCGACAGGCATCACACCATCGAGTGATGTTCCATTCGATGATGTGATGCCTGGCTGACAAGAACGCGAACGAGGATTGTCGGATACGGCTAGTTCTTCCACGCCCGGGTGATGAACGCCCGTCCTTAGAAGTGGGTCTTCGGCCGCTCCTGCCGGACGCCGTCGACGTAGATGTCGACCTTCTCGCTGTAGAAGCAGACCAGCCCCGCGACCTTGCGGCTCTCATCCAGCGGAACCGGATACGACCAGGCGAGATCCCGGTGAACGTCGCCCCCCGCACGCACCGACCAGTACTCCGCGGTGCCCTTGTACGGGCAGTGCGTCGCCGTGTCGGTGTGTTCGAGCAGGTCCATCCGGACATGCGTCTTCGGCAGGTAGTACCGCACCGGCAGGCCCGTCTCGAACAGCAGCCGCGGGCTGGACGACTCCGCGACCGTCACCCCGTCCACCTCCACCCGCACATGCCGCGACGACGCCAGGACGTCGACGCGCGTGTACGGGCTGCGCGGATGGACGAAGACCTCCTCGTCCTCCTCGAACCAGCCGTCCATCGCGTCCCACTCCAGACGCACCAGGCCGCGCAACTCCTCGATGGGCGACTCGACGTACCGGAGCGCGGCGCCCTCGGCCTGGGCGCCGTCCACCTTCACCGTGTACGCGGTCGCGTCGCCCCGGCTCGGCGAACGCTTGCCCGGCCCGTCCTCGACGAGTTCGGCCCGCACGTCCGCGGCGGGGAAGTAATAGGTCGGGTAGTAGGGGATCTCCCAGACGAGGGACGCCCCCGTCGTATCGGCCACCAGATGGCCGCCGAGATAGGCCCTGACGCGCTTGCCGCTCTCCTCGATCCTGACGCCGGTCTTCCGCGATGTGCTCATGCCTGGGCAACCACCCGGCCACCACCCCTATTTCGATGCACACGCCCAGATCCGGCCACGCCGACCGAACTTCGAGCAGGGCCTCGACTGGCTGCTCGACGGCATCGAACACGAATACGGAGGGAAGTAGCCCCGGGCCACCGCACCGACGTAGCGTAGGCGGCGGCGTACGTGCCGCTACGACGAGACGGGGTCCAGGTGCGGGCAGCAAGGTTCATCAGCGTGGCCACCGTGCTGGCGTTCGCGACGGCCACCGGATGCAGCGACAGCCCAGAGAAAGAGGAGACGGCCCCGCCCGCCGCCCCCGCAGGGCTCGAACCGTTCTACAGCCAGAAACCGTCCTGGAAGGGCTGCGAGGACGGTTTCGAATGCACGACCGTCCAGGTGCCTCTGGACTACGCCAAGCCGTCCGGTGACAAGGTCGGCATCGCCGTCATCAGGCTCCCGGCCGAGGACGGATCGAACCGGATCGGCTCACTGTTCACCAATCCCGGTGGCCCCGGCGGTTCCGGGGTCGACTTCGTCCGCCAGGCGGCCCGCGCCTTCGGCGACGACCTGCGCGGCCGCTTCGACATCGTCGGCTTCGACCCCCGCGGCGTGGCCGACAGCGCCCCCGTCCGCTGCAACACAGGCCCCCAGTTGGACGACTTCTTCGCCACCGACGCCTCCCCGGACAGCGAGAGCGAGACCAGCGCTCTAGGCGCCGAAGGCAAGGAGTTCGCCCAGAACTGCGAGACCAAGGCCGCGGCCGAACTCCCCCACGTGGGCACCGTCAACGCCGCCCGCGACATGGACGTCCTCCGTGCCGCCCTGGGAGACCGGAAGCTCACCTACTACGGCGCCTCCTACGGCACCTACCTGGGCGCCTTCTACGCCGAACAGTTCCCCAAGAACGTCCGGGCCCTCGCTCTGGACGGCGCCGTCGACCCCAAGCTGTCCTCAACCGAACTACTGACCGAGCAGGCCAAGGGCTTCGAGACGGCCCTGCGCGCGTTCGCCGACGACTGCGTCAAGACAGGCGGCTGCCCCTTCGGCGATTCCGCCGACGCGGTCATAGCCAAAATCGCCTCCTTCCTTGCGGCGACGGACAAGAAGCCGCTCAGCAGCACCCGGGACTCCCGCAAGGTCACCGAGTCCCTGGCCGTGATGGGCATAGCCAGATCCCTCTACGTCAAGGAGTACTGGCCCGTCCTCCGCCAAGCCCTCACCCAGGCCATCCAGGACGCCGACGGCACGACCCTCCTCACCCTCGCGGACGAGATGGTCGAGCGCGAACCCAACGGCACCTACAGCAACCAGACCGACGCCAACATGGCCGTCAACTGCGTTGACAAACCCAACCCCCCGGACCTCGCCACCTACGGCAAGGCCGCCGCCGAAGCCGAGAAGGCCGCCCCCCTCTTCGGCCCCTTCGTCGTCTGGGGCGGCCTCCCATGCGTCTACTGGCCCGTCCAGACCAAGGAGGAGCCGAAACCCATCGCCGCCAAGGGCGCCGCCCCCATCGTCGTCATCGGAACCACCCGCGACCCGGCCACGCCCTACAAGTGGGCCGAAAGCCTCGCAGACCAGCTCTCCAGCGGCGTCCTCCTCACCTACGACGGCGACGGCCACACCGCCTACTTGCAAGGCAACCCCTGCATCACCAAGGCCACCGACAACTACCTGATCACCACCGACCCACCCAAGGACGGCACCACCTGCCCCTGAATAACCGGTGCGCACCCACTCCCGCGGACCCGGTAGACTGCTTCCCGCCGTGCCCGCACGGCACGCCGCCTTAGCTCAGTCGGCAGAGCGATTCACTCGTAATGAATAGGTCAACGGTTCGATTCCGTTAGGCGGCTCCCACGTCAGAAGCCCCTTCCGATCTTGGAAGGGGCTTCTTTGCTGCCAGGCTTGCTAACAGCAGGGTCTGGGCGACCTCGTCCATGACGCGTGCGAACACGTCCGCAGCAGCCACCGGTTTCTCGGTGTCAGCAGCGGCCTCCGCCCCATCTCAGGACCGGGTTCGTGTCACGGTGCGCTGCGGGCCTGCCATGACTGCGCCGCCGGGCCCTTGACCATGTCGGTGAAGTAGCTGTCGTGGTGGACGAAGAAGGCGATCCGTTCCTCGTCGCTCATGCCGGCGAGGTGGCCGACCCCTTCGAAGTAGCCTTCCCGGGCCGCACCGGGGGCGAACAGCCTCAGGAAGTCGACCGGCTTGCCGGACTGGTTCCCAAAGGAGGGCAGGCCGCCCGGCGGCACGTGGAAGAAGTCTCCCGCCGATGCGTCGACCCATCGTCGGCCGTCGTAGACCCGCAGGGTGCCGGCTATGACGTAGAACGATTCGGTCATCGTTTTGTGGAAGTGGGTGCTCGTGTCGGCGGCTTCGGGGCTCATGCGGACCCGGTAGAGGCCGAACTCGCCGCTGGTCGATGCCTTGGTGGCGAGATAGTCGGTCCGTCCGCCGGACGGTGTGATGGGGGCGGCCGGTGTGCCGGCGGAGCGGAAAGGCCGCTGATCTCACCGTGGTCTTGGTGATAGCGAGGGGGTGGGTAGTCGCCGTCCAGCCAGGACAATGTCATCTCCTTTGTGCCCGGGGGTGATCGTTGGAGCGTTCAAAACCGGCTCAGGCCCCGAGCCCGGCCAGGAGCGGTGCGGGGGCGTTGAGGAAGACGTCCAGGCCGAGCAGTCGGCCTTCCTTGACGTGCCAGACGTGCAGTTCCCGGACGGTGGTCGCCGTCCCGGTGCCGCGGGGGGTGATGCGGGCGTTGCCGACGACGACGATGTGCTCCCGGCCTTCGATGAACTGGGCCGGTTCGTAGGTGGCATCGGCATGTTCGGCGACCTTGCCGAACATCTCCCGCACGCCTTCATGTCCCCGGTAGGTGCCGCGCCAGGGGACTGCCGCCGACTGCCGGGAGACGAAGCCGGGGTCGAGTGACTCGACGAACCGGTCGAGGTCGCCGTCAGCGAACGTCTGGTAAGCGGCCCGGGCCGCTTCCATGTTGCGGGACATGAACACCTTCCCTCATATCTCTTCTTGGTAAGATACCGATAAGAGACTAGCAAGAGGGGGCGTGAGATGGGTGACGCCGTAGACGCGGTGATGGACGCCTGGCGCCGGGAGCGTCCCGACGTGGACATCTGGCCGGTCGGGGTGGTGGGCCGAATCCAACGGCTTGCCCGGCTGCTGGAGGCGGAGATCCAGGGCTTCTTCCGCCGGCACGGCCTGGACAACAGCGAGGCCGACGTTCTGACCACGCTCCGGCGTTCGGGCGAACCCTACGAGCTGACCCCCGGCCAGCTCGTCAAGGCGTCCATGGTCACCTCGGGCGCCATCACCAAGCGCATCGACCGCATGGTGACCAAGAACCTCGTCGAACGGGTCCCCGACGCCGTCGACCGCCGCACGGTGCGGATCCGACTCACCCCCCACGGCCGCCAGACCATCGACGACCTGTTCGCCCTGCACATCGCTAACGAGACACGCCTGCTCCAGGCCCTCGATCGCGACCAGGCGGACGGTCTAGCCGACGCGCTGCGCACCCTGCTGCAGTCGCTCGGCGACACCTCCCTCACCTGACCGGAGGCCAACGGTCCCGACGTCACCAGCAAGGGGATCACCCCCGCGCCCACACTCGCCGGCACCACCCACGTCCACGGACTCCTCGACCAACGCCACATGGACCCAGCATCAGGCGAGGTCAAAGACACCGCCATGGAACAGGCCGACAAGGTCGGCGATGGCCACAGTCGGACCCGCGGTACCAGGCGGGAACATTCGGGGCCGGCTCGCTCGCGTTCAGTTCAGGCCGGTACTCCTGGAAACGCGTATTGCCGATCCTGCTCGGGGTCAATCGCGGCATCCTGCCCGTTGTCCCTGCCATGCCGGTCTGTGGCGTAGGCCGGCTCGGGGGCTCGGTCGTCGATGGTCGGCTCCGGGTGAGGGGCGGTGGTTCGGCGCTGGCAGGTGATGCCGATCGCCAAGGCGAATACGCCGACCGTGAGCCCGAGCATCAGCCAGAAGACGACTTCGGCGGACCGCGTCGGGCCGCAGGCGGAGACGATGTATCCGGCGCAGAGGGCGCCGGCGGCGGCAGAGCTGCGGCTGATGAGATTGCTGGCGCTTGCGACCCTGGCGAGAAGGTGCTGCTCGATCTCACTCGCCTGGTAGAGGTTCAGCGCGACGTTCACGTTTGCGCCGACGAAGCCGATGCCGCCCCAGGCGGTGACCATGGCGACGGGTTGATGGGTGAAGGCGATGACGGCGGTCAGGACTAGCCACGCTCCGGAGCAGGCCACAAGGACGCTGAGTTTCCGGTCGACGGTGATCAGCCACCGGGCCGAGAACGCGCCGATCAGGCCGCCGATGCCGGAGGCGGCCAGGATGACTCCGATGAAGAGCGTGGACCTTTGCTCCTGCTTCGCCAGCACAATGAAAAGAAGTATGACGATCTGGAACAGTACGTTCGTCACTATGCAGACGAACATGATGGCGCGCAGGAAACGCCTGTTCCAAAAGGCGGCCAGCCCGATTTTTAAGGCGTTGACCATCCCCGTATCATCTGGAATCTGCGTCCTGAAAAACCGGCCATCCATTCTCAGTACCGAGAGAAGCGCGGTGAGACCGGCGACCAGGTTGATCAGCAAGGGGCCGTAGTGACCGACCGCTACCAGAAAGCCGCCGAGTGGGCGGCCCATGGACAGGGCTCCTTGGCTGCGCGCCTCGTTTCTCGCGATCGCGATCGGCAGCAGTTGGCTCTGGACGACTCTGGGTACGGAGGTGAGCTCGGCGGTCGCGAACAAGACCGCGCAGGCGCCTTCCACCGCGGCCGCGATCAGCAGGGCGGCGACCGGTTCGTCGAACATCCGGAAGGCGGCCAGGAGCATCAGGGCTGAGGCCACTCTTATGGCCTGGGTGGCGACCATCACGTGCCTGTAGTCGCTTCGCTCGATGAGAACGCCCGCGGGGAGTTGGAGTAGCAAGGGCGGGAGGGTTCCCGCCGCAGTCACCCAACCCGCCAGAACAGGTGAATCCATCACCGACAGGGCAAGCAATGGAAACGCGGCCATCGCGCTCACTGAGCCCAGTTGTGAAACGCCTGAGCCGAAGGTAAGCCAGGTGAAATCACGACCAAGGGAAGGTGATTTCTTTGCCCGCCATCTCCGCCGAACGTGCAAAGCTGCCAAGCTTACCTCCTTCCCGTCAAGAGCGGGGCTCTTAAAAGCAAGGGGTTACCGGTAGAGCCGCACAGCACTGTAGTGGATCAGGCAGTATTTCGAGGGCGATCCAGCAGCGTGGTCAGTGTTCGCCCGGCCGCTGTGGGCAGGTGCCCTCGGCGGTCACCGCGATGCTCAGTTGCTGAACCCGCTGCTTGATCCGGCGATCGACCTCGACGGGGTCGACATCCGCTCCACCCGCGGACTTACCGTACTGGAAAGCCCACGCCACCTCCTCCAGGAGGGACGCGACCACCTCTCGAGTCTCTTCGCTGTGGCTGATACCCCAGAGTCCGAGAAGAGCGGCTTCTGCTTTGGGGTAATCATCCCTTATGCGTCTGATTCGATCGGGTAAATCACGATTGTCCAATCGGGCGGCATCTGTCCGCCGCATGTCCTGGACGAGTTGCGTCCCGACGCTAACCTTGATCACCGCAAGCCGTACCTCCGCGAGAGACGCCTGCAGTTCTCGTTGATGTGCCTCCTGTTCCCTTTCAACCCGCTGATCTCGCTCTTGGCGGCTTGCGTGCCGTGTGCGGCGCCATTCGGCAACGAAACCCCCGACGGTTGCCATAACAGTGCCAAGAATCGTGGCTGAGCCGATCGCGAGTCCAACAACGGCCACGTCCTGCATACTTCCCCCGGTTCGACTTGTAAACCTTACTGACCGTCATGTGATATCGCAGGGGATGGTCTCGCTGTCGCAGGTCCTCCGCCCCCTGCGGCCCGGAGGAGCACCGGGCCGCCGTCGGCGGGCTCGGCGAGGACGGCGTCGAGCGCCCGCCCAGTGGCGTCCGTCCGTGACAGGGTGGAGAGCGCCAAGGCTCGGAGTACCTCACCGGACGGACGGGCGTGGTGGCCGACCCGCCAACGCGGCCATGGGTCGAAGGCCTGCCGGAGCACACGGCGGGGTCCGGGATCGGCCGGCACGCGGCCCGAACACCTGGATGCCGCCGACGCCGCGTAGATCGGTGACCGGTGGAAGAGCGTCTCCGCCTGGCCGATGGCCACCGGCCTGCCGGACGTCCGCCCTCCGGCGAGTTTGGTGTCGCTGTCCCGGCAGTGAATAGCGCGCGCTTCTGTGGTGAAGAACCTGGGCCCCACAAACAGCGCGAATCCTGTACCAGGAAGTGGGGCGGGA
Organism: Spirillospora sp. NPDC048823; assembly: GCF_043198445.1. Lineage (NCBI taxonomy): Bacteria > Bacillati > Actinomycetota > Actinomycetes > Streptosporangiales > Thermomonosporaceae > Spirillospora > Spirillospora sp. NPDC048823. The sequence continues at coordinate 371,606 of NZ_JBICUT010000006.1, read as the reverse complement.
GAGCTCACTCGTTGCCGTCCTGCTCTGAGGGCAGATGTTCTGGATGTCGAGTACGACGCCCAGAATGGCGGCCGGGGTGAGTGGCTGACCGTATCCGGCCAATCAGGTCTCGTCGTCGCCCGGTGGTGACGCGAAAGAGTTGAAGGCCGCGATGGCGTCGCCGTCATACCGTGGGTCGAGTATCTCGTTCACGGCGTGCCACAGTGCGCTTTCGCTGATCTCATCCAGCCGATCGAAGGAGACTTTGGAGAAGTCGAGTCGGCTGACCTGGAGGTTTCCGGGGTCCTGCATGTGATCTCCAGTGGTCGCTGGGCGGCGAACCCTTTAAGTTTGACACGACAGCGTTGATATGGCCAGAAGGCGATCGCATAGCACTCTCTGCTCACGGGTTTTGTGTCCCGTGACACAAAGCCAGAATATTGGACTTATGGCCGGTCGCTCTCGATTTTATTGGACGTCCTAAATGGCATGTTCCTTTCTGGGTGTTGCGAGTATCGTGGTCGGCGTCCCATCGGGTGACGAAAAGGGTCGCCGTCCGCGAGCGGGAACCGGAGGCGGTACACGTGGAGCTATCGGCTGGTCAGGGCGGGATGGGCGCCAGGCGGGTTCCTCAGGTGTGGGGGAAGAAGGTTCCCCCGCGGAACAGGAACTTCATCGGACGTGAAGAACTTCTCGACAGGCTGCGGGCGGGAATAACGGGGCAGGAGGGAATAACGGGCAAGGTGACGGCTGTCGTGTCCGCGCCGCACGCCCTCCATGGACTCGGCGGAGTCGGCAAGACCCAGATGGCGGTCGAGTACGCGCACAGGTTCGGTGCGCATTATGACCTGGTCTGGTGGGTGTCGGCGGACCAGCCGAATCTGCTGCGGTCCGCGTTGGCCGCTCTCTCCCCGCATCTCAACCTTCCTCCGATGACCGTGACGGGCATCGAGGACGCCTGCAACTCCGTGCTGGACGCGTTGAGGCGCGGCGACCCGTTCGACAAATGGCTGCTGATCTTCGATAACGCCGATCAACCCGAGGACCTGACCGAACTCATCCCCAGCGCCGGGCCCGGCCATGTCTTGATCACCTCGCGTAACCACCGGTGGAGCGGCGTCTACGAGACCGTCCCCGTCGACGTGTTCACCCGGAGGGAGAGCCTGAAGTTCCTGGCCAAGCGAGTTCCCCGCACGGTCGACGATCCCGACGCCGACCGCCTGGCGGATGAACTCGGCGACCTTCCGCTTGCACTCGAGCAGGCCGGCGCGCTTCAGGCGGAGACCGGCATGCCCGTGTCGGAGTATCTGGAGCTGCTGGCCGAGCGGACGGCCGAGCTGTTGTCCGTGGGCAAGCCGTCGGAGTACCCGGAATCGATGACGGCCGCGTGGGGGCTGTCGGTCAGCAGCCTGCGAAAGTCGCTGCCCGAAGCGGTCGAGCTGCTCCGCTACTGCGCCTTCTTCAGCCCGGAGCCCATCCCGCGGGACGTCTTCAACCAGAGTCACCCGAAGCTGAGCCCGGAGATAGCGGAGCTGCTCGACGACCCGATTCGACTGAGCCGCGCCATCGGAGAACTCGGCCGCTATGCGCTCGCCAAGATCGACAACACGACCAGCCGGACGATTCAGGTGCACCGGCTGATCCAAGCGCTGGTCCGTGAGGAACTCGGAAAGTCCGACCGGGCACGTATCCGGAGCGAGGTCTACCTGCTCCTGGCGCAGGCCGCACCGGACGTGCCGCAGGACCCGACAAGCTGGTCGGAGTACTTCGACCTGCTCGGCCATGTCCAGCCTGCCGAGATCGCGGAAAGCCATGACCCGGAAGTACGGGAGATGCTGCTCCAGGTGGTCCGATACCTGCGGGCGTCCGGCGACTACGGGTCGGCGCGCAACTTCCTTGAGCAGTTCATCAAGCGGTGGTCCCTGGACGGGTCACCGGAGGAGATGGATGTTCTCCGCGCACAGCGTCATCTCGGCAATGTTCTCCGGGACCTCGGTGACTTCCAGGGCGCCTACGACCTTGACTTCCGGACGATGCCGGCGATGGAAAGGGTCGCAGGAGCGGAACATCCGGAGACGCTCCAGCTCCTCAACAGCCTCGGTGCCGACTACCGTGCCGGCGGCGAGTTCTCGCAAGCGCTGGATCACGACATGAAGTCGCTCGAACGGCACAATCGGGCGTTCCAGAAACGCGAGCCGCAGACGGCGCGCGTGGTCAACAGTCTCGGGCTGGATCACGGACTCAACAGCCAGTATGAGAAATGCAAGGAGTACCATGAGCGCGCCTATATCCAGCAACGTGCGCTCGGGCGTTCCGGTGACGCGGTGGACCTTCTCGCTCCGTGGAGCGGGCTGGCGCGGGCGGTCCGGCTCTGTGGCGACTATGCCGAGGCGTGCGACCTTGGTGTGGAGGTGCACGCGTACGGGGTCACCGAACTCGGTGCCGACCACCCCTGGACGCTCCGTGCCGCGAAGGACCTGTCCATCTCCTGGCGGCGGGTAGGCGAGTTCGAGAATGCCCAGGAAATGGCTCTGAACGTCCACTCACGCTACTTGCGGCTTTTCGGACTGACCCATCCGGATACGCTTGCATCCGCGATGTGCCTGGCGAACATCCAGCGGACGATGGGGGAACTCGACAACGCGATGACGCTGGCGGCGGACACCGTGAACCGGTATCCGGGCGTCTACGGCCCGGAACACCCCTATAACTACGGCTGCACCGGGAACCTCGCGCTTCTGCGACGGGTGACCGGGGAGGCGGCCAAGGCGCGTACATTGAACGAGCAGGCTCTCGCAGGTCTGGAAGCGAGGTTGGGGCGCGATCACCATTACCCGCTAACGGTCGCGGTGAATCTCGCCAGCGACCTCGCCGCGCTGGACGACATCGAAGGGGCCGTTCAACTGGGGCGGGGAACGCTGTGGCGGTTGACGCAGACTCTCGGTGATCGCCACCCTATGACGCTCGCTTGCGCGGCCAACCTCGCCACGGATCTGCTCACCGCGGGAATGAAGGAGGAGGCGCTGAACCTCCACACGGCGACGATGGACCACTATGCGGCGACGCTCGGTCAGGAACACCCCGATGCAATCGTCGCCAAAAAACAACGTCACCTCGACTGCGACTTCGACCCACCTCCGATTTAGGCGCGCGCCTCGGTTTAGGGGGTGTGGTCAGGAATGGCGGCTGCGCCATGATGAGCGATGTTCGTCCGCGTTCGCTCTGGCATTCCGGTGGGCGACAGGGGGGACGTACTCCCGCCGCCATACCCTGAGTGTCCGCGCCATCTCTTCCACGAAGACCATGCCCATATCGGTGAGGCGTTCACTGTCGGCCAGCGTTCGTGCCGCCTGGCCGGCAGCCTCTCGCCAACGCGCGAACTCGCTGTGCGCACGCAGCGCTTGGTTCCCGCGTTCGACTTCTCGCTGCCTGCGCCAGAAGCCGGTAACGCCCAGATAGGCGTACGTCCCCTGGAGCAGACCCGCGATAGGGCGCGGATCCGGCCGCCAGGGCGCGTAGTGGAGGGGGCGGTCGTCACGGAGCGTCAATGGAACGATCTCCAGCAGGGCACTGAGTTTCACGTGCTGCACCTCGTGGGCCAACGTTTCCGCGAGCTCAAGCGGCCCAGGCGGTGTCGACAGGCCGATGTTGCCGAAGGCGTGGGTCGGTGTGCCGCTCACATGCCCGTTTCCGGACGTACGCAGAGGCGTCAACGCGGTGATGGCGGCGGAAACCTCGGTGGCAGTGGTCCAATGCAGCGAAGCCATGCTCTGCCATGCCTCCGAGAGGACGTCCTGCCACTGCCTGACGGCCAGATCGTCGAGGCGTCCTGTGACGGTGCCTGCACCGGGCATCCGGTCGGGATCGCCATCCTCGATGACGAATCTGACGGCGATCCCGTCGTGCCGGGCGTGCAAGGTCCGCAGGGGCGTCCAACCGGGTTCGCCGTCGCTCAGGGTCACGTGCCCGACTCGTCCGGAGCCGAACTCGGCCGTGGCGCGGTCAAGCAGGGTCGCGCGTCCAAGCCCGGGCAGGACGACGGCGCCGTTCTCCGCCGGAACCACTACGGCCCGGTCGCTGCCGACCCGGTAAGCCGCTACGGCGGCTGCGCATGCCAGCCGCCCTGGATGGGACGGCCGCCCCTCGCGCAGCTCTGTGAGCGTCCGCCGCACCCAGGCGGTGACCGTTGGATAGGCGAGGATCTCATTGACCAGGTTCGGATGGGCGCGGCGGAGTGAGTTGAGCAGCTCGAAGCCGTTTGCGGCCATACCGGCTTCGGGATGCCCCGCTTCCTGTGCCTTATCCAGCAATCCCCGTATCAGAACCAGCACTCGTCCCCGGTGGATGGCACGCAGTTCTTCGACGGCTTTCTCGCCACCACCGCCGCGAGCGAGGCTGAGAAACGTCCTTTCGGACAGCATCAGCCACGCGATCCCGTCAGTTCGGCCAGATCGTCCACCATGACCTGCCGGACGTGAGTGATCAGGCGCAGGAGGTCCGTGCAGAACACGCTCGGGTTCCGGAAACCGCGTCCCGCCCGGTACCGGTGCGGATAAAGGCCGCCGCCGCACACGCGATGGACGTCGCACGCCCGGCATTTGGGCGATAGAGCCGCGATGCCGATCTGCCGTGCCGCGACCGGAGCGAGCATGAGCGCCGAGTCGAAACTGTCGCGGAAGACGTGCAGACGAGTGGAGGCCGCCCCCTCGTAGGCGGATTTGAGCGTGTCGACCAGTTCGATGGACCCGTCGGTCTCGACGACCGTGACCGCCACCGGCGACAGCCCAAGGGCCTCGCTGCGGGACGGGCGGCCACCGAGCATGCGCATGATTTCGACGAACATCCTGATCCGGGTCTCCTGGACGGGTGCCCGATACCAGCGGTCGAAGATCGCGATCAGCCAGTCCGCATAGGGTGTCCGCCCGGGCGCGGGCAGGCCGGGGGGCGGCGTGTCCCAGTTGCCATGGGGGAGCAGGAAATCGATGGACGATGGGCGGAATGCTAGAAGCGCGTCGTAGGTCTTCAATGGGTCGGCGCCTAGATCGATGGTGGTCAGCAAGCCGGAGAAGAGGTGCCTGTACTGCGGTGCGTTGAGCAGGTCGAGCCCGGCGGCCACCGCTTGATAGCTCCCCCGGCCGTCGGCGCGCTTTCGATGCGAATCGTGACCGTCCTGATCGCCATCCAGACTCACTCCCAGGAGAACGCCCAGTTCGTCGAACAGGTTGAGAAAGTTGGTGTCGAGCAGTACGCCATTGGTCTGCACGTGGAAGGTGACCGTGGTCATCGGATCGATGGCGGATCGGATGGTGTGCAATGCGTACCGGAGGTGCTCGAGGCCCGCGAGGAGCGGCTCCCCGCCATGCAGGATGACATCGATCCCGGGAAGCTTGTTGGCGCGAGCGTGTTCGGCGATCCGTTCCGCAACCTTGACGACCGTGGGTTTCGTCATACGACGAGGCTGTTTCCGCCAATTTTGGTCAGCCATCTCGTACATGTAGCAGTACGTACATTTCAGGTTGCAGCGGCTGTGGATCTTGAGAATGAACTGCCGGAACGGTGTCGGTCGCCATCCCGACTCGAGCAGCGCGCCCACGTCCAGGGTGCCCGGCCACTCGGAGCTTTCGCCCGTGTGTCCACTGTGCGCCACGCCCGTCCACCTCTCGTCGGCAATCGATGCGTGCGACTTGGCGCACTGTCCGGTTTTGTCCCTTTATAGGTCGTTTAGGGAGATCATTAAACCGATATACGACGGCCGATCCGGGCCGCGCACGGGCTGCCGCCCGATCTCGTCACCGTCACCTGCGAAAACGGCCGGTCAGGAAACGGGCTACGGCATCAGGTTCGCGTCGCATGGGGGGAGGCTGGTGGTCATGCCGGCGGTGAGGGCCCAGCGTTCGTGGTCGCGCCAGATGCCGCCGATGTTGATGAACTCGGGAGAGAACCCTTCCCGCCGGAAGCCGAGCCGGCGGACCAGTCGGCGGGAGGGTTCGTTGCCCGGCTGGACATCCGCCTCGACCCGGTGAAGGCCCAGCGGGCCGAAAGCGTAGAGGACGGTCAGGCCGACGCCTTCCGTCATGAAGCCACGGCCCGCGTTCGGTGTGAAGGCGGCGAAACCGAGGATCGCGCGGTCGTACGGTCCGCGGACGATGCCGGTGAGCGTGGCATGACCCGCGATGGCGCCCGTGTCCGCCCGTTTGATCAGCAGTGCCTCGCCGGCCGCCGGGTCCGCGAACCGGCCCAGGTACTCGCGGAACGCCTCCGGGTCGGCCGGCGTCCTGACCCAGTCCTTGTGCAGGTCGGCGCTCTGTTCGGCGAGCCGGACGAACTCGTCCTCGTCCGCCGCCCGCAACCGGCGCAGCATCACGCGACAGCCCACAACACCTCCGCCCTGGCCCGTGCTGCCCATGGACCGGCCTTTGTGGGCCGGCCGCTGGACGACCGGCCGCCTACGGTCAGGTTGCATCACGTTCCCCGTGGAGCGCACTCGCCGCACAGTCACGTCTGGGAAGCGGAGCCGGTCCGCGGGGCGCAAAGCCCTGCGGTCGTGCGGTCAGAGGGTGGAGCCGAGGTGTTCGGTGAGGACCTTCAGGTGGGTCTCGCGTGCCTCGGAGTGGCTCCGGCGGCCGGCGTCGGTGATCTCGACGAAGACGCCGCGGCGGTCGTCCTTGCAGAGGCCGCGCTGGACGTAGCCGTGCTTCTCGAGGCGGGCGACCGTGCGGGACAGGGCGCTCTGGCTGAGGTACATGGCCGCGGCGATCTCCTGCATGCGGTGCTTCTCACAGTCGAGGTCGACGAGGCGGTCGAGGGTCTCGTACTCGCTCATGCTGAGGCCATGGGCGTCTTGCAGGGCACGCTCGAGGGCGCAAGCGACCGTGTTGTAGCAGGTCGCAAGCTTGCGCCAGCGGCCGACCAGAGCAGACTCCGCCTCCATGTCGCGGACCTTACCATGTGTGCGCATCGGATGCATCCACATTAAATTCCAAGGAATTTAGTGCGTGGACATTTAATGCATGCGCATGTACTGTCCTTCGACGTGGCTATCACCGACACCTCAACTGCCCCGACCGTCCGTGCGCCGGCCGCCGCGAGCGCGTCGGCCGAACAGACCTGGACCCCCCGGCTGTGGGGAGTCCTCGCGGTCCTGTGCGCCGTGCTGTTCCTCGACGCCCTCGACGTCTCGATGGTGGGCGTCGCGTTGCCGTCGATCGGCGCCGAGCTGGGCCTTTCGACCACATCACTGCAATGGATCGTGAACGGCTACGTCCTTGGCTACGGCGGTCTGCTGCTGCTCGGCGGACGTACCGCCGACCTGCTCGGCCGCCGCCGGGTCTTCCTCGCCGCTTTGGCCGTGTTCGCGCTGGCGTCCCTGGTGGGCGCCCTGGTGAACGACGGCACGCTGCTGATCGTCACCCGTTTCGTGAAGGGCCTGGCCGCCGCATTCACCGCGCCGACCGCTCTGTCCATTTTGACCACCACGTTCCGTGAGGGGCCGTCACGCAACCGGGCCCTGTCCGTCTTCTCGGTTTTCGGCGCCAGCGGCTACTCGTCCGGACTGATCCTCGGTGGGCTGCTGACCAGCTTCGGGTGGCGCTGGACGTTCCTGACGCCCGTTCCCCTTGCCCTCATCGCCCTGGTCGCGGGCGCCGTCCTGATCCCGCGGGACAGGCCGGCCGCCGCCGGCGGCCACGACCTCGTCGGCGCCGTCACCCTCACCGGGGGCATGCTGCTCGCCGTCTACACCGTTGTTTCCGCGCCTGACCGGGGCTGGCTCGACCCGGTCACGCTGGGCTCCATCGTGCTGGCGGCGGCGCTGCTCGTGGGATTCTTCGTCACCGAGAACAGGGTGCGGCATCCGCTGATCCGGTTGGGCATCCTGCGGATCGGGACGATCATCCGGGCCAACCTCAGCATCGTCGCGCTGTTCGGGTCGTACCTGAGCTTCCAGTTCATGATGACGCTCTACCTGCAGGACGTGCTGCGCTGGTCGCCGCTGAAGATGGCCATGGCGCTGCTGCCGGCTGGACTCGTCGTGGCCTTCGGCTCGCCGTTCGTGGGCCGGCTGATCGACCGGTACGGAACGCCCCGCCTGATCATCAGTTCCATGGCGTCCCTGACCCTCGGCTATGCATGGTTCCTGGCCACGGCCGGGCACGCGCCGCACTATGCGTTCACCATCCTGCCCACCATGCTGCTGCTGGGCGGCGGGTTCGCCTTCGGGTTCAGTTCGATCATGGGTCAGGCGACGGAGGGGATCGACGACTCCGAACAGGGGCTGGCCTCCGGTCTCGTCCAGACATCGGGCCAGGTCGGCGCCGCCCTCGTCCTGGCGGTGGTCACCGCCCTGGTCGCATCGGGGACGGCCGCCGGCGGCGAGGGGTTCGCCGAGTTCACCCCGGGCGTCAACCTGGTCGGAGCCGTCGCCCTGATCGGCCTGGCACTGAACCTGGTTCCCCTGCTGCGACGTAACCACCAGCCCAAGCACGCCTGACGCAATATTCCCGGCGGGGGCGCCCCAACCAGGGGGCGCCCCCGCCGCTGACCCGAACCGCTCCACTCCGTGTGCGTCTGCGGCACCCCGTGTGTGCTGCTCGGTTCGGGGGTGTGGATGGCGGGCGGGGGCGTGCCGGCGGGGTGATAGGCCCCGCCGGCACGGGGCCATCACTGGCGTTTCCAGAAGGGGCGGCGGGGTGTCGCGGCTCCGGTGAAGTCGCTGAGGATGTGAAGTGCGCGGGCCCACTGGTCGTTGATGGTGGCCTCGTCCGATGCGGGGTTCAGGCGGCGCAGGTCGTTGCGGAGTGTGGACAGGGACGTCGCGTCCAGGGACTGCGCCTCCATGCGCTGCACGATCGACTCAAGGATGGGCAGGAGATCGCTCAGCAGGTGGTGGACGCGCCGGTCGTGCGTGGCGGGGACCTCGCGGAGGCGGTCGAGCACGTTGGCCAGTTCCTGCTGGAACCCGGCGAGGGCGGGTGCGCGGCGGGCTCGTCCCGGCACCGCCGAGCCCGCACCGGGCGCCGATGTGCCGGGGGGACGGCCCGTGCCCCGCAGGGGCGTGCCGCGATCGGCGCCGTATCCAGGCGGCGGGCCGGACGGGGCAGGCGGCGGCGGACCGCTCGGTGCCGCGAGGGCTGCCGGCATGAAGGCGTCCGCCGAGGCCGAGAAGGCGGCGTGCGTCATTCTCGGGGCGGCGGTGGGCGACTCCCAGCCGCCGGGCATCTCCACCGGCTGGACGGCCTGGTGCGGGGCTTCGCCATCGGTGACCACCCTGCTGTCCACGGCGACGAACGCGGTGAAGCGGCACAGGACGCCGAAGCGGAGGGACGTGCTGACGATGCGTTGTTCCAGGTCGTCCGGGCCTCCGGCCGTGTAGCGGTCCTCCAGGTCGCGCAGGTGTGCGCGGGCCCAGATGGACGTGGTGGCCGGGTCCTTGGTGACGGCGCCGGTGGCGTGCTGCTCCCAGGCCGTTCCGCTGGAGGCGGTGCCGCGGACGGACAGCGAGCCGGACGGGGCGCCGCGGAAACGGCCCGCGATCACCAGCGGGACGCCGGGGAACAGCGCACCGAGCCTGCCGGGGGCCACGGAGTCGGGAACGATCTCCAGGCCGTCGGCGTGGAGGCTGAGCCCGGTCGCGAGCGGCGCGGCGATCCGGTGGTGGATGTGCTCCATCGCCTCGTCGAGGCGGTCTTCGCTTTCGACCAGTTCGCAACGGCCCTGGCCGATGGCGGCGAGACGGTTCAGGAAACCCGCGTTGACGGCCTGGTCGATGCCGACCGTGTGGACGCGGACACCGTGCAACCGGGGTTCCAGGCGGGCGAGGATCTGGTCTTCGTTGCCGACCTGGCCGTCGGTGATGAGGACCAGCACCCGGTCGCGGACCGAGCCGGCGAGCAGGCGGCAGCCCTCGTCGAGGGGCGCGAGCATCTCGGTGCCGCCGCGTGCGTTCAGCGCCGCCAGATGCTCCACCGCGCGGAACCGGTTGCGGTCGGTGCCCTCGACCAGGCCGGTGCCGAGGTCGCGGGGACGTTCGACGACGGTGTCGAAGGACAGGACGGCGAACCTGTCCTCGGACCGGAACGTGTCGACGATGCGGGCGGCGGCGCGACGGGCGGCGACCATCTTCCAGCCCTGCATGCTGCCGGAACGGTCGAGGACGAGCACCACGTCGCGTGGGCTCGGCCGGGCTTCTCCGGAGGGGAGCACGGTCATGCTGAACGTTCCCTCCTCACCGGACTCGTCGGGGACGAGGGAGAGGGCCGCGCTTTCATGCGGGGCGTAATCGATACGCAGGATGAAGTCGCGATCGAGGCGTTCACCCGGCCGCAGCCGGACGGTCGTGCGTTCACCCTCGCCCTCTTCGGCCACCACGTGGAGCGCCGAGCGGATCTGGGTCAGCGGCAGCCCGGCCGGGTCGATGTCGACGGTGATGGCCAGCCGCACCGGGTTGGGGAAACCCGGCAGCAGGACGGGCGGACTGATCCGGGACGCGTCCGGCACCGCGCCGGTGTCGTCGGCGACTCCGGGCCCGGCGCGCTCGCCGTCGAGCGGCGCACCCGGGATGTAGCGGGGCGCGACGACGAGCGGGAAGCGGAACGTCGCGCTGGAGGACGACTCGTGCGGCAGGGGCTGGTTGAGCGTCAGCCTGATCGTTACGCGTTCGCCGGGGAGGATGTTGCCCACCCGCATGCTGAAGACGTCCGGGCGGTCCTCCTCGGCGATCGCGGCGCGCTGTCCGGCGGCGATGGCGGTGTCGTAGTCCCGCCGGGCCTGGCCGCGCTCTTTCAGCGTCCCCTCGACGACCCGGTCGGCGGCCTCCATGCGCAGCGCGGTGACGGCGGCGCGGTCGGGCAGCGGGAAGATGTAGGTGGCCTCCAGCGGTATGTCGAACGGGTTGCGGAAGCCTTGGACGACTTCGATGCCGGCGGCGAGCCCGGTGATCGCGGCGTGCACGTCGACGGAGTCGAGCGGCAGGTTGCCCCTGTCGGTCGTGAGCGCACCGATTCCGTGATCGGTCGCCGGGGGCTCGATGTCGGGTAGCGGCAGGATGCGCACGGTCACTGGGACCTCCGGGAAGGATCGGCGGGCTGGAACGCGGGGCTTGCTGCGGGGGCGAGGAGACCGCGCCGGCGTAGCTCGTCGAGCAGCGGCCGTGCGGCGGTCTCGATGGCGGTGAGGTCGTCGCCGCTCAGGGCTGGGACGTCCAGCAGGAGGGTGAGGCCGGATGTGAGCCGGACACCCTGGACGACAGAGGGGCGAGGCTCTCCGCAGTCGTCCGAGCCGACGAGTCCGTCGGAGCCGGCATGGTCCACCCTTCGGTGGTCGTCTGGTCTGCCGTAGTCGTCGGTGATGGTGACCGCGCCGTAGGAAACGTCTGGGCGCGTTCTCCAGAAGGTGGCGCGGGCGGTTTCGCTTCCCGTGCCGGGTGGGCTCGCCGCTTCGGTCGTAGCCGTCCGCTCGACCGGCCGCGCTCGTTCCACCGGGCTCACTTCGTCGACCGGGACTGCTCCCTCAACCGGGCTTACCTCGTCAACGGCTGTTCCGTCTTCGTGCGTGTGGATCGGGGCGGGGAACGGGAGGGCGGCGATTCGTTCGAGGGCTGCGTCGGTGGCGGCGGCGAGTTCGAGCTGGATCTCGGCGATCGAGCGGCCCGCGGCCTGGCGGCGCTTGACCGCGACGAGCTGCAGGAGATGACGCGGCCCGTACTGGGCGATGCGGCCACGCCGGCCGAGGGGCGGGTCGACCAGGCCGATCGTGGTGTACCAGCGGATCAGCCGTTCGTTGGGCAGGTCACGCACCCGGCCGCTGACCTGCCCGGATCCGTCCGCGGCAAGGGCCGCGGCGGCGCGTTCCGCCAGCTCGTTGATCGTCCAGGTGCCGTCCATGCCCCCGATGATGACACTGTCACGATGACAGTGTCAACTTCGAGACCAAGATCTCGTCCTCGAAACTCCTTGCTGGAACCGCCGGGCTGCCGCACGCTTATGCAGCCAGGTGCGGCTCGGGGGCCGAGGGGAAGGGGCCTTGAGGTGCGCAGCAGCGGTGTCGGCGTGTCCAACGCCGGAGCCTCGGCCCTGTATCGCCACCGCGCGCTGGCCGCGGAGCACCGCTGGGAACGGCGCGCGGTGCGGGCGGTGGTGGCCGGCGGATCGGGGGTCGTTGCGGCCGGTCTGAGCGTTTGGTGGGCGGGAGCCGTGGTAGCCGTCGTCGTCTTCGTCGGGCACGCGGCGTATGCGAGATTCAGGCCGGGACCTGTGACCAGTTGGCGGCGGGGTGCCTTGGCCGAGCGGCGTACCGGCCGGAGGCTGGCCCGCCTGGATCCGGCGGGCTTTCACGTTCTGCATGACCGGGCCTTGCCGGACGGTTCCACGCCCACGACCAATCTCGATCACCTCGTTGTGGGCCTGTCCGGCATCTACGCGATCGTCAGCCGACGGCTTCGGTGGGGTGCACGGTTGCGCCTCGGGCAGAGCCGTCTGTGGGTGGGGCGCAGACCGGTCGTCGGTGTGACCCGTGTGGCCGCTCGGGCCGCCGACACGGTGGCGGAACTGCTCTCCGAGGAGCTGGGTGAGGACGTGCACGTCACGCCGATGGTCGTTGTGCATGGTGCACGTGTCGCGCGGGACGGAGCAGAGCATGCCGGGGTGCTGTTCCATGCGGCCAGGACGATCCCACGTGCCATTGCGGGAGAGCCGGTCATCTACACCAGCGCACAGGTCGCGACCATCGCGGCGGCGGCCGAAGGGCTGTTGCCGCCGATGATGGAAATGCTTCTCCCTGAGTGAACGCCGGCCATATGTGTTTCACGTCGTGGAGTGCGTGATCGTTCACCGGGGCGATGCCCTGGTGAGCAGATGATCGATCCTTTATCGGAGGTACTTCGGGCGTAACGTCCTAAGAGTCTCATTCGCGACACTCTCCAAAAGTGTCACGAAGGAGTAAGAATGGTGTTCGGTATCTGAGTTCGATCTCTTGAAATGGCCTGTAAAGAGCGCCCGGACCCTTTACGTTTTGTGGCATGAACGACCATCTCCTGGTCGCGGCGCTGTGCGAACGTGATCCGGGCGCCCCGGCCGCCCTGTACGACGCCCATGCCGACCGGCTTTACGCGTACTGCTGGTTCCAACTACGGAGCCGGGACGCCGCCCAGGTGGCGCTGCGCGACACGCTCATCGTGGCGGAGGCGCACATCGGAAAGCTGCGCGACCCGGACCGGTTCGCGCCGTGGCTCTACGCCATCGCCCGGCTGGAATGCGCGCGTCGGCTGCCGCCCACGGATCATCCGCCGGACGTGCCGATCGCCAGCCACGACCAGGAGGACGTCGACCAGCGCATCATGGCGTGGCAGGCGGTCCTGGCGCTGCTGCCGGTCTCCCGGGAGATCCTGGAACTACGGGTCCGGCACCAGTTGGCCGTTCCCGACTTGGCCGCGGTGTTCGACGTACCGCTGAAAGACGCGCAGTCGGCGCTCGATCGTGCGCACGGCGAGCTGGCAGAGGCGTTGACGGCCGAAATGCTCGCGCACCAGGGCCCGTACGGTTGCGCGGAACGTGCCGCGCTGCTGCGGGAACGGCACGGCGTGGACTCGCACACCGGCGGCGCGAACGGCCGGCTGGCGGAGCACGCGGAGGATTGCTCCGTCTGCGGCGCGTTCCGTCCGCGTACCGTGTCGGCCACCAAGGTCTACGGACTGCTGCCGGAACCCGATCTGGCAGCGGAACTCCGGCTCCGGGTGATGAGCTGTTTCCTCGATCCCGAGCTTGTCGGCTATCGGCTCTTCGTCACCACCCGGATCACCGGGTTCACGCCTGACGGGTTCCCAGTCCAGGCCATGCAGCCTGCACGTCCGCCCTGGGCGTCGAGTCCGGGAGGCCATTCGTGCCTACGCCGCTTGCGCAGAACACGTTCCCTGTCGAATGAGCAGCAGCGCGGGAGCCAAGCGGTCCGGGGCGTCGTGGTGCTAGCAGTGGTGGCGCTTCTGTCCGGTGGCGGAATCGCCTCCATGTACGGGTTGTTCGACACCGGACGACGGGACGCCGACACTGTCGCCGGCCCACGCCCGAGCGCCGTTCCCGGCCTTTCGCAGTATCCGGTCCCCGGCCGGCGGTCCGCGGACCATCCGGAAGGTGCCGGTTACCTCGATGCCGCTCCTGTGTCGGCCACATTCCCGCTCGGTTCGACAGCCTCGTCCGCGCCGCCGACCGCACTGCGGACACCGTCGCCGGCACCGGCGCCCGCGAATGACCATTCGAGCCCTGCGGCCAAGAGCACGCTGCTGGTCTCCCCGCTCTTCCTGGACCTCGCGGGAGACTCGGACGGGTCCATAGAACTGCGGGCAGAAAGTGGATCGGTGACCTGGCGGGCGAGGAGCCAGGGAGCCGTAGGGGTTCACCCTTCATCCGGACGTCTTGCGGCCGGGCAAAGCGTGACCGTGCGCGTCCAAGTCTCGCGGAAGTCGAACTCCGGCGGGGACGGCACGATCACGTTCCAGCCCGGTGGGAGCCAGGTGCACGTCACCTGGCGGCCCGACGCTCCAGGCGCGGATCCGACGCCTTCGCCTTCGCCGACGCCGACGGGGCCGGGCCACGGATACCCGTCCACACCACCCGGGACTCACCGTCCGGGCCGCCCGTCACCCTCACATCGCGAGACCCCGCCGTCTCCAAATCCGTCGCCCTCTGGGCCGCCACCATCCGGTGACGGCCCGGATCCGTCACCGTCCACCGAGGCGTCATCAGGGGCCACGGCCGTCTCTCCAAGTACAAGCTCGCCGTCCGGCCCCTGACGGGGAGTGGCGAACGTACCCGCCATTGCCCGAGTCAACTACCCTTCGTAGGTGATCGTTTGCGCTAAGCAGTACATGCCTGGGGGAAGACGTGCTCATGGCATTCGGCGCAGCACAGATCCGTCGTGCGAGCTCGTCCCATTCCCGCAGCGTGGCACTGCGGCTGGCCGCCCTGTTCTCCACCGTGGCGATCTGCGTGAGCCTGTCGGCTCCGGCGGTGTCCGCCCGCCCGCCGGCGGCCGACCCCACCCCCGGCGCGGGGGACGTTGAGCGCAGCGAACGGCAGGTCAGGGAACGCGCTGCCGAGGTCGGCCGGACGAAGGCGAAGCTCGCGCAGGCCGACGGCGAACTCGACCGGCTCGCCGTGGCCGCTGCGGCCGCGGTGGAACGCTACAACGGCGAACGGCTCGGACTGCAACGTTCCCAGCATGCCCACAGGGACGCCCAGGCACGGCTGGCTGAGGCGAACCGGAGGATGGAGGAAACGCGAGCCGCACTGGCGTCGTTCGCCGCGCAGCTCTACCGGAACAACACCGGCTACGACCAGATCTCGTCGGCGCTCGTCGGCGACGGTGGCCCGCAGGGCTTCATGGACCGTGCCGCGATGGTCGAGATGCTCGTCAAGCGGCGGACCGCGATGGTTCGCCGCGTGGAGGCGTCCAAGACCGTCGCGGACGTATTCCGCCGCCAGGCGCAGAAGGCGCTCGACGAGCAGGGGGCGGCGACGAGACGTGCCGAGGAGGCCAGACGGCTCGCGCAGGAGGCGGTGGCCAGGCAACAGGCTTCGGTGCAACGCATCAAGGTGGAAAAGCGGCACCTGGAGCGGCGGCTTGGAAGCGCTCAAGCCCGAACTGCCCGGCTCAAGCGCGCGCGGGTACGGGCGTTGGAGAAGGCGGAAGCACGCAAGGTCCGTGCCTCCATCGCGGGTTCAGGACACCCTGCCGAGGGACAGACCACGCCGGCCAAACGTGGTGCGATCGCGGTGCGTGCGGCGCTCAAATGGCTGGCAACCCCGTACTCGTGGGGTGGAGGCACCACGGCCGGTCCAAGCTACGGTGTGGCACAGGGCGCGGGAATCCGAGGCTTCGACTGCTCGGGCCTGGCGATGTACGCGTGGGACAAGGCCGGTGTACGGCTCGACCACTGGACGGGCACGCAGTGGACGTCGGGACCGCACGTCCCCATCGACGCGTTGCGTCCGGGTGACCTCGTCTTCTTCGCGAGGGACACGTCCGATCCCGGCACCATCCACCATGTGGGCATCTACGTCGGCGACGGGCAGATGGTGGAGGCGCCCTACACCGGTGCACGGGTCCGCATCTCCGGCATTCACCGGGGTGACCTGATCGGCGCTACCCGTCCCGTCGGCTGAGGCCGTGCGAGGACGCGGAGCCGCTGCCGTGCAGTGGCGTGGGGGTGCGGTGGAAGAAGAGAACCCTTCCGCGTGGTGCCGCGCGGAAGGGTTCTTCACGAGTCGTGTCGCGTGGGCGCGGGAGCGGATCTGCGCGGGCGACGCTCAGTGGCCGCCCCGGTCCGCCTCGCGCTTGAGGGAGCGTTCGATCTCCAGCTCCGCCTCGACGCGGCCGACCCAGCTGGCGCCCTCGACGGACTTGCCGGGCTCCAGGTCCTTGTAGACCTCGAAGAAGTGCTGTATCTCCAGCCGGTCGAACTCGGCGACGTGGTGGATATCGCGCAGGTGCTCCTGGCGGGGGTCGGTCGCGGGGACGCACAGGACCTTGTCGTCGCCACCGGCCTCGTCGGTCATCCGGAACATGCCCACCGCGCGGCAGCGGATCAGGCAGCCGGGGAACGTCGGCTCCTGCAGCAGGACGAGCGCGTCAAGCGGGTCGCCGTCCTCGCCTAGGGTGTCCTCGATGAACCCGTAGTCGGCCGGGTACTGCGTCGAGGTGAACAGCATGCGGTCGAGCCGGATGCGTCCGGTCTCGTGGTCCACCTCGTACTTGTTCCGCTGGCCCTTCGGGATCTCAATGGTGACGTCGAAATCCAAGATGTCCTCCGCTCCCTGCACGCTCGCAGTGAATAGTCTTTCGGGAACCCGTGGGCGAGGCCGTCCCCACAGGATGTTCCCTTGTATAAGGATGTCGCACGTTGGTGAGTGCTGAGTGGGAGAGGGGCGGTCGCGTGCCTGCACGGGGCCGTGCCCTCGTGGTCCTGTCGCTGTCCCTCCTGAACGTTTTCATCGTCACCGCCGGGCTGGCAGTGGCCAAACTCACACCCGACCGCCACCTTTCCCCGCAGCCGCCCAGCGTGGCGGCGCGTGACCTGGTACGCGTCCCGGCCTCGGCGGCGATCCCCGCCGCCGATCCCCTGTCGGGCCCGTCGCCGGACGCGTCCACCCTGGCCGGTCGGCTCTCGGCGCTGATCGGCGGCCCCCGCGCGAAGATCAGCGCGGTGGTGATCGATGCGGCGACCCGCCGTCCCCTGTTCGAGCGGCAGTCCCACCGGCCGGCGACCCCGGCCTCGACGACGAAGCTGGTGACGTCGGTGGCGGCGCTCGCCTCGGCCGGTCCCGCCCACCGGATCACCACACAGGTCGTGCACGGCACCGGTGGCGGAATCGTACTGGTCGGAGGCGGGGATCCTACCTTGACGGCCCTTCCGGCACTCCCAGAGGGCCGTCCTCCCTTCGCTTCGCTGGTGGATCTGGCTCGGCAGACGGCCACCGCGCTGAAGGCGTCCGGTGTGCAGCGGGTGCGCGTGGACTACGACGTGTCCGCGTATGCGGGCCCCCGTACGGCCGCCGGCTGGAAACCCAATTACATGCCTGATGGCGAGGTCGCTCCGGTCACCGCCCTGACGGTCGACGAAGGCCGCGTGTCTCCCGGGGATCCGTCCAAGAGGACACGGGTCTCCGATCCGCCCGCCGCGGCAGCGAAGCAGTTCGCGCAGCTGCTGTCCAAGAACGGAGTGAGTGCGAAGCCCGGTCGCCGGACGGTCGCGCAGAAGGGGGCGGTGCGGCTCGGTGCCGTCCAGTCACCGCCGATGTCCGCGCTGGTGGAGCACTTGATGACCGAGAGCGACAACGATGTGGCGGAAGCGGTGGCGCGGCAGGTCGCCATCAAGCTGGGTCGTCCGGCGACGTTCGCGGACGCCGCCCAGGCCGTGGAGCAGGTCGTCGCCAGGCTGGGCGTGACGGAAGGGGTTTCGGTGAACGACGGCAGTGGCCTGTCCACGCGGAACCGCATCACGCCGATGGCGCTCGCCCGCATCGTCTCGCTCGCCGCCGGTGACGACCACCCGGAGCTCCGCGCGGCCGTCTCCGGTCTCCCGATCGCCGGGTTCTCCGGGACGCTGGGCCCCCCGCGCTTCACCGTCGGGGCCAGCCGGGCGGGGGCCGGGATGGTCCGCGCCAAGACCGGCACGCTGGCGGGCGTCAGCACGCTGGCAGGGCTCGCCTATGACGCGGATGGCCGGTTGCTCGCGTTCGCCTTCATGGCGGGGGATGGCAAGGGGCCGGTCGATCCCGGCAAGCTCGACCAGCTGGCGGCCGCCGTCGCCGCCTGCGGCTGCGGTGGCGCGCCCTCGGCCGGGGGCTGAGCGGGGTGTGGGCGCGGCCATACGGGAGATAACCAGGACGGTTGTTCGTTGAACGACTGTGCAGGGGCGCCTCGGCGCCGCGTCCGAAACGTACGGTGGAGTACATGAGCGCCTCAATGATCGACTGGAACGTGGCCGTCCAGGCGGGAACCCGGCTCGTGAGGCCGGGACCGCAGGTCAGCCATGCCGAGGCTCGTGAGGTCGTGGCGGAGCTGCGCGAGCTGTCGAAGATCGCCCACGGGCATGTGCGGGACTTCACCGGCATGGCCTCCGAGCTCGATCCGGATCCGGCGACGATCGTGGACAGGCCCGGCTGGATCCGGGCGAACGTGGACGGATTCCGGGTGGTGCTGGAACCGCTCATGGAGCAGATGAACGAGCGGCGTGGTCCGGGGCCCCTCGGAGGTGCGGGCAACGTCGTCGTCCAGGCCGTGGGTTCGCGCGTCACCGGCATGCAGGTCGGCGCGATTCTGGCGTACATGGCCAGCCGCGTCCTGGGGCAGTACGAGCTGTTCCTGCCGCCGGACCCGTCCGGCGAGGCGCCGACGGGGCGGCTGACGCTGGTCGCTCCCAACATCGTTCACGTGGAGCATGAGCTCGGTGTGGAGGCACGCGACTTCCGCCTCTGGGTGTGTCTCCACGAGGAGACGCACCGGGCCCAGTTCACGGGTGTCCCGTGGCTTCGCGAGTACGTGCAGGAGCAGATGACCAAGTTCCTGCTCGCGTCCGACCTCGACCCCGGCGTGATGCTGGACCGTATCCGGGACGCGGCCGAGGCCGTCGCCGACGCCGTGCGCGGCGGCGACGCCAACCTCATCGACGCGATCCAGAGCCCGGAGCAGCGCGCGATCCTCGACCGCCTCACCGCGGTGATGACGCTGGTCGAGGGACACGGCGACTACGTGATGGACGCGGTCGGCCCGGAAGTGGTCCCGTCCGTACAGCAGATCCGTTCACGCTTCCAGGGGCGGCGGGACGGCGGCTCCAAGCTCGACAAGACGATTCGGCGCCTTCTCGGCATCGACCTGAAGATGAAGCAGTACGCGGAGGGGTCGCGGTTCGTCCGGCGGGTCGTCACCGAAGTGGGCATGAGCGGGTTCAACCAGGTGTGGCAGTCGCCGGAGACACTGCCCACGCACGACGAGATCAAAGAGCCGGCCCTGTGGATGGACAGGGTCGTCGGCCCCCGCGCCCTGGACGCGCCCCCCGAGGCCAACGAGGCCTGAGCCAGGCCCGTT
Organism: Spirillospora sp. NPDC048823; assembly: GCF_043198445.1. Classification (NCBI taxonomy): domain Bacteria; kingdom Bacillati; phylum Actinomycetota; class Actinomycetes; order Streptosporangiales; family Thermomonosporaceae; genus Spirillospora; species Spirillospora sp. NPDC048823. The sequence continues at coordinate 352,052 of NZ_JBICUT010000006.1, read as the reverse complement.
GGGTCCGGTGACCGTCGCGCGTGCGCGATGCCGCGTAGTGGTAAAGATTCTGCATGGGCCCTGATCCGGCGGTGGCGGCGGTACGTCTCGCGGTACGGCGCGTCCTGGCGGACCTCCAGCCAGGGGCCATGGTGCTGGCCGCATGCAGCGGCGGGGCCGATTCCTTGGCGCTCGCTGGTGCGCTGGCGTTCGAGGCGCCCCGCTCGGGACATCCGGCAGGCGGGGTGACGATCGACCACGGTCTGCAGGACGGTTCAGGCGAACGCGCCGACGCCGTGGTCCGGATCATGGCGGGCCTTGGCCTGGACCCATCCGGATCGGTCGCGGTCCTGGTGGACGGGGGAGGCGGGCCGGAGAACGCCGCCCGCGACGCCCGCTATACGGCTCTCGACGATGCGGCCGACCGGCTCGGGGCCGTGGCCGTCCTCTTGGGGCACACACAGGACGACCAGGCCGAAACCGTCCTGCTGGGATTGGCGCGCGGCTCTGGGGCCCGATCGCTGTCCGGCATGCCTGCCGCCTTCCGCCGCGAGTCCGGCGTCCGCTACGTAAGGCCCCTGCTTGAGATCGACCGCGCGACCACGCGCAGGGCTTGCAAGGCGATGGGGCTGAACCCCTGGGACGACCCCCACAACGTTGATCCCGCCTACGCACGCGTACGCGTACGGCATGAGGCGCTCCCGGTCCTGGAGAAATCTCTAGGACCCGGCGTGGCCGAGGCTCTGGCGCGGACGGCGAGGATGCTGCGCGACGACGCGGACTTCCTGGACGAGCTCGCCGCACAGGCTTTCACCGACCTGGAAACCTCCGAAGACGGCTATGCCGTGGCCCTCCGCATCGAAGGGCTCGGTGACCTGGCCAGAGCCGTCCGCACCCGGGTTCTGCGGATGGCCGTCGTCAGGGCCGGCAGTCCACCCGGTACGCTCGCGGCCGTCCATGTCGATGCGGTCGATCGGCTGGTCACGGCCTGGCATGGCCAGCGGCACGTAGACCTGCCCGGGGGGCTGAGGGCCGTCCGGCGGTATGGGAAGCTGCTGTTCGGCCCGGTTTGACATCGCGCCGTGTGCGGCTCGCCACATGAGCCGGCACACGACGTGTCCGCTGCGTGAACGGGGAGAACGTCGCGCGGCTGTGCCCGTCCCACAGGACGGGCGAGGTCTCGGCGATGAGGGTGGGGTTGTGGACGAGAAAGACCTGGGCACAGACCTGGCGAAGGTGCTGGTCCCCGAGGCGGACCTGCAGGACAAGGTGCGGGAGCTCGCCGGGCAGATCGACGCCGACTACGCGGGCAAGGACCTGCTTCTCGTCGGAGTACTCAAGGGCGCCGTCATGATCATGGCGGATCTGGCGCGGGCGCTGCACACGCCCGCCTCGATGGACTGGATGGCCGTGTCGTCGTACGGGTCCGGGACGAAGTCGTCGGGGGTCGTGCGCATCCTCAAGGACCTCGACACCGACATCCTGGACCGGCACGTCCTGATCGTGGAGGACATCGTCGACTCGGGTCTGACCCTGTCATGGCTGGTCAGCAACCTGCGTTCACGCGGGCCCGCATCGCTGGAGATCTGCGCGCTGCTGCGCAAGCCGGAGGCGGTCAAGACCGACCTCGACGTGAGGTACATCGGGTTCGACATCCCCAACGAGTTCGTCATCGGCTACGGGCTCGACTACGCGGAGAAGTACCGGAACCTGCCGTTCGTCGGCACGCTCGCCCCCCACGTCTACGGCGGAGACGGCGCGTAGCCTCGCCCCTCAGGGAACAAGGGACCGTGACGAATCGTTGCAAAGGTCGTTGACGGGTATATGGAAGGGATGCAGGAGGACGGCGTCGGCTGCGTCTCCTGCGTCCTGCGGTGTACCGTCGGTGTCCCGGATCCTCGGGTTGGGGAGCCACAGGAGGGAAACCGCTGCGGTGGGTCCGGAGCCCAGGGCGACGGAGCTTTCGTGAGTCGGATTGTTGGTCGCCCCGGCGTCCGTCCCCCGGGGACGGGCGAGGATCGCACACAGACGTTGGTCAGGAGGGACGGGCCCCGGAGGGGTAACCGAATAAATGGACGTGAAGCGCTATTTTCGCGGGCCGCTGCTGTGGATCCTGCTGTTCGGCCTCTTGGTCGCCCTTGTCATGTGGGGCATCAACCCCGGCCCCTCGTACGAGAAGGTCGACACCTCCAAGGTCGTCCAGGAGATCAACGCGGGACAGGTGAAGTCCGCCAAGATCATTGACAAGGACCAGCGGATCGAGCTGACGCTCAAGAACGGTGAGCATCAGCAGACGTCGTGGGTCGACGGCCAGGGACACCAGCTCCAGCAGGCGTTGCAGAAGCAGGTCGACGCGAAACAGCTGCCCGGCGGCTACGACGTGGAGGTTCCGAAGCAGAGCTTCTTCCTGAACCTGCTGTTCAGCCTGCTGCCGATCGTCATCATCGTGCTGATCTTCCTGTTCATCATGAACCAGATGCAGGGCGGCGGCTCGCGCGTGATGAACTTCGGCAAGTCCAAGGCCAAGCTCATCACCAAGGACACTCCGAAGACGACCTTCGCGGACGTGGCCGGGGCCGACGAGGCCCTGGAAGAGCTGGAAGAGATCAAGGACTTCCTGCAGAACCCGGCGAAGTTCCAGTCCATCGGCGCCAAGATCCCCAAGGGTGTGCTGCTGTACGGCCCGCCCGGCACCGGTAAGACGCTGCTGGCCCGCGCGGTGGCCGGCGAGGCGGGGGTGCCGTTCTACTCGATCTCCGGCTCCGACTTCGTCGAGATGTTCGTCGGTGTGGGCGCCTCCCGCGTCCGCGACCTGTTCGAGCAGGCCAAGACGAACGCCCCCTCGATCATCTTCATCGACGAGATCGACGCCGTCGGCCGGCACCGCGGCGCGGGCCTCGGCGGTGGCCACGACGAGCGTGAGCAGACCCTCAACCAGCTGCTGGTCGAGATGGACGGCTTCGACGTCAAGGGCGGCGTGATCCTGATCGCGGCGACGAACCGTCCCGACATCCTCGACCCGGCGCTGCTGCGTCCCGGCCGGTTCGACCGGCAGGTCACCGTGGACCGCCCGGACCTGGAGGGCCGCAAGGGCATCCTGAAGGTGCACGGCCGCGGCAAGCCGTTCGCCCCGGACGTCGAGCTGGACATCATCGCGCGCCGCACCCCCGGTTTCACGGGCGCCGACCTGGCCAACGTGATCAACGAGGCTGCGCTGCTCACCGCGCGCTTCGACCGCAAGCTGATCGACATGGACACCCTTGAGGAGTCCATCGACCGCGTCATGGCCGGGCCGGAGCGCAAGACCCGCGTGATGTCGGAGAAGGAAAAGAAGATCATCGCCTATCACGAGGGCGGGCACGCTCTGGTGGCGCACGCGCTGCCGAACTCCGACCCCGTGCACAAGGTGACGATCCTTCCTCGCGGACGGGCCCTGGGCTACACCATGACCCTTCCGATGGAGGACAAGTTCCTCACCACGCGCTCGGAGATGAACGACCAGCTCGCGATGCTGCTCGGTGGGCGCACCGCGGAGGAACTGGTCTTCCACGAGCCGACGACCGGTGCGGCCAACGACATCGAGAAGGCCAGCTCCATCGCCCGCAACATGGTGACCGAGTACGGCATGAGCGAGCGTCTTGGAGCGCGTAAGTTCGGCTCCGGTCAGGGCGAGGTCTTCCTCGGCCGCGACATGGGCCACGAGCGTGACTACTCCGAGGACATAGCGTCCGCGATCGACGACGAGGTCCGCCGCTACATCGAGGCCGCCCACGACACCGCGTGGGAGATCCTCGTGGAGTACCGGGACGTCCTCGACGAACTGGTCGTGAACCTCATGGAGAAGGAGACCCTGTCCAAGGACATGGTGCTGGAGATCTTCGCGCCGATCGAGAAGCGGCCGCATCAGAACTCCTACACCGGCTATGGCAAGCGTCTCCCGTCCGACCGTCCGCCCATCCTCACGCGTAAGGAGCTGGCCCTTCTCGGCCCGCAGGACGTCACGGACCTGACCAAGGGCAATGGGCAGAGCGGTGTCGCTTCGGAGGCCGCCGACCCGGCCCAGGGTGAGAGCTGACCGCGTTGGCTGATCCGCAAGACGAAACGTCGGCGCGCGACGAGCCCGGGGACGTGACACCGTCCTCAGGCTCGTCGTCCACCGGCGCCCAGGGGCAGTGGACGGTGGACCAGGCGGCGCGGGACGCGGGACGGGCGTTCGTCGAGGGCGAGACACCGATCCTGGACGAGCCGCCCGGGTTCGACCATGCGCGGATCGAGAAGGCCGTGCGCGAGATCCTGATCGGGCTGGGGGAGGACCCCGACCGTGACGGGCTGCGTGAGACACCGGCCAGGGTGGCGCGCGCGTACGCCGAGCAGTTCGCCGGTCTGCGGCAGACGCCGGAGGATGCGCTGACCACGGTGTTCGACGCCGATCATGAAGAGATGGTTTTGGTGAAGGACATCGAGGTGTACTCGGTCTGTGAGCACCACCTGGTTCCCTTCCACGGAGTGGCCCATGTGGGGTACACGCCTAACATGAAGGGCCAGATCACGGGTCTGTCGAAGCTGGCGCGGCTGGTGGACGTGTATGCGCGCCGCCCGCAGGTCCAGGAACGGCTGACCAGTCAGGTCGCCGATGCGCTGATGAGCGTGCTGGAGCCGCGTGGTGCGATCGTGGTGATCGAGGCCGAGCATCTGTGCATGACGATGCGCGGTGTGCGCAAGCCGGGCGCGAAGACGGTGACGTCGGCGGTGCGCGGCGACTTCCGTGATCATGCCGAGACGCGGTCTGAGGCGATGAGCTTGATCCTCGGCCGCTGACGGCCGTCCGCCCGCCTTTCCGGGCCATCGAACGCCTGAACGGGCCTCAGCGTTGCGCTGAGGCCCGTTCTGCTGATTCCGGACGGGGTGGCCCGGCCTGCCGAGGCCGGTGTGCCGGGCCACGGTACGTGGCGTCGCGCCGGGCCGGTGCGCCGGCGGAATCGGGCGGCGGAGGCGTCGCTCCGGGGGGTTGAGATCAAGGCATAGGGTTGGGTGCCATGACCAGTGCCGTCGTTCCGGGGCTGCCCGCGCCAGGGCGCTGCCTCGTCATGGGCGTGGTCAACGTCACCCCCGATTCGTTCTCGGACGGCGGTGCCTGGTTCGATCCGGAGAAGGCCATCCGGCATGGGCTCGACCTCGTCGCGGAGGGCGCCGACATCGTGGACGTGGGCGGCGAGTCCACGCGGCCCGGTGCGCAGCGTGTGTCCGGGGACGAGGAACTGCGTCGCGTCGTGCCCGTCATCGAGGCCCTCATCGCGGAGAACGTGCCGGTCAGTGTCGACACCATGCGCGCTGAGGTCGCAGAGGCCGCCCTTGACGTGGGTGCCCTGCTGGTGAACGACGTCAGTGGCGGCCTCGCCGATCCGGACATGCCGCGTGTGGTCGCCGCCGCGGGTGTCCCGTACGTGGTGATGCATTGGCGGGGGCATAGCCATGACATGCAGACACGCGCCATCTACGAGGACGTCGTCCGCGAGGTGCGCGATGAGCTGCTGTACAGGGTCGACGCGGTACTGGCCGAGGGCGTCGACCCGTCGATGATCGTGCTCGACCCCGGCCTGGGCTTCGCCAAGAACCCCGAGGCGGGGCACAACTGGTCGCTGCTCGCCCATCTGGACGTTCTCACCGACACCGGGTACCCCGTCCTGGTCGGCGCGTCCCGCAAAGGGTTCCTGACCAGGTTGCTCGCCGGCCCCGATGGCACGCCCCGCCCGTTCGGCGAATGCGACGACGCCACCGTGGCGGTCACGTCGCTGGTCGCCGCCGCCGGTGCATGGTGTGTGCGTGTCCACCGAGTCCGTCCCAATGCGGATGCCGTCCGGGTGTCGGCCGCCATGCGCGCGGCACGTCCCGCCGGTGAAGCACGTCCAGCCGGCGAAGAGAGTCCTGCACAAGCCGCGGCAGACGGTCGCGCCGACCACGGGAGTTCCCGCCAATGAGCCGTGCCGTGAACCGCGCCGACGTGGACGAGGTCCATGCCGAGTTCTACGCGGCGTTCGAGGCCGGTGACTTCGACCGCATGTCGGACGTATGGGCGGACGGCCCGTACGCGGACGGCGTCTCCTGCGTCCACCCCGGCTGGACGATGCTGCGCGGACGTGAGGAAGTGCTCCGCTCCTGGGCGCTCATCATGGCCAACACGACCTACATCCAGTTCGTGCTGACCGACGTCGAGACCGACGTGTACGGCGATCACGCCGTGGTGACGTGCAAGGAGAACATCCTCACCGCCGACGAGGACACCGAGGCCGGTTTCCTCGCCGGGGGAAGCATCGTGGCCACGAACGTGTTCGTTCGGTCGGACGGGGAGTGGAGGCTTCTGCTGCACCATGGTTCGCCCGTCCTCAATGTCGTGGATGCAGAGGAAGAATGAGTCTCGACCACATCGAACTGCGCGGCCTGCGGGCGCGGGGCCGGCACGGATGCCTGCCCGCGGAGCGTGAGCTGGGGCAGGAGTTCGTGGTGGACGCCGTCCTCGGCCTCGACACGCGCCCGGCCGCGGCCGGGGACGACCTCTCGCGTACCGTCGACTACGGAACGCTCGCCGGCCGCCTGGTCGCCGTCGTCGAGGGGGAGCCCGTCAATCTCCTTGAAACGCTGGCCGACCGGTTGGCGACAATATGTCTGGAAGATACGACGGTGTGCGAGGTCGAGATCACCGTCCACAAGCCGAGCGCCCCGGTGCCGCACCCCTTCACGGACATCGCCGTGAAGATCAAGAGGAGTCGCCCATGACCGCGTCCGACCGCATGCCCGACCGCACCGCCACCGGCGGCCACATGCTGGTCCAGCACCGTGTCGTTTTCTCGATCGGCAGCAACCTCGGAGACCGGCTGGACAACATCCAGGAGGCGGTGGACGCGCTGTTCGACGCGCCCGGCCTGAACTTCGTGGCGTTCTCCCCGGTCTACGAGACGCCGCCGTATGCGCCGCCCGGTGAGACCATCCCCGAACAGGGGGATTTCCTGAACGTGGTGGTCGTTGCCGATACCCGGCTGCCACCGGAGAACCTGCTCGAACGCGTCTTGAACATCGAGACGTCGATGCGCAGGGAACGGGTGGTCCGATGGGGTCCCCGCACACTCGACATCGACATCGTCGTGTTCGGGGACGTCACGTCCGACGACCCCGACCTGACGCTCCCGCACCCCCGCGCGCACGAGCGGGCGTTCGTCCTCGTCCCCTGGGCCGACATCGAGCCGGACGTGCTGCTGCCCGGGCACGGCCGTGTCGGTGACCTCGCCCAGGCCAAACAGGCGGAGGGTGGTCCGTCGGCCGTCCGCCGCCGGGAGGACCTGGCACTTCAGCAGCCTGCATGAAACCGTCCCGGCCGCTGTTCCTCATCGCGCTCGTGGCCGTCGTCGCGGTGGTCACCTGGGCGGTGCTGCGTTCGGCCTACATGTCGCTGCCTCCGCTGCCGTGGACCGCGGTGCCGACGCTGCTGCTCCTCGCCCTCGGCGAGGGGTTCACGGGGCTGAACGTGCTGCGCCGCCTGCGCCGCAAACCCATGGAAGGGCGCCGGTCCGACCCGAACCGGAGACCGGCACCCAAGCCGCTGGAGCCCATGGCGGTGGCACGGCTCGCCGCCCTGGCCAAGGCCAGCGCGCACTCCGCCGCGGTCATCGCCGGCGTCTTCGCCGGGTTCGCCGTCAGCCTCACGTCGTCGCTCGACAAGGCGACCCCCCGCCAGGACTTCTTCGTCAGCGGCGGCACATTCCTCGCCGCGGTCGTCCTCGTGGGGGCCGCGTTCTTCCTGGAGTACGCGTGCCGCGTCCCCAAGGACCCGGACGAGGAGGAACGCGACCGCGGTGCGTCCCGGGCGTAGGACGCACCTGTGCCCGTGCCCGTGCCTACTGCCCCGAACCGATCCGTCGCCGGGTGCGGAGCGGCGGGTGCGGAGCGGCGGGGTGTGGGGCGTGCCGGTCACTTGTCGATGTCGCCGACGACGAAGAACATCGAGCCCAGGATCGCGATCATGTCGGCGACCAGGGTGCCGGGCAGAAGTTCCTTCAGGACTTGGATGTTGTTGAACGACGCGGACCGCAGTTTCATCCGCCACGGTGTCTTCTCGCCGCGCGACACGAGGTAGTAGCCGTTGATGCCGAGGGGGTTCTCCGTCCAGGCATAGGTGTGGCCCTCGGGGACCTTCAGCACCTTCGGGAGCCTCTGGTTGATGGGGCCGGGCGGAAGTTCCGCCAGGCGGTCGAGGCAGGCGTCGGCCAGGTCGAGGGACGCGTGCACCTGGTCGAGCAGGCACTCGAACCGGGCCAGGCAGTCGCCCTCCGCCCGGGTGACCACACGGACGTCGAGGTCGCCGTAGGCGAGGTACGGCTCGTCCCGGCGCAGGTCGAAGTCCAGCCCGGACGCACGCGCGATGGGCCCCGACACGCCGTACTGCAGGATCTGCTCCTGCGTGAGGACGCCGACGCCCCTCGTCCGGGCGCGGAAGATCTCGTTGCCCATGATGATGTCGTCGATGTCGCCCATGCGGGAACGGACCTCGGACACCGCCGTCCGCGCGCGCGCCGCCCAGCCGGCGGGGAGCTCCTCCTTGAGCCCGCCGACCCGGTTGAACATGTAGTGCATTCGCCCGCCGGAGACCTCCTCCATCACCCTCTGCAACGCCTCACGTTCACGGAACGCGTAGAAGACCGGCGTGATGGCGCCCATTTCAAGCGGATACGAGCCGAGGAACATCAGATGGTTCAGTATCCGGTTGAGCTCGGCCAGCAGCGTCCTCGTCCAGACGGCGCGGACCGGCACCTCCATGCCGAGCATCCGTTCGACGGCGAGGACGACGCCGAGCTCACTGGAGAACGCCGACAGCCAGTCATGCCGGTTCGCCAGGACGATGATCTGCCGGAAGTCGCGCACCTCGAAGAGCTTCTCCGCCCCCCGGTGCATGTAGCCGACGATGGGTTCGGCCGCGGATATCCGCTCGCCGTCCAAGGTCAGCCTCAGCCGGAGCACACCGTGCGTGGACGGGTGCTGAGGGCCGATGTTCAAAGTCATGTCCTCGGTGGCGAGCTCCTTGGCGCCCGCACCGATCCCGACGATCCGTTCGGTGGTCATGGTCGCGCCTCCGCCGCTCCGGTCACCGCTTCATGGTCCCATGGCGAGCGGCACTCGTTATCCGGTTGACTAGGGGGCAATGAACGCGAGCCATGGCGAACCGCCTTACGAGCCCGCCGCGAACCCTGGACAGCAGGGGGCGGCTTACCCGCCCGCGCCGCCGGGCCCGGGTCATGGCGGTCAACCGCCAGGCCGGCCTGTTCAAGGGCAGGCGCCGGGTCAGGGACAGCTACCGGTAGACGACCCACCGCACCGGCAGCCGTCCGGGCCACCCGTCTACCAGGCGGACCAGGCGTTCGAGCCCGGCGGCGGCCTGCACTGGTCGCCCATATCCAGGCGCCATGCCTTGCAGCGGCTCCTCACCGCCGTTCTGTGGGCGATTCCGGTCGGCGGTGCGGGTGGGTTCATCGTGTGGGGGAACGGCGGCCTGATACCCGCCGCCATGTGGATCGCCGCCGTTCTGCTGGGGGCCGTCCTCACCTGGCTGGTGGCCGAACTCGACCGCCGGGCGTACGGCTACGTCGAACGTGCGGACGACCTCATCGTCACCCACGGAGTGTTCGTCAAGCGCCTCATCGTCGTCCCCTACGGGCGGATGCAGTTCGTGGACGTCACGGCGGGGCTCCTGGAGAGGTGGATGGGCATCGCCACCGTCCGGATGCACACCGCCGCGGCGGCAACGGACGCGACCATCCCGGGTCTGCCGACTTCTGAGGCCGCCCTACTGCGTGACCGCCTTGCCCAGAAGGGCGAGGAAAGGAGCATGGGGCTATGAGCGGCCCGTACGGGCCATACGGGCCACCGGGACCGCCCGGACCGCCTGGACCGCCTGGGGCACCTGGACCACGAGGCCCGTACGGACCGCGCGGCCCCCACGGCGGTCCGGGACCGCCTACCGGGCCGCGCCCTCCCTACGGCCCACCGCCCGGCCCTCCTCCTGGCCGGCCAGGCCCGCCCTACGGTCCGCCTCGTCCGCCGTACGGCTACGGCCCCCCGCCGGGCTACGGGCCCCCGCCGGGCTACCGTCCACCCATCCGGTTCTCGGAGGGAACGCACCGGCTTCACTGGGCAACGGTGCCCCTGCGCGCGTTCATCTTCCTCATCATCTACTTCGTGCTGCTCGGCTTCCCTCTTCTGCTGACCCAGACGGATGACGGCGTCATCCTGGTGCTCACCCCAGAGGTCCTGGCCAGATTTCTCATCGTGAGCGTCCCCATGGCGCTGATCGCAGTGGGGACGGGCGTCTGGACGTGGCTGGCTCTGCGTTTCCGTGTCGACGGCGACGACCTCGTCGTCGAGACCGGTCTGCTCCGTAAGAACAAGCGCCGGATCCCGCTTTCGCGTATTCAGGCCATCGACCTTGTCCGTCCGCTGGTGACGCGGGTGTTCGCCCTTGCCGAAGTGCGGGTCGAGCTGGCCGGCGGCGAGCACAGCGAAATCGCCCTCCGCTACCTGGGGCGGCACTCCGCCAACCAGCTTCGTGCGGAACTCCTCGCCCGTGCCGCAGGGCTGCCCGGGCACACGCCCGAGGCCCCCGAAAGGCATCTGTGGCGGATCCGCTTCGGCACACTGCTCGCGTCCCTGCTTCTCCGGCTGCCCGTCCTCGGCACCGCCCTGCTCTTCCTCGCGTCGCTGATGTTCCTCGTCATGTACGCGGAGGGAGGCATTCTGGCCGTCACCCTCCCCGTCCTGCTCGGGCTCATCCGGGCGGTCATCGCGCCCTTGGTGATGTACGCCAACTTCACGGTCGCCATGTCACCGGACGGCATCCGTCTCCGTTACGGCCTTCTGGAAACCAGGATGCAGACGCTCCCTCCCGGCCGTGTCCAGGCCGTCAGCATCGTCGAACCGGCGATCTGGCGCAGCCTCGGCTGGGCCCGCGTCGAGGTCACCGTCGCCGGCTACGCGGGTGAGCGCCAGGCCCTCTCCTCGACGCTGCTGCCCGTCGCGCCCCGGCACGTCGCCATGCATCTCGTCTCGCAGGTGTTCCCCGGCACTCACATCGACGCCGTCTCCATCCTCCCGGCGTCCTCCAAGACCGTGGCGATCGACCGCGCGGACGGCGCCGGCACCGACGACGTCGTCTTCGTGGCCCGGCATGGCTGGCCGTGCCGCCGCACCGACGTGATCGCTCACGCCCGCGCGCAGTCGGTCCGCCTCACCGTGAACCCGCTCCAGCGCGTTCTCGGACTGGCCACCGTCCACGTCGACGCGCCCCCGGGCATCGTCCAGGTCAGCGCCGCCGACCGTGAACTGGGCGAGGCCCGCGCGATCGTCGAATCCGCCGCCGGCCGTGCCCTGGCGGCCCGCCGTGCGGGTGGCGGAGACCCCACCCGCTGGGCCCGCTGACGACCTGTCCGCAGAACACGGAATCGCGTTATCCACAGGATCGCGTTCTCCTTGTCCGTTAAGCCGGGACCCCCGAGCATGGAGCGACCGCGATCGCATGGAAGGGGGTGTCGCCGAAGGGAACCTCGCGCGGGGTGAAGGCGATCTCGCCCGGGTGCAGTCCGCGATCGCGCAGGTCGCTGATGATCTGCGGGAGGGCGTCGATGGATGCCTGCGCCCAGTCGTGCATCAGGAAGATGCCGCCCGGCTGAAGGGTGCGCGCGGCCGCCACGATTTCGTCGGTGGTGGCTCCGGCCCAGTCCCGGGAGTCGACCGTCCACAGCACTTCAAGCAGATCCAGGCGCGCTTCGTCGGCCCTGATCGCGTCGTTGGTCTCGCCGTAGGGCGGCCGGAACAGTGAAGGCCACTCACCGGTGATGCGGTGCAGGGTCTGCTGGGCGCCGAGGATCTCCCCGAATGCGGCCTCGCCGGCTTCGGGGAGATGAGGATGCGTGTAGGTGTGGTTGCCGATCCACATCCCGGCCTGCTGCTGGGCGCGGACGAGCCCGGGATCGGCGTCGGCGTTGTCGCCCTGATTGAAGAAGGTCGCCCTGGCGTCGGCGGCCCGCAGCCCGTCGAGGAGAGCGGGCAGCGTCGCGGGCGTCGGCCCATCGTCGAAGGTGAGCGCGACATATCCCTTCGGCGTGCGACTCTCAGTTTTCGCGCCCATCGCACCGCCCACAGTGTTCGAACAGAGACGGGAAGGTCATCGTGACCGAAACCTTTCGAAAGCATATCGGTGGTCGATCGGTAACGTACGTGGCCCTGATCGTGCGGTCAATGGTTCTGCGTATCGTGCATGTCTGGGCTTCGAGGTACCCGAGTGCGAGCTCCTTGTCTCTGTGGGTTTGCTGAGAATCGGTTCTTGACGACCCGATCTCGGCGACGTACGTTCTTCGGGAATTCGAAAAGCTTCGAAACTTTTCGATACTCCATCTGCACACCCGGGCGTGGTTCGCGGAGTTGATCGGAGACCTGTGGTGAGACGCTTCCTTCCCAGATCATCGTCTGTCCCGCCGCACATCCGGGCCGGGCGGCGGACGCTGAAAGCCGGCGCGTCCGCCCTGCGGGGGCACGGGACGCCGGTGCGCGGCAGGGTGGCCGCCGTATTGATGCTCGCGCCGGTCCTTGTCGCGGCATCGTTCTCGATCACCGTGAGAGGTGCGGAGGGCGCCCCCCGGACGGCCGGCGGCCCGGCCGCGCCGGAGATTCATGGCCACTGGGTCGGCAGCTGGGCGTCGATGCCGCAGCTGACCGAGCCCCACAACATGCCGCCCCCGCCGTTCACGCGGGACGACGTGGTCCTCGGCGACGCCACGTTGCGGCAGACCATCCGCGTCTCGGTCGGCGGACGCAACATGCGGCTGCGGTTCTCCAACGCGTTCGGCGGCGCGGAACTGCCCATCACCAAGGTCTCGGTGGCGTTGCCGGACGGCGGGCAGGCCGGCGTCGGCTCGATTCAGCCGGGGACGTCCCGTCCGGTGATGTTCGGCGGCAAGCCGTCGGTGGACATCCCGGTCGGTGCGCAGATGGTCTCCGACCCGCTGCGGTTCCCGGTGGCGCCCCGCTCCATCCTGACCGTGACCCTCTACCTGGCGGACGGCCAGGCCTCCACCGACATCACCTCCCATCCGGGGTCGAGGACCACCTCCTACCTGGTGGCAGGCGACCACGTCGGGGACACCGATCTGCCCGGGGCGGCCCGCACCGATCACTGGTACTTCCTCAGTGGCGTCGAGATGTGGGCCGGGCCGCCGACGGCGGCGGCCGTCATGCTGGGCGACTCGCTCACGGACGGGCGGGGCTCGACGACCAACGGGAACGACCGCTGGCCGGACCGGCTGCTCGACCGGCTGCAGTCCCGTCCGGGCACGTCCGGCATCGCCGTCGTCAACCAGGCGGCAGGCGGCAACCGGGTCCTCCATGACGGGCTCGGCCCCAACGTGCTCGCGCGGCTGGATCGCGATGTGCTGGCCCACAGCGGCGTCCAGTGGCTGGTCGTCTTCGAGGGCGTCAACGACATCGGCACCGCCGACGCCGCTCCGGGGGCTCAGAAGCAGATCGCCGACAGGCTGATCGCGGCATACGAACAGATCGTCGTCCGCACTCACGCGCAGGGCATCCGGGTGTACGGCGCGACGCTCACCCCGTTCGGCGGCAACACCATGTACGACGACGAGAACGGATACCGCGAGGAGGCCCGCCAGACCGTCAACAGGTGGATCCGCACGAGCCGACGCTTCGACGCCGTCATCGACTTCGACCGGGCGGCGCGTGATCCGGCCGATCCGCGGCGCCTGCGCCCGGCGTTCGATGTCGGCGATCACCTGCACCTGAACCCCGCCGGCTACAAGGCCCTCGCCGACGCCGTCCCGTCCCGCCTCTTCCGGCACCGCCCCCTGCCGCCGGCCTTCGGCTTCGAGTGAGGCTTCCCGGCGGAACGATCGCCGGACGTGGCATGGCAGGCCACGAAAGGTGATGGGGATACGAGCAGGGCGCCGGCCGCCGTGGATCGGGTCGGCCGAGTTGTGGGAGCAATCGAGCCGCAAGCACCGGCGGCCGGCGCCCGACCACCACCCCCGTCCGGGATGCGAATATCGTCGGAACATGAGCGATCTGGCGTATGACCCCTGGTCTCCCGAGTTCGTCGCGGACCCGTACCCGGCGTTCGAGCGGCTCCGGGCCGAGCGTCCCGTGTTCTTCCATGAGCCCACCGGCCAGTGGGTGATCAGCCGGTATGAGGACGTCGACGCACTGCTGCGGGACCGGCGGCTCGGGCGGTCGTACCTCCACATCGCCGGCCACGAGGAGTTCGGGCAGGAGCCGGAGGCCGACTTCCTGAAGCCGTTCTGGGACCTCATCCGCGCCGGGATGCTCGACGTGGAGCCGCCCACGCACACGCGGCTCCGCCGCCTGGTGGCCAAGGCGTTCACCGCCCGGATGGTGGAGGGCCTGCGCCCGACGATCAGGCGGCTCGCCGGTGAACTGGCCGCGGCCCTGGCGGACGAGGGCGGCGGCGACCTGCTCGCCGAGGTCGCGGAGCCGCTGCCGGTGAACGTCATCGCGGAGATGCTCGGCATCCCCGTGCAGGACCGGCATCTCCTGCGCCCGTGGTCGGCGGACATCTGCGGAATGTACGAGCTGAACCCGCCGGAGGAGGCGCAGCGGACGGCGGTCCGCGCCGCCGTCGAATTCTCCGACTACCTGCGCGGGCTGGCGCGGGCCCGGCGGGACGAGCCGCGCGACGACCTCATCACCGCGCTCGCGCAGGTCGTCGACGAGGGCGACCGGCTCACCGAGGACGAGCTGATCGGCACCTGCGTCCTGCTGCTCAACGCCGGCCATGAGGCCACGGTCAACGCGACCGGCAACGGCTGGTGGTCGCTGTTCCGCAACCCGGCCGAGCTGGACCGTCTCCGCGCCGACCCGTCGCTCGTCCCCACGGCCGTCGAGGAACTGCTGCGCTACGACACTCCGGCGCCCATGTTCGAGCGCTGGGTCCTGCAGGACATCACGGTCGCCGGTGTCGGCATTCCCCGTGGCGCCGAGGTCGCGTTGCAGTTCGCGTCCGCCAACCGTGACCCGGAGGTGTTCGCCGACCCCGGCCGGCTCGACCTGTCCCGCGACCCGAACCCGCACATCACGTTCGGCCTCGGCATCCACTACTGCCTGGGCGCACCGCTCGCGCGGATCGAACTCGCCGAATCCTTCGGCGCGCTCCTCCGGCTGGCCCCCGACCTTCGCCTGGCAGCCGAGCCGAAGTGGAAGCCGGGCTACGTCCTGCGCGGCCTGGAGTCCCTCCCCGTAGAACGCTGAACCGCCGGGTTCAGGGGGTGAGGGGGGCGGGCATCGGGATGCCGACGGTTTGGGCGAGCCAGCCGAAACCGCCCAGGCCGGACGGGTCGGTGAGTTCGGCGTCCTCACCGGCGTGGCAGAGGGCGGCGACGTAGGCGCGGGGGTCGCGGTGGGCCAGGTCCAGGGGCGGGCGGGCACCGGAGAGCCCGAGGCCGCGCAGGGCGTCGCGCTGGGTGGTCAGGAGGCTGGACGTCGCGCCGGCGCGTTCACCGGCGCTGGTGCAGGCGTCGAGCGCGACGTGGGCGGTGACGTCGCAGGACCCGTCCGGGACGGCGGGGACGGTGGCGCCGTCGCGGTAGCCGGCCAGGGTTCCGTACACGGGTCGCGATTCGCGGGAGTGCGAATAGTCGACGGCGAGCGCGAGGCCCTGGGAGAGCCGCGCGACCACCGACGCCCAGGCGGCGCAGCGAGGGTGGCCGATCTCGGCGCGGTCGCCGGGTTCGTGGAGCGGCCACCAGCGCTCCAGCCAGTCGCGGTCCTCGTCGGACGGGGGAGGGCCGGGGCGTTCGGTTCCGGTGGCCGGGTCGACGAGAACGGTCCGGACGCCGTCCGGCGTGCGTTCGACGACGTCCAGCGGCACGTTGTCGAGCCATTCGTTCGCCACGGCCAGCCCGGTGATGCGGCCGGGCAGGTCCGGACGCCAGAGGATGCGGGACGGGATCTCGGCGGGTCGGGGTGCGATCTCCACGGCCGTGGGGACGAGCCGGGCCGCCAGGTCGGGTGGCGCGCAGGCCAGGATGTTGCTCACCAGGTGCCCGGATCCGGCGCCGATGTCGACGACGTCCAGCCGTTCGGGGCGGCCGAGCAGGGCGTCGACCTCGACGAGCAGGCGGGCGATGGCGGCGGCGAAGCGCGGTGAGGCGTGCACCGAGGTGCGGAAGTGCTCGGCGGGACGTTCCCCGCGCCGGTAGAAGCCGTCATCCCCGTACAGCGCCCGGTCCATCGCGGTGCGCCATGTCAGCCATTCGGAAACCAACGCCGCCACGACTGCGACGTTACCGTGACCGGAGGCGTCCGCCGCCGCGTCCCCGCAGTATGTCCGGACGGTTCTCGCGGGTATGCGCCAGAGTTCTCGCCCGGCCGGCGTGCCATCCTTGCGGTGGACACACGTCCGACCTGCGACTGATCCGTTCTGACCTGCATGTCCGTACCCTGGCGGCATGGTGGCGAGTGCGTGGGATTGGCTGCGGCGGAAGAAGCCGCTGGTCGACGCGTTCTTCGCGCTGCCGCTGCTGATCGTCGCCCTGCCCTCGCTGCTGGGGAACTCCTACGGGATCGACGAGCGGTGGTACGTACTCCTGACGATCGGGTTGACCGGCCCCCTCATCCTGCGCCGGACGTTCCCGCGTGCGGTGTTCGCCACGGTCGCGTTGATCTCGTGTGTCCAGTGCCTGCTGGGCGTGGTCCCCGTGCAGGCGAACATGGCGGTCCTGATGGGGCTCTACACGGTCACGGCGGGTTACTCGTTGCGCTGGGGGCTCGCGGCGGTGCTGATCACCGAGGCCGGCGCGGTCATGGCGACGTTCCGCTACCCGTCCGGCGCCGACGACATGAAGTACGCGTTCGCCATGCTGACGGTGTTGGTCGCGGGCACGTGGCTTCTCGGCCTGCACATGCGGACTCGCCGCGCCTACCTGCGTTCCGTCGAGGAGCGAGCCGAGCGCCTGGAGCGCGAACGCGACAACGAGGTCAAGGTGGCGATGGCCGCCGAACGCGCACGCATCGCCCGCGAGCTGCATGATGTCGTGGCCCACAACGTCAGCGTCATCGTGGTGCAGGCGGACGGTGCGTCCTACGCGATCGACACCGATGTGGGACGGGCCAGGCAGGCACTCGAGACGATCTCCTCGACGGGACGGCTGGCGCTGGCGGAAATGCGGCGGCTCCTCGGCGTCCTGCGGGAGAACGACGACGCGGGGGTGTTCGCGCCGCAGCCCGGGGTGGCGGAGCTGGACGATCTGATCGAGCAGGTCCGCGCGTCCGGGGTGGCGGTGACGTTCGAGACGGACGGGACGCCGGCCATGTCGGAGGGGCGCCAGCTCACGGTCTACCGGATCGTCCAGGAGGCGCTGACCAATACGCTCAAGCACGCGGGGCCGCGTGTGACGGTGGCGATCCGGCTGCGGTACGCCGAGGGCGCCCTGGAGATCCGGGTGGACGACGACGGGCGCGGCGCGGCCGCCCCCGACGACGGGCGGGGCCACGGCCTCGCCGGGATGCGGGAGCGGGTCGCCGTGTACGGGGGCGAGGTGCGCGCGGCACCGCGTCCCGGCGGCGGGTTCGAGGTGGTCGCGCGGATCCCGGTACGTGAGGAAGTGGGTGCGTCGTGACGGAGCGGAGCGGGGGCGTGAGCGCCGGTGCGTGCCGCGTTGGGAGTGCGTGTGACGGAGGCTGAGTTCGAGGACGAGACGACGGCGCCCGTCCGCGTGGTGCTCGTCGACGATCAGGAGCTGGTGCGGGCCGGGTTCACGATGGTCCTGGACGCGCAGCCCGACATCGAGGTCGTCGGCGAGGCCGGGGACGGCGCGCAGGCCCTCGAACTGCTGCGGGGCACGCGCGCGGACGTCGTCCTCATGGACGTGCGGATGCCGCGGATGGACGGGATCGAGGCGACGCGGCGGGTGGTGGCCGGGGCGGGGCCGAAGGTCATCATCCTGACCACGTTCGACCTGGACGAGTACGCGTTCGCCGCGATCAAGGCGGGGGCGGGCGGGTTCCTGTTGAAGGACGCGGGTCCGGCGCAGCTGATCGAGGCGATCAAGGCGGTGCATTCGGGGGACGCGGTGGTGGCGCCGAGCACGACGAAGCGGCTGCTGGACCGGTTCGCGGTGCATCTGCCGGACGCGGAGCAGAGGGCGGGCGGGGCGCTGGACAGCCTGACCGAGCGGGAGGGCGAGGTGCTGCGGCTCGTCGCGCGGGGACTGTCGAACGCGGAGATCGCGGGACGGTTGTACGTCTCGGAGGCGACGGTGAAGACGCACATGGGGCGGATCCTCATGAAGCTGGGCCTTCGGGACCGGGTGCAGGCCGTCGTGTTCGCCTATGAGACAGGTCTGGTCAAAAGCGGCCAAAGGGACGACTTAACGTAACAGCTTGATCGCTCTATGGTGACTTCTTGTCTCCATCGTGGGGTGTGGAATTGATCTACCTGAGAGTAGCTGGGTAACTACCGTACGCGACGCCGTCTTAGCAGGCGACGTCGGCAATTGTCACAACGGGCCTGCTAAGCCCACGTACGGGAGGACTCTCGTGATCAAGAAGCTTGCCGCGACCGGCGTACTCGGCTTCGCCGTCGCCGCCTCGGCCCTGAACGCCGCCCCCGCGCACGCAGCCACCTTCGGAGGCCACGACGGCCACGGAGGCCACCATGGCCACGGAGGCCACGGAGGCCACGGTGGTGGCGACAGCTGGTTCTCCGACAACGAGACCAGCGGTAACGGATCGATCCTGGGCGGGAACCAGATCATCGCGCCCATCTCGGTCCCGGTGAACGTCTGCGGGAACGCCGTCGCCGTCATCGGCCTCGCGAGCGCGCAGTGCAAGGGTGGCGCATCCGTCGAATACGGGGACTGACACGACACGGACGGACATCCGTCCATCGCCTGAGCGCCGGAAACCCGACAGGGTCTCCGGCGCTTTCGCGTTGGACGGCAGGCCGTACGGACGGCAGGCCGTATGGACGGCAGACCCGTGTGGACGGCAGGCCCATGGCGGTTCGCGTCCAGGCGGTCGGTGCGCGGGGGGCGGGTTCGTACGACTCAGGTCGTACGGGAGGGCGCCGGGTAGCCGTGAGGCTGACGTGAAGCGTGGCCGCCGGTCCGATGGCAGGGGCGGCGGGGATTCCTAGCGTGGTCCCCGACCGATCCGGACCATGAAGGAGTCATCGTGACCAGCATGTTCGCCGACCCGCCCGGAGGGACCCCGGCCGCCGCGGCACCGCCGGCCGTGACGGCCGAGGGCGTCTCGAAGGTGTACGGGTCCGGCGACGCGGCCGTGCACGCGCTGCGCGGCGTCAGCGCCGCCTTCACCAGAGGCGCGTTCACCGCGATCATGGGCCCGTCCGGGTCCGGGAAGTCGACGCTGATGCACTGCCTGGCCGGGCTGGACACCGTCACAGGCGGCCGGATCGTCCTCGGCGACGCGGAGATCACCGGGATGGGGGACCGGCAGCTGACACTGCTGCGCCGCGACCGTGTGGGGTTCGTGTTCCAGGCGTTCAACCTGCTGCCGACGCTCACCGCCGAGCAGAACATCCTGCTCCCGATCGAGATGGCGGGCCGCAAGCCGGACCGTGCGTGGTTCGACCGGGTCGTGGACGTCCTGGGGCTGCGCGACCGGCTGGGGCACCGGCCCAACGAACTGTCGGGCGGCCAGCAGCAGCGGGTGGCGTGCGCCCGCGCGATCGTCGCCCGCCCCGAGGTGATCTTCGCGGACGAGCCGACCGGCAACCTCGACTCCCGGGCGGGCGCCGAGGTCCTCGGGTTCCTGCGCTCCTCGGTCCGGGAGATGGGCCAGACGGTCGTGATGGTCACCCATGACCCGGTCGCCGCATCGTACGCCGACCGGGTGGTGTTCCTGCGGGACGGCGAGATCGTGTCCGAGATCGTCCAGCCGACGCCCGCCACCGTGCTCGACCGCCTCAAGAGCCTGGAGGCGTGATGCTGAGGACGACCCTGGCGGGCCTGCGCGCCCACAAGCTGCGGCTGCTGCTGACGGCGGTGGCCATCACCCTCGGCGTCGGGTTCATCTCCGGCACGTTCGTGCTGACGGACACGATGGACAAAGGTGTCGCGAAGACGTTCGCGAAGTCCGCCGACAAGGTGGACTTCGCGGTGGTGCCGAAGAGCGACGACCCCGAGAAGGGCATCTCCGCCGACACGCTCCGGAAGGTCCGCGCGCTGCCCGGCGTGACCGACGTGCACGGCATGGTGAAGGGCGAAGCCGCCCTGGTCGGAAAGGACGGTAAGGCGGTCGGCGACTTCCCCACCGTCGGGATGTCGGTACCGTCCGGGCCGCTGCTGCGCTACGACGTCGACAAGGGGCGACCCCCGTCCGGTGGAGGCGAGACCGTCCTCGACAGCGGAACAGCCCAGCGGGAGGGCTTCACCGTCGGTGACACGGTCACGATCCTGGACGACGGCAACCACCCGCACAGCTTCAACGTCGTGGGGGTGGTCGACTTCGGCATCGACCAGGATGCCGCCTTCCAGGGCGCCGTCGGCTTCGACACCCGAACCGCGATCGCGATGACCGGCGAGAAGGCCTACCGCGAAATCGACATCGCCGGTGGAGACCGGGCGGCGATCGAGGCGGCCGCCGGTCCGTCCAACGAGGTGTACACCGGCACGGAACTCGGCGCGCTGCTGGCGAAGGCGGCGGGCGCCGACACCGAGGTCATCCGCACCGGGCTGCTGATCTTCGGGCTGGTGGCGATGCTGGTGTCCGCCCTGGTCATCTACAACACGTTCTCGATCCTGATCGCGCAGCGGATGCGGGAGATGGCGCTGCTGCGCTGCGTCGGCGCGACCCGGCGGCAGGTGTTCGGCGGCGTGGTCGCCGAGTCCGCGGCGGTCGGCCTCGCCGGCTCGCTGCTCGGCCTCGCCGCCGGGGTCGGCCTCGGCGAGGGCGCGCTCGTCGCGATCAGCAGGCTGGACGTCGGCGTGGACGTCGCCGCGCCGTCCCTCACCGTGCGGACGATCGTGGCCGGCCTGGCGGTCGGGACCGTCGTGACCGTCCTGTCCGCGATGCTGCCCGCCCGCGCCGCGACCCGCGTCGCGCCCGTCGCCGCGCTGCGCTCGGACCCGGAGCCGGCCAGCGGACGGTTCCGCCTCGGTCGGCTGCGCACGGCGATCGCCGTCCTGCTCGGCGCCGCGGGCCTGGCCGTCGGCGGGCTCGGGTCACTCGCCATGGACAAGGGCGAGGCCGCGATGTACGTGGTCGCGATCGCCGGCGGCGTGTTCTTCCTCGCGGTGATCGCGGCGATGCCGGCGCTCGTCCGGCCGCTCGGACGGCTCGTGGGCGCCGCCCCGGCGCGGCTCGGCGGCGTCCCGGGCCGGCTGGCGGTCGCGAACGCGCAGCGCGCCCCGCGCCGCACCGCGACCACGACGATCGCGCTGACGGTCGGCGTCGGGCTGATGAGCCTGTTCGCGGTGATCGCGGCGAGCGGCAAGGCGACCGCGGCGGACAAACTGGAGGAGCAGTTCCCCGCCGAGTTCCAGATCCAGACGCAGAACGCGGACGGACGCGTCCCGCAGGCGCTCGCGGAGGCGCTGCGCGACCGTCCCGGGATCGCCGCGGTCGCCGAGACCCGCCGGCAGGAGACGAAGATCGGCGGGGAGGAGGGGCGGATCGCCACGGTCACCCCGTCGGCGCTCGGCACGACCGTGAAACCCGAGATGAAGGAGGGCGCGCTCGGCGCGGCCCTCGAACCGGGGACCGCGATGGTGGACGAGGCGACCGCCGGGCAGCCGGGCTACGGCATCGGACGGACCATCCGGGTCGAGACCCCGCACGGCACCGTCCCCGTGAAGATCACCGCCGTGTACGGCCTGGGCGCGCAGCTCGCCGGGATCATCGTCCCCGAAGCCGACTTCACCCGGTACTTCGGCACCGTGGACCCGTCGGCGCTCTACATCAAGACCCATGACGGCGTCCCCGCCGCCGCGGCCCGCAGGGCCGTCGAGGACGCGGCGCAGCCGTACCCGGCCGCCAAGGTGACGTCCGCCGCGGAGTTCAAGGAGACGATGACCGAGGCGATCGACATGATCCTCATGGTCTTCGCCGGGCTGCTCGGCCTCGCGATCGTCATCGCGCTGTTCGGCATCGCGAACACCCTCACCCTCTCGGTCGTGGAACGGACACGGGAGTCGGCGCTGCTGCGCGCCGTCGGCCTCACCAAACGCCAGCTCCGCCGGATGCTGTCCGTCGAGGCCCTCGTCATGGCCGTGATCGGCGCGTCCACGGGGGTGGTGCTCGGGATCGCGTTCGGGTGGGCCGCGACGAACGCGATGGCCGACGACTCGCTGTTCGCACTGCCCTACCTGCAGGTGACCGGCTTCGTCGTCCTCGCGGGCGCCGCCGGGACCGTCGCCGCCGTGATGCCCGCGCGGCGCGCCGCCAGGACGTCCATCGTCGAGTCCCTCGCGCATGACTGAATGGGGGGCACGGGGTGGCGATCGTCACCCCCCGGGCGCGTGAGCCGGACCCGCGGGTACCCTGTTTCGCGTCCGGTACCTCTGAGGACTGGAACGAACCGATGGACCCTCACGTCACGCCTTCCTCCGCCGCGCCCGGAAACGGGCCGGTCCCCGGTGGGGAGACCCCGGAGGACAGGCCCGCGCGGCTCGCGGTCGGCGTCGTCGGCGCCGGCCGCGTGGGCACGGCGCTCGGTGCCGCGCTGTCCCGGGCGGGCCACCGCGTGGTCGCCGCGACCGCCGTGTCCGAGCGGTCGCGGTCGCGCGTCGAGGAACACCTCCCCGGCGCGGACGTCGCACCGCCGCCGGACGTCGTCGCGGCCGCCGACCTGGTGCTGCTGACCGTCCCGGACGACGAGCTGCCCGAACTCGCGACCGGCCTGGTCTCCGCGGGCGTCGCCGTCACCGGCAAGCTGATCATGCACACCAGCGGACGGTACGGAACCGCCGTCCTCGACCCCCTCACCCGCGCCGGTGCCCTCCCGCTCGCCCTGCACCCGGTCATGACCTTCACCGGACGCCCGGACGACGTGAACCGCCTCACCGGCATCTCGTTCGGCGTCACCTCGCCCGAGCCGCTGCGCCCCGTCGCCGAGGCGCTCGTCCTGGAGATGGGCGGCGAACCCGTCTGGATCACCGAGGAACGCCGCCCGCTGTACCACGCGGCGCTCGCCGGGGGCGCGAACCACCTGGTCACGCTGGTCGTCGAGGCGATGGACCTGCTGCACGCCGCCGGCGTCGCGGAGCCCGGCCGGATGCTCGGCCCGCTGCTCGGCGCCGCCCTCGACAACGGGCTGCGCCTCGGCATCGACGGCCTCACCGGCCCGGTCGCCCGCGGCGACGCCGGAACCGTGTCCGGCCACATCGACGAACTGGCGAAGGTGTCGCCGGAGAGCCGCCGCGCCTACGTCGCCCTGGCCCGCCTCACCGCCGACCGGGCGCTCGCCGCCGGAATGCTCAGACCCGAGGACGCCGAACGCCTCCTCGAAGCACTGGCGGACTGACTACCGAGAACGCGGATTGATCAGGGAGAACGCGGATTGACCAGGGAGGACACAGTGCGGCCTGCCGACCCGGCACTCACCCACCACTCCACGCCGGCCCACCCACCCGAGGTGGTGACCCCGGTCATCGCGCGGACACGCGAAGAACTGGCCGAGGCCCGCTCCCGGACCGAGGGGACGCTGGCGCTCGTCCCGACCATGGGGGCGCTGCACGAAGGCCACCGCTCCCTGATGCGGCAGGCGCGCCGCAGCGCGGACACCGTGGCGGTCAGCATCTTCGTCAACCCGCTCCAGTTCGCGCCCGGTGAGGACTTCGACCGCTACCCCCGCACGTTCGGCGCCGACCTCGAAGCGTGCGCCGCGGAAGGCGTGGACCTCGTGTTCGCTCCCACCCGCGACGTCATGTACCCGGGCGAGCCACAGGTCACGATCAAGTCGGGGCCGATGGGCGAGATCGTGGAGGGTGCCGCCCGTCCCGGCCACTTCGACGGGATGCTCACCGTCGTGCTGAAACTTCTCAACCTCGTCCGGCCCGACGTGGCGATCTTCGGGGAGAAGGACGCGCAGCAGCTCGCGATGATCCGCCGCATGGTCGCCGACCTGGACGTCCCCGTGCGGGTCGCGGGCGGCCCGACCGTCCGGGAACCCGACGGCCTGGCCCTCTCCAGCCGCAACCGCTACCTCTCCGCGTCCGAACGCCACACCGCCGCGGCCCTGTCGCGCGCCCTCCGCGCCGGGGCGGACGCCGCCGGCGAAGGCACCGAGGCCGTGACCGGCGCGGCGAACGCCGTCCTCGACGAGGCCGCGACCGCCGACCCGCCCCTTATCCTCGACTACCTCGTCCTCGTCGACCCCGAGACCTTCACCACGATCACGGGCCCCCGCACCGGTCCCGCCGTCCTCGCCGTCGCGGGCCGCGTCGGCATCACCCACCTGATCGACAACGTTTCCCTCCAGCTCGGCAAGGAGCACTGATGTTCCGGACGATGTTCAAGTCCAAGATCCACCGCGCCACCGTGACGCAGGCGGACCTGCACTATGTCGGCTCGCTGACCATCGACCAGGATCTGATGGACGCCGCCGACCTCCTGCCCGGCGAGCAGGTCTCCGTCGTCGACATCGACAACGGCGCCCGCCTGGAGACGTACCTGATCGCGGGCGAGCGCGGCTCCGGCGTCATCGGCATCAACGGCGCCGCCGCCCGTCTCGTGTCCCCCGGCGACCTGGTGATCATCATCAGCTACGCCCAGCTCAGCGATGCCGAGGCCCGCGAGTTCGTCCCGCGCGTCGTGCACGTCGACCGCTCCAACAAGATCATCTCCCTGGGGTCCGACCCCGCCGAACCCGTCCCGGGCACCAAGACGACCCGCGGCGACCTGGTCCACCCCTGACGGACGGGCCCACCCCCTGACGGACGGAAACCCTGACGGACGGCTCGCCGCGTTCTGTGTGCGCGTGGACGGTTTCCGACGGGGTGATAACGGCCACTGTGCGGGGGCGGGCGGCTGAGCGGGACCGGATTAGAGTCATAATGACGAGAACCGATCCCGAGGAGGGTCCGTGATCCCTTCCGTTCTCCATGCCCCCGCCCCCGGCTGGACCACCGAGACCGACGTCGTCGTCATCGGCTCCGGCATCGCCGGCCTTGTCACCGCCCTGCGCTGCCGCCCCCACGGGCGGGTGCTGCTCGTCACCAAGGCCCTCCTGGACGCCGGCTCGACGCGCTGGGCGCAGGGCGGGATCGCCGCCGCGCTCGCCCCCGAGGACACCCCCGAAGAGCACCTCGCCGACACGCTCACCGCCGGTGTCGGGCTGTGCGACGAGGACGCCGTCCGGGCCCTGGTCACCGAAGGGCCGGACGCCGTCCGCGGCCTCATCGACCTCGGCACCGTGTTCGACCGTTCCACCGGCGGCGACATCGCGCTGACCCGGGAGGGCGGCCATCACCGCCGCCGCATCGCCCACGCGGGCGGGGACGCGACCGGCGCGGAGATCAGCCGCGCCCTCCTCGCCGCGCTCAAGGACTCCGGCGTCGAGGTCATCGAGCATGCGCTGGTCCTCGACCTGCTGAAGGACGCCGCCGGGCGCGCGGCGGGGATCACCCTGCACGTCATGGGCGAAGGCCAGCCGGGCGGCGTGGGCGCCGTCAAGGCCCGCGCCGTCGTGCTGGCGACCGGTGGGCTCGGCCAGGTGTTCTCCGCCACGACCAACCCCGAGGTCTCGACCGGCGACGGCGTCGCGCTCGCGCTGCGCGCCGGTGCCGCGGTCACCGATCTGGAGTTCGTCCAGTTCCATCCGACGGTGCTCTGGCTCGGCGACGGCGCGCGTGGCCAGCAGCCGCTGATCTCCGAGGCCGTCCGCGGTGAGGGCGCCCACCTCGTCGACCACAACGGCGAGCGCTTCATGACCGGACGTCACGAACTCGCCGAACTCGCCCCGCGCGACGTCGTCGCCAAGGGAATCATGAACCGGATGCGCGAGACCGGCGCGTCGCACATGCTGCTGGACGGCCGGCACCTCGGCGCGGCGACATGGGAGAACCGTTTCCCGACCATCCTGGCCGCCTGCCGGCACCACGGCATCGACCCGGTGACCGAGCCGATCCCCGTCGTTCCCGCCGCGCACTACGCGAGCGGAGGTGTCCGCACGGACCTGCACGGCCGCACGTCCGTCCCCGGCCTCTACGCCTGCGGCGAGGTCGCCTGCACGGGTGTCCACGGCGCGAACCGCCTGGCGTCCAACTCCCTTCTGGAGGGCCTGGTCTTCGCCGACCGCATAGCCACCGCCCTCCGAACCGACGCGGCGGCCACGCCCCACGCTCCGGCCACCGCAAACCATTCCCACGCGGCCGACGGCGGCGGGCTGCTCGGGCCGGAGGGGCGCGGGGAGATTCAGCGGATCATGACGTCCTACGCGGGTGTGCTGCGCGGGGCGGAGGGGCTGGAGACCGCCGCCCGCGAGCTGGCCGCGCTGCCCCGTGCGGGGACGGGGGCGGAGCCGGGCGTGGAGGCGTGGGAGGTCACCAACCTGCACACCGTCGCGTCCGCGATCGTGGCGGCGGCGCGGCGGCGGGAGGAGACGCGCGGGTCGCACTGGCGTGAGGACTTCCCCGAGCGCGTGGACGGCGCGTGGCGCGGTCATCTTGTGACGCGGCTGGCGGGGAACGTCCTGGCCACCGGTTACGAACCTCTGGAAGGAAAGCGCTCATGACACCGGAACTGTCGCAGAAGCTGAGTGCCGCGGGGCTCGATCCACAGGCTGTGGAAAACCTCGTCCGGACGGCGCTCGCGGAGGACGGCGAGGTCGACGTCACCAGCATGCCGATCTTCGCGCCGGACGACACCGCGGCCGGGAACCTCACCGCCAGGGAGGACGGCGTCGTCGCGGGCGTCCCGGTGGCCTGCGCCGTCTTCGAGGTCGCGGACGTGGCCTACGAGACCAGGGCGGAGGACGGGGACCATGTCGTCCCAGGGCAGGTCCTCATCTCCGTCAGCGGGCAGACCAGGGCCGTGCTGCGCGCCGAACGGACAGCCCTGAATCTGCTCACCCACCTGTCCGGAATCGCGACGGCGACGCGGAGGTGGACCGACGCCCTGGCCGGCACCAAGGCCAAGGTCCGCGACACCCGCAAGACGCTGCCCGGCCTGCGCGCCCTGCAGAAATACGCCGTGCACTGCGGCGGCGGCGTCAACCACCGGATGGGCCTGTACGACGCCGCGCTCATCAAGGACAACCACGTCGCGGCGGCCGGAAGCGTCACCAAGGCGTACGAGGCCATCCGCGCCGTGTACCCGTCCCTGCACGTCCAGGTGGAGTGCGACACCCTCGCGCAGGTCGAGGAGGCCCTCGCGGTCGGCGCCACGAGCATCCTGCTCGACAACATGACCGACGCCGAGATGACCGAGGCGGTGCGGCTAGTCGCGGGGCGGGCGGAGCTTGAGGCGAGCGGTGGCCTTACCCTGGAGCGGGCCCGATACGTCGCCGTGACCGGGGTGGACTACCTTGCCGTCGGCGCGCTGACGCATTCGGCCCGCGTCTTCGACATCGGCCTTGACTTCACCTGACCAGCGGGGACCTGATGCTGCTCACGATCGACGTCGGTAACACCCAGACCGTCCTCGGCCTGTTCGAGGGCGACGAGGTGATCGAGCACTGGAGGATCAACACCGATCCGCGGCGTACGGCCGACGAGATCGCCGTGGTCCTGCAGGGCCTCGTCCAGCAGAGCCCGCTGCTGGCCGAGACCGACATCAGCGGCATCGCGCTGTGCTCCACGGTCCCGTCCGTCCTGCACGAGATGCGGGAGATGTGCCGCCGCTACTACGGCGACGTTTCCGCGGTGATCGTGGAGCCGGGCGTCAAGACCGGCGTCCCCGTGCGGATGGACAACCCCAAGGAGGTCGGCGCCGACCGGATCGTGAACGCGCTCGCCGCCGTGCACACCCACGGCGGTCCGGCGATCGTCGTCGACTTCGGCACCGCCACCACCTTCGACGCCGTCTCCGCCAAGGGCGAGTACGTGGGCGGCGCCATCGCCCCCGGCATAGAGATCTCCATAGACGCACTGTCGTCGCGCGGTGCCCAGTTGCACAAGATCGAGCTGGTCAGGCCGCGCAGCGTGATCGCCAAGAACACCGTCGAGGCGCTGCAGTCCGGAATAATCTTCGGCTTCGCCGGTCAGGTGGACGGCATCGTCGAGCGCATGTCCGACGAACTCGCCGAGGACCCCGAGCAGGTCACGATCATCGCCACCGGCGGCCTCGCGCCTCTCGTCCTGGAGGAGTCCCGCAGCATCGACGTGTTCGAACCGTGGCTCACCCTCATCGGCCTCCGGCTCATCTACGAGCGCAACACGCCGTAGCCGGGACCGGCCGGGGGTCTCGCGCCGGTCACGCGGCGCACAGGGCGAATGCGTTCGCGGGTCGTCGCGCGGGCTCGATAGCCTTTGGACGTGACTGACGAGACCTTCGACGAGCTCCCGGAGCAGATGCGCGTGCGCCGGGAGAAGCTCGACCGGCTCCGCGAGAGCGGAATCGACCCCTACCCGGTGACCTTTCCGCGGACGGCGACGATCGACGAGATCCGCGAGAAACACCCGGACCTGGAGCCGGGCGCCGAGACGGGCGACAAGGTCGGTGTCACCGGACGCGTCATGCTGGTCCGCAACACCGGGAAGCTGTGCTTCGCCACCGTCCGGGACGGTTCCGGCGACATCCAGATCATGCTGTCGCTGGCGAAGGTCGGGCAGGAGCAGCTCGACTTCTGGAAGCGGGAGGTCGACCTCGGCGACCACATCGGCGTCGAGGGCGAGGTCATCACGTCCCGCCGCGGCGAGCTGTCGATCATGGCGGACCGGTTCGCGATCACGTCGAAGTGCCTGCGGCCGCTGCCGGAGAAGCACGCCGGGCTGACCGACCCGGAGGCGCGGGTCCGGCAGCGGTACGTCGACCTCATCGTCAACGACGAGGCCCGGAAGATGGCCCGGCTCCGCAGCGCCACCGTCCGCGCGGTGCGGGACTTCTGGCACGACGAGGGCTACCTCGAGGTCGAGACGCCGATGCTGCAGCCGATCCACGGCGGTGCGGCGGCGCGTCCGTTCAAGACGCACATCAACGCCTACGGCATGGACCTGTACCTCCGCATCGCGATCGAGCTGTACCTGAAGCGGCTCGTCGTCGGCGGCATCGACAAGGTCTTCGAGGTGAGCCGGAACTTCCGGAACGAGGGCGCGGACTCCACGCACAACCCGGAGTTCACGATGCTGGAGGCCTACGGGACGTACCTCGACTACAACGACATGGCCGACCTGACCCAGCGGATGTACCAGAAGGCGGTCGTCGCCGCTCTCGGCACCACCGTGGTCGTCCATGACGGCGTCGAGATCGACCTCGGCCTGGCCGTGTGGCCGCGGATCACGTTGTACGGGTCGGTGTCGGAGGCGCTCGGCGAGGAGACCACCCCGCACACGCCCATCGAGGACGTCCGCAAACTCGCGGACGCCCGGGGCGTCTCCTGGGACCCGAAGTGGGGGCAGGGCAAGCTGGTCCAGGAGCTGTTCGAGGAGCTGATCGAGCACACCCTCGTCCAGCCCACGTTCGTCATGGACTACCCGGTCGAGACGTCGCCGCTGACGCGCCAGCACCGGGAGGAGCCCCTCCTCACCGAGAAGTGGGACCTCATCGGGTTCGGGACGGAGCTGGGCACCGCCTACTCCGAGCTGGTCGACCCGATCGAGCAGCGCCGCCGCCTCACCGAGCAGTCGCTGCTCGCCGCGGGCGGCGACCCTGAGGCCATGCAGCTGGACGAGGACTTCCTGCGCGCCCTGGAGTACGCGATGCCGCCCACGGGCGGGATGGGCGCCGGCATCGACCGCATGATCATGGCGTTCACCGGCAAGGGAATCCGCGAGACGATCCTGTTCCCGCTGGTCAAACCCGAACAGTGACCGGGAGCCCGCGCGGCCCGCGCCCGCGGGACGCGGGCGGCTAAGCGCTTTCCCGGATCACCAGATCGGGCCGGAGCACCACCTGGCGGTGCTGGTGCGACTTGCCCTCGCGTACCTCGGCCAGGGCGAGTTCGGCGGCCTCCCAGCCGAGTTCGCGGCGGGGCTGCCGGATCGTGGTCAGCGGGACGACGGCGCTCGCGGCGAGCTCGATGTCGTCGTAGCCGATCACGGCGATGTCCTCGGGGACGGCGACACCGAGCCGGCCGAACTCGTTGATCAGGCCGATGGCCAGCAGGTCGTTGGCGCAGAAGACGCCGTCGGGACGCGGCGACATCGCCATGATCTGGTGCGCGGCGGCCTGGCCCCCGGAGGGGCTCAGCGCGTCCTGGACCAGTGCCGCGGGCTTCGCGAACCCCGCCTCAACGATCGTGCGGGCGGCGCCGTCGCGGCGTTCGACGCAGGGCTGCGGCTCCCGGACGCCGGTGACGAAGGCGATCCGCTCGCGGCCGATGCCGAGCAGATGCGCGGCGGCGATCTCCCCGCCCGCGACATGGTCGACCTGGGCGGAGCACACGTCGGGCGCGTTCCGGTCGATCAGCACCACGCTCAGCCCAGCGGCGCGGAGCCGGGAGATGTCCCGGCCGCCGAGGCCGACCGGGATGATCAGGACGCCGGCGGCGCGCTGATCCTCCAGGAGTTCCAGCGAGCGCCGCTCCTTGGCGGCGGAGTAGTCACTGGACAGCCAGAGGGCGTCGTGGCCGGACGCGTTGAGGGCGGCCTCGGCTCCCCGGGCGACATCGGTCGCGTACGGGTTGGTGAGGTCCTCGACGACGACTCCGAACGCGCGTCGCGGCTCGTCGCCGAACTCGCCCGCGGTGCGCTCGGGGCCCCGGCGGAGCCGCCGCGCGGACTCGTTGCGGACGAATCCGAGCTCCTCGATCGCGGCGCGGACTCGATTACGGGTGGCTTCGGCCACGAGGTCTGGCCGGTTTAGGACATTCGAAACGGTCCCAACTGAGACTCCAGCACGCCTCGCGACCTCACGAATACTGGTCTGTGGCAACTCGCTCCTCGTCCCGCTCCGGGGGTGTTTCCCCAGGTAGTGGCGTTTTACTGTACGCGCCGGCAAATGATCTGTCACACATCGTGAGCATTCGGCCACACACAGTGTTGAACTGGCGCTTGACGGGCCGGATCCGGCCGCCTAGCGTTCCGAGCCGAAGCGTAGCTTGAAACGATTCACGATCTTCGTCCGCGACGAGATCTGGCGAGTCCAACGAGAAAGGGCGGGTGCGGATGGCTGGCGATCTCATCCCGCCCCCCTCGGCTGGCCAACGAGTGAATCGTCACCCGGAGTTCCCCCGAACGACCCCGCAATCGGCCAGGCGGCCACCTCCGGCCAGGCTCGTGAGACAGAAAAGGAACCCGATGATCTAAGTCCGGAAGGCTCCGGACCCGGCAACCCAACGCGCGTACAGATCGAGGCCCAACCCGTGCCTGTGCAGCGGACGGCTGCATCCCCGCGGTCATCACCATGGACGAGGGAGGACGGAGTGGAAACAGCCACACTCGCACGTCGTGGCACCGACGATTTCGGGCTGAGCGAGGAGGAGATCCGGCTGCTCGCCCAGATCGCCAGTGGTGTCACCGCCGATGTGGCGGCACGCAAGCTGGAGCTGAGCGCACGGACCTTGCGGCGCCGGTTGCGGACGATCTGCGACCGGCTGGAGGTCAACACCCCTATCGAGGCCGTGGTGTGGGCGGCCCGAAGGCAGCTCATCTAGCCGAATCACCCCCCGACGCTCGCCTGGGGACGGCGAGCGTCACCAGGAATCCAGGTGGCGAACTCATCCGAACTCCGTCCGACCCCGCAGCGGCGGCGCCGGCGTCCTGACAGGTAGGTCCCTGCCAGGGGGCGTCGCCGCGGACGGTGTTCAGGAGCCCGCCCGTGGATTCCCCGGGTCAGGCGACCCGGACGGCGCCGGCGAAGGGGCGTCCGGCCATTGAGGCGATCCTCACGACGTCGCCGGTGCGGGGCGCGTGCAGCATCTTGCCGTCACCGACGTACATCCCCATGTGGTGGAGGTCGGAGTAGAAGAACACGAGGTCGCCCGGCTGGAGCTGGCTCCGCGACACGTGGGTGCCCGCGTTCCACTGGCTGCCGGTGTAGTGCGGCAGGTTGATGCCGACCTGCTTGTAGGCCCACATCGTCAGGCCGGAACAGTCGAAGGTGCTCGGCCCGGAGGCGCCCCACACATACGGGCGGCCGATCTTGCCCATCGCGAGGCGCAGCGCCTGCGCGGCCTTCCCGGTGCCGATGACGGGGAGCTTGGCGAGCTGTGTGGGGTCCTTCTCGACGAGCTTGCCGCGGACCTTCTCGTAGGTCTCGGTGACCTTCTTGCGCTGCGATTCGAGCTGCGTCCGCAGCTCCTTGACCTGCTCGGCGCGGGACTCGGCGGACTTGCGGGCGCGCTGGGCGGCCTGCATGGCCTGCATCAGCCCGAGGACCCTGGTGCTGTCCTGCTTGGCGAAGTAGTGGAGGGTGGCGGCCTGGTCGAGGACGGCCTGCGGGTCCTTGGAGGCGATGAACGAGACCGCGGGGTCGCTGCCGCCCTGCATGTAGCTGGTGGCGGCGAGGGTGCTGACCTTCTCCCGGACGATCTGCAGCGACTTCTGCTGCCGCTCGGCGTTGTCGGCGGCGACCTTGGCGGCGCGCTGGGACTGCGCGAGCTTGACCTTCAGGCCGTTGTACTGCTCGGTGAGCTTCTCCAGCTCGTCGGCGATCTTGAGGGCCTTGGACCGCAGTTCCTTCGTGGACGGCCCCGGATCGGCGTGGGCGGCGGGGACGGCGTGCGGGGCGACCGAAACGGCGACGAGCGCGCCGGCGACGGTCAGCGCCCTGGCGCGGAGGCGGCCCTTGCCGCGGACTCGGGCGGCCCGGTTCGGGGGCGAGTGCGGGGAGCGTGAACGCGCCGATGGTGAAAAGGGAGCGGGGCGCAATGGCTCCACGTATTCTCCTCTCTTCGTCCGCCTGCCGAGTCAGCTGCACCCCACGTGTTGCGGGACGAGGGGTGATACCCCCCGGACGCTCCGAATGTGGGTCCCGGCTCCTCGGGGCACTGGCTGCGGCCTGAGGACTCGGCGGTTCGGCCTCAGTCCTGCAGATGGCCGACGTCAGCGCAGGACACTAACGGAACCCGCATTGGATGCCAACCAGAACAAGTGAAAACGCAGGTCGCCAAGGGCCGCCCTGTAGTAGGGGGATCGCGTTCGATAATCTCGCCTGTTTGTGGAGGTCGTGATCCGGCGTGCCCGTACCGCCGACGTTCAGGAGATCAGCGGGCTGGTCGACCTGTACGCCGGGTCGGGGCGCCGCCTGCTGAAGAAGACCACGGTGAAGCTGTACGAGGACGTCCAGGAGTTCTGGGTGGCCGAGGACGTCCAGCGCGGGGCGCCGGGGCCGGTCATCGGCTGCGGTGCCCTGCACGTGATGTGGGAGGACCTGGCGGAGGTCCGCTCCGTCGCCGTGGACAAGAGGTACGGCGGACGCGGAATCGGACACCGCATCGTCACCCGCCTCCTGGAGACCGCACGAGAACTCGGCGTGCGGAGGGTGTTCTGTCTTACCTTCGAGGTGGAGTTCTTCGCGCGCCACGGCTTCCAGCAGATCCTTGGGACTCCGGTGGCGCCAGAGGTGTACGAGGAGCTTCTCCGCTCCTACGACGAAGGCGTGGCAGAGTTCTTGAACCTCGATCGGGTCAAGCCCAATACGTTGGGCAACACCCGGATGTTGCTTCGCCTGGAGGACTGACCCAATGAGCGATTCCCCCAACCGCGGGCGTCGGCGCCACCAGCCGCCGCAGGGGCAGGGTTCTTACGGCCCGCCACCCCCGTACCAGGGTCCCCAGTGGCAGCAACCGCAGCAGCCGCAACCGCAGCAGCCCGCGCAGCAGCAGTGGCAGCAGCCGCAGCAGCAGTGGGCGCAGGAGCCTGCGTACAACGAGACGTACGAAGCGTCGTTCGACCAGTACGGCGGTTCTGACCAGTACGGCGGGGCTCAGGGCGGAGAGATGGCCCTGGCCCCCATCATGCGGCGGGCGGGCGCCCGGCTCATCGACAACGCGCTTGTGGCGGTCTTCGGGTTCGCGCTCGTCCTCCCGGTGACCATCGGTGCGTTCGGCCTGGGCCGGCCAGGCAGCGACACCGAGGACGAGGGGGGTGTGTGGAACTGGCCCATCATCTTCACCCTCTTCTGCGTCCTGTCAGTGCTGCCGTTCCTCTACGAGGCCGTCCAGTTGGCGATGTCGGGTCGGACGCTCGGCAAGCGCATCATGGGCCTCGGCATCGTCCAGGCGCGTCCTGCGGGCCAACCGCTGACCATGACGCAGGCCGTATGGCGCGCCGGCATCACGCACGTGGCGTACCAGGTCGGCGTCTTCTTCTTCCTCGTCCTGGCGGTGATGGTGTGGGACTACGCCGCGTACGGGATGGTGCTGGTCTGGGCGGGTGCGCTGATGGCCTACCTGTGGGCGATCTGGGACCAGCCGCTGCATCAGGCGCTGCACGACCGCTTCGCCGGCACGCTCGTCATCGATGAGCGGGTCGGACACGACGAGTACCACGAGTACGACGAGTACGCGGAGTAAGCCGCGATGGCGGCACCGCTCGCCGAGCCGGGGCAGCGCCTCCTGGCGCGCATCGTCGACACGCTCATCGTCGGCGTGCCGGTCATCGTCGTCGTTCGTGCACTGGTGTCCGGGCACACGGTGGACGTGGTCGCTCCACCCGCCGTGGCCGGATTCATGTTGCTGTACGAGTCGATACAGCTCGCCCTGTGGGGACGGACGCTCGGCAAGCGCCTGGCCCGCATAGAGGTCGTCCTGGCCGTCCCAGGCGAACGACATCACGGCGGCAAGGGCGGCGAGAGCGCTCCTTTGGGGTTTCCTCGCGCCGTTCTGCGTGCCGCGGTCTATTCGCTGCCGATCGCGGTACGCCCGATTCCCGTTCTCGGGCTAGTGGCGGGCATCTTCTGGGTGGCGAACGCGGGCCTGCTGTACGAGGGCACGCGGCGCCAGGCCCTCCACGACAGGCTCGCGGGGACGCTCGTGGTAAATCGCGAGCTTCCCGATTCATCGGCCCCCTGAGGCCCTCTCAGGCTCTCTCAGGCCGCCTTCGGCGGTACTCGGGGCGGCTGATCCCCGGCGCTCTCGGCCCGTGCTCCCGGCGGGCCGAGAGCGTTCGTCCGTCCGGGCGGGCTTTCGCGGAGATGCCCGCTCTGTTTCGGACGCCCCGCCTTCGGGCGGCGAATGCCAGCTCGTTCCGGTTACGGCCCCGAATCGGCGCGGGGATCTGTCTCGTCCCGGACGCCTCCTCCGGTTTGAGATGTGCTTCCCGAGCCGTTGCCCTTCCGCCCGAGGCGCGGGCCACTTAGGGCAGTGGACTTACTCCGGATGAGATGCGGTCTCGCCGGGAACGGACCTTTAGCCCCCATGCCCGTCGGGTCATGGGCGGCGTGGCATGGTCCTCCGCCGGTTGCGGACGCCGGGTGGAAGAAGTGGGGGTCGACGGTGGGATTGTGCCGCAATCCCCCGATTTTGGGATGGGCGGCTACCGGCCGTCCCAGCCTGGGGGATCGCGGATGCCGACTTCCGGGGACGGGGCGGTGGCAACAGATTTACGTAGCCGGTCGACCGGCCGTTATCCATCCACATCGGCCGGTGAAGCCGATGATCAGCTGCCGTGCGGGGGTCGGGGGACTCCGGCGCATTCCCCGGCCGCGGGTGCGGTTAGTGCCGTTACGTCAGGGTTAATCGTTGGCCGCGGTGTCGCTGTGGACGGCCCGTTAAGGTCGGCCGCAGGCTCTTTTTCTCCCTGGCGCACTCCCGGAGGGTCCGTCCGCTGGAATGCCGGGGACGTCCGCAAACCAGGTCCAATACGTGAGCCCCCGCCCAGGTCAGCGTGGTGCACTGCGGCCACCGGTCACGCCGAAAAACCGCACCCGTGCCACGGCGATCCCGGCGAAAAATCACACGCCGGGATCGCCGTGGGCCCCCCCCCCCCCCCGGGGGGGGGGGCGGGCGCGGGGGCGCGGAAGCCCCCTGGCCGCCGGGAGGCGACCTAGGCCCCCCGGACCGGTGAAGGGCCCCGCCGCGGTAACAGGCCCCC